>NZ_JBWDLJ010000003.1:0-318129 GCF_056238645.1 Formosa sp. F44
GAGGACAGTTACTTGCAAGAGTAATGAGGGGCGCATGTTTTTTTATTAAGTTAAAAAGAATTATTATTATAAAGTATTTTTAAAATAAAGACTATTAAGGTCCTTTTTCAATATGTTAAGATATTTGCGCAGTTGCGCGGTTGATTAGATTGTAAATAATTACATCTAACGATCAACAATTTAAGGTGATTATTGCGATAGGGCTCACCTCTTACCATTCCGAACAGAGAAGTTAAGCCTATTAGCGCCGATGGTACTGCATTTGTGGGAGAGTAGGTCGTCGCCTTTTTTAAAACTAAATCCTCAACATTTATTTGTTGAGGTTTTTTTTTGTTTATATACTTTTGGAGAAACCTGAAATTTAAATATTTCCTTACAGGGCGTTCGAGCGTAGTCGAGATCTATATTTTCGGTTTACTCATTTTTCAACTTCTTTTCGATATTAATATGTTGAACATTTTCTTTGTTTATATGCTTTTCGGATAATCAAAAATTAAAACATTTCGTTGAATGGTGTTCGAGCGTAGTCGAGAACAAAACCCTGGTTATTTTCATAATTCCCAGGCTTATGTTACTACTTTTATTTTTTTTCTTCTTATAAAGCCGTTAAACGCCGTTATTCTGTAAAGTAACATTCTTGTATGTTTTTTTTGTTTTAGTGCAATTAAACCCTATTTAAACACTCTGTTTTTTACTTGTCTTAATTTACTTTTTACGGAGTACTTTTTATAATTTCATCTATTGGAAAAAATCGATCCATTATGCTATTAAGGAAAGAATTTTAGATTATTTTTCATAAGCTAACAAATGTCATATATAGTAAAGCGGGTTAGATGTATCTTTGTAGTGTGTTTTTTAGGAATCGATTAACCTAAAATAATTGACAATTTTTTGATTACTATTTTTTTTTAACCTTCAGCTTGTTAATTGTATTAAGCTGAAGGTTTTTTTGTGCCTTTAATTCACCTTAATTAAGCGATCGTTATAAAATAGCTTTGTCGATTCGTTTTGGTGCGATAGTATAGTTTGTTTCAGTGCTTCAAAATCTTCAGAAGACATTTCCAAATGTGTAGTAGAGAAAAATTTGTTCAATAGCGAATAATTGTTGTCGGGTGCATCGTATTCTACCGACATCACATGTATATATTCACCTGCTTTATAAAGTGTACCATCAACCTCCACATCGGTAGTTGGTTCCCACATTATATCGGCATCATGATGCTGGTTATCCTTGAAATTAATTGATAAGCCTTCGTAATCTAATTTTAAAGAATTCATAATAAAAACGTTTTAATTTAGTTGTTTGAAACATAGTGTTTTAAATATACAATAAAACTTTTAATTTTAGCAACTAGTATTGTTCCCTTAATATTTAAATAGATTTATAAAAAAAAGAGACTATCAAAAACTGATAGTCTCCCTAGGATAGCTATGTAAATGGAATTAAAACGTAAATGCAATTTTCCCGCGAATATAAAATGGTGTACCTGGAGTGAAGTGAATTTCATCTACTGGTGCAACTTCGTCATATAATCTACTCTCTGTGGCAAATTGAGTTTCGTTCCATTCGGTATTAAATAAATTTTCAATAATTATACTATACGTCCAATTATTTAAAGTATAATTTACATTAAAATCTGATACAAAATATCCTTCTGCTACTATAGAATTATCTTCGTTTGCAGGCCTATCGTCTATATATCTATAATTTATTCCTCCGGAAAATCGACCCAAATTATCGAATAAAAGACCTCCAGCCGAGGTTAAATCTGGTGCTAGTGGTATGTAATTTTCTCCGTCTGGATCGTCTACACTCCTTCCGTGAGCGTAGTTAACATCTGCATATATATATAACCAATCTAAGGCTTGGTATCTTGCTCCAAAATCTATTCCTATACGTTGTGATTTTCCACTAGGTTCTACGATGGCGGCGTCTCCTACATACACAAATTCCTGTTCTAAAAACAGATACCATAAACTTGCATTTAGGGCCAATTTACCTGTTGGTTTTATAAGTGTTCCTAAATCTGCTCCATAGGCTGCAGGAAGAATAGATTTCCCGTTGTTGGCTACTACAACGCGCGTATCGTTAGAATGGAAGCCCATACCTGCCTTTAAAAATAATTGTACTTTATCGTTTACGGAATAAATAGTATTCATTTTGGGACTTACACGCATTTTTGTTTCAGCCTTATCGCTATAGGTTTCAGATAATTTATCTTCATATTGGAATTTAAAAAAATCAATTCTCGCAGAAGGATTAAACGTCCACTTACCTGTTTTAAATTCTGTGTTTAGAAAGGCATACGTGTTTACTTCGTCAATATCACCTAGTGCTTTATAATCTAGAATCGTTTTTCTGTTTAGCGTATGGGATAATTCAACATCGTCTACATTATCATATCTAAATCCTACTCCAGCCTGATATTTAAATAAGGTGTTTTGTCCTAGTTCAATATTTCTATGTTCATATACTGTACTTGCACCGGTAGTAAGGCGTTCCTCGAATTGCCTTATTTGATCTCCATTGACTGGATCGTCTAAGTAAAAGGTAAAATTAGAGAAGAGTTCAAAATTATATTGAGAGACATAAGCCGATGTTTTAAATGACTTATCGTTGTCTATAACTTTTGTGTGATTTAACAGCACGTTGGTTCTGCTTGTTTCTCCACCTTCTGTGTCGTCTATGGCTCCAAAACGATCAATACTACCATCGTCTATAGCACGTTGAGGAATTTGACCTGATGCATCCCATTTACTTTGAAAATGCGATAGGGTTAAACTCAACTTTTGATCTCCTGCTAATTTATAATTATAACGCCCCATGACATTTATTCTACTAAAATTTTGAGGAGAATCGAATGGGCCATCTGTTAAAGACAATTCTGAGGCAATATAGGCGCTACTCTTATCGGTGTCCAATACATTAAACATTCCCATAAGTCGGTTGGTGTTAAATTGACCTGCTTCTATTGAGATGTAATTGTTATTCAGTCTTTCTTTAAGACCTAAACTCACATATCCTGCCGTTGTAAAGTTTCCTTGATCTGCATAATAAGTCCCTTTTCCAAAGTTTATATTGTCTATAGTTTCTGGGATTACAAAGTGCAAATCTGAATAGCCTTGGCCATGAGCGTGCGATACCATGTTTACAGGTAACCCGTCTACAGTTAGATTAACATCCGTTCCATGGTCGATATCGAAACCTCTTAAAAATATTTGTTCTGCTTTTCCGCCACCAGCGTGCTGACCAATAATTAATCCTGGAACTTTTCTTAAAATTTCTTGAGACGATTTTACAGGACTTGCTTGAACATCTACATCTACAAATTTGCTAAACGCGTCTATTTCTGCAACCAATCTCACTTGATTCAAAGAAATATTGGCATCGTTTAAGGTTATAATAATTGGAGTGTTTAAATTATCCTGAGTTACAACTATAGTCCTAGGTTCATATCCCAAGCGAGATATATAAATAGTGTCGCTTACTTTAGTTTTATTTAAAGAAAAAGATCCTGTTGTTGAAGAATGCGTGTGTATTTGTGTGGATTTATTAAAGATACTAACTTCTTCTACTGGCTTATTTTCGGTATTAAATATTTTTCCGGAGATTTGTTGCGCATACATTATACAGGTAAGCAATATAAATGCTACTGATAAATAGTGTTTCATTGTTTCATAATTTGGTTGTCCTCCAACTACAGAGGAGTTAATACTAGAAAGTGGTCAATATCTAGACGCTTTTAAACATAAAAAAGCACCCTAATTTTAGACGGTTTGCAAATACTTACGCAAAATATCTAATTAAGGTTTTAAACTGACTAAAATAAATTATAAAATGTGTTGTGTAGGCGGTTTGTATACTTATAAGTTATACGTTTGAGTAATTAAAAATCTAAATTAAGTTATTTTGGGCGCGAGTTAAAAGGATATTGCCTATGCCTAGCAAATTTGTTTGTAAAGTAAGCCGTAACAAGTAAAATTACAACGCCAATAAGTACGGGGTTTATAACATATAGAAAGCCTAAGCTTTTAATTTGAGTGCTTCCAATTACTGCGATAAGGGCAGTTGCTCCTCCCGGAGGATGCATTGTTTTTGTGATTTGCATGATAACAATGGCAAGTGATACGGCTAGAGCACAGGCTAACCAACTCAAGTTCGGATGCGGAATTAATTTCGCGATACACACGCCTATAATTGCACTTAATACATGTCCGCCAACTAAGTTTCTAGGTTGCGCCAACGGACTACTAGTTTCACCATAAATAAGTACAGCTGATGCCCCAAACGAACCAATTAAGAACGTATTATCTAAAGACGTTAGGGTTAAAGTTTGTAAGCTACCTATTAAAGCAATTCCTGTAAAAGCACCAATAAACGACCATAAATGATCTATAGGATTTATTACGGTTTGCTTTATTACTATAATTATCGCTTTGCGGTAGGTGTTACGTTTATTTCGTTTTTTGGTCATAAAATGAAGTTATTTCGTTTTAAAAAAATAGCTTGATGTTGGTCTAAACAGAGAAGTATAAAATGTAGCATAGCGATATGGCGGAAACAAATATCCACAGTGTTGTAGCGAACGCCATAGGTTTCCATCCTGTTGTTTTTAAATCTGAAACCGACATGGTAGTTCCCACTAAAAATAGAGTAACCACAAGTAAATGTTTAGAAATTGAAACAAAAGATGTTGTTAGGGTGTCTGGAAGTAGATTAGCACTGTGTATTAAAATTGCTACAATAAACAATAATATAAAAAGTGGAAATTTTATTTTCTGACCACTATTTTTAAATAAAAACATAGATACGATAGACATTGGAATAATCCATAAGGTTCTAGACAATTTTACCGTAGTAGCTATTTTTAAAGCGTCTTCACCATAACTAAGTGCGGCACCAACCACAGAGCTTGTATCGTGGATTGCAACTGCACACCACAATCCAAATTGATGCTGATTTAATCCGAAGAAATGTCCTAAGTACGGGAAGATTACTAAGGCTACAGCATTTAAAAAGAATACGACACCAAGTGCCATAGTTATGGTTTTTGTGTCTGCCTTAATAATGGGTGATATGGCCGCGATGGCACTACCTCCACAAATGGAAGTTCCTGATGTTATCAGGTGACCCAGTGATTTATCTAAGTGTAAATATTTTGCTAATAGAAGACCAAAACTCACAGTTAAGAACACACAAAATAAAGTCAGTCCAAAACTAGAAATACTTGTTTGTATAGTTTCTACAAGAGCCATTCCAAATCCCAATCCTATAACTGCAATTTTCAGTAAGAAATTAATGCTTTTCTGACTCTTTTCTAAAAAAGGGTGTTTGAAAAATAAGGTAAAAACAAATCCCAATCCTAAAGCCATCGGACTAGAAATTTGCCCAGCTAACGCAAGTGCGATAACTGCGAAAAAATAGATTTTAGATAGATGCGTTTTCATTGTTTCCTAATTTGAAGCAAAGATACATCGAGGTTATGCTTTTTTTGAGATGAAAAAAGTTATAGGCAATAACTTTTAGTTATGATTAAGTTTTATGAGTTTCTCGAAAAAGTCTTTAGTTTTAGATTGAAACCCTTGTCGGGAAACAAAATAAAACCAGCGTTCAAAATTAAAATCCTGTATGTCTATTACTTTTAATTTATTGTTTAATAAATCGTCGCTAACCGAATGTATAGACAATAAGGCATAACTTTTAGAATGGTATAAATAATTTTTAATGGCAATAGTACTGTGTAAAGTTACATGCGATTTTAATTGCTTAATGCCATATTCGCTTAATTTTTTGTAGATAATTTCTCGCGTTCCAGAACCATGTTCCCGTTCGACCATGGGTAAGTTTTCTAAATCGCTTAACTGTAAGACACCTGTTTTAAATTTAGGATTATTAACATGAGTAACCAACACAATTTCATCTTTTATAAACTTCTCGTATTGTAATTGTTTATTATGGCTACTTCCTTCAATAATACCAAAATCTAATTGTAAGCTTGTTATTAAATGTTCAATATGTTCGGTGTTTCCACTTATAAGTTGCACCGTTGTATTGGGCGTATTTTTTTGTGATTTTGCTAGAATTTGAGGGAGAATGAAATCGGCTAAAGTCGTACTTGCTCCAAATTTTATTAGTTTTTGTTCGTTTTGGTCTAAGGTTAAAAAATGGTTGTCTAATTCGGCATGAAGCGCCAGAATTTTTTCAGCATATTCTAAAAAATCAAGTCCATCGGGAGTTAGCTCTATATTATTTCCCAAACGAATAAAAAATGTTTTTTTGTAAGTATCTTCTAGAGTTCGTATGGTTTTAGAAACTGCAGGTTGCGATAAATTTAAAATTTCGGCAGATTTTGTAAAGCTTAGATTTAAAGCGACTTCTTTGAATATTTTAAATTTAACTTTCATAAGTATGTTAAAGAATTATACGGTAACCGTTCGGATTTAAATTAATTTTAAAAGCAAAAATCGGCTTGAAATACATCCAAGCCGATTTTGTAATTGTACTATGCTGAATCTTTTATTACATGGTTTCAAGACTCTTAAAACCTTCAATGTTGGCAGCCTGAATTACGTTGTCTAAGTTACTAGTGTCAATACCGTTAATGTAATCTGCTGGGACAATAACAACTCTAAAAAACTGATTTTGCGTATAACTACTATCTAATGTATTAAGATCGAAATCTGCCGTTAAGAAAATTCTATAATCAGTGTCAGTAAAATCATAGTTATAAGTTAACATGCCTCCACCATCTAAATATTCTGTTTGTGGTACAAGTCTCCAGATTTCTTGACCGTTTAAGGTTTCCCAAGATATATACACTAAAACAACGTCTGAAGGAACGATGTCAAATCCGTATCCTTCCTGAATTTGGAAGCCATTTGCAGAAGTAAAGTTACGTTCAATTTCAAAAGCTACTCCAACATCTCCGTCAACGCCATCGCGTCCTGGAGGTCCTTGGTCTCCTTCACAAGATGTAAATACTAAGGCTAAACAAAATAGGGCTATAATATGTTTCATAAATTCAATTTTTTAGGACGATTAAGCTCGTCATTTTAATTTAAAATTAAGATTAATTAATCGAAAAGGCAACTAATTGGGAATTTTTGGGAATTTTTTATTTCGTCTTGAATTTTTTTTAACAAACATATAAGTAGGTAATGAATTAATAAATACAGCTACTTTATTTAAATTAATGATCTTTTTTATTCATGCTTTTTATGTTATGTCTCGCAGGTATTATTATGGTTTAGTTTTGGTATTTCTGCATTATATTTTTAATGATAAATGAATTAAAATCTCTATAGTTTTAATTTATATTGAGGTGCTTGTTTGTTAGATCTAATTTTATGGGGACACACTAATATTTTATCTAAGGTGTAATATAAGTGAAGAATTTCCCGAAATTGAAGAGCTAGAACAGGTCAGAAATAAGAATAAAGTGTATTTTAATAAAGGAAAAATAATTATAAAGATGATTTTAATGAACATCAACATATATTTGTTAGCATCTAAATTAAGTTATGGTACTTAGGTGTTCCATATTTTTGTTTAATGATTCATCTTATTGAAATTTTATAGCGGTATTACCAATGAAAAAAATTACTATACTATTATTATGTTTAGGGCTTTGGGCGTGTAACTCGTCTGAAAAAAAAGAGAAGGAAGTGGTCGAAGAAGAAGTGTCTCCTTTTATATTTAAAGACGACATTTTAAAATTGAAATACACCGATTATGTTTTAGACCGAAAAGTGGAATCTGATATTGAAACTTGGGATAAATTTAAAGAATTGGAAGTTGTGATGGCTCAATTAAAATCTGGAGATGTATCCTATTTTCAAGGGACTTCTAAATCTATAGAGACTTTACTAAAAGAAGTGGTAAACGGGATTCCAGAAGTGGTAAACACACCTTCAATACAAGCTCGTTTTTTAAGTCTCGAAACCAAAATGCTGAAATTACAGAGTGTTTTAAGTTTACGAGATATTCCTAAAGAGGAACAATTACAAAACGTTAAAGAAACCCTGATTGCATATTCTAATCTCAATTTACAAATCAATAAAAAATACGAGAAGGATTCTCAAAATATAGAAAAGCCATGATAAACTTAAAACATGTGTTTGCTTCAGTATTTCTAATCTTTTTTGTTGTTGTAAATACCAATGCTCAAGATTTAAAATCAGATGCATTTCAGAATCAAGATAAAATCAAGCAAGCCATTGCTCTAAATCTAGATGCTTGGCATAAAGCGGCTGCCGATGCCAATTTTAATTCTTATTTTAACTTAATGGCAACCGATGCTGTTTTTGTGGGAACGGATGCTAGTGAACATTGGGAACTTGAGGCTTTTAAAGCATATAGCAAGCCTCATTTTGATAAAGGAAGCGCGTGGACGTTTACTGCTTTAGAACGACATATATTTCTGGGTGATGCTCATATAGCTTGGTTCGACGAGTTGTTAAACACCCAAATGGGTGTGTGTCGTGGTTCTGGAGTTATGAAATTTGACGGTCAGTCTTGGAAAGTTGCCCATTACGTGCTTTCTGCGACCATTCCAAACGATAAAATGAATGCTGTTATTCCTTTAAAGAGAACAGAAGATTCTATTATAATTAAATCGTTTACCGATTAATTTGTTCTAAAACTTAACTGTAACAATATGAAGTATTTTTATGTTATTTTATTTTTATGCTCTCTGTCAACTTTCGCTCAAGATTCTATAGTTGAACAAAAGGGAAAAGCTAAGGCAGAAAAGAAAGTAAAAACTGTAATTATTCCAACCATTACTTATAATAACAGTTTCGGAACCATGTTTGGGGCTATGGGTTCTGGTTTCTATAAATTAAACCCAAAAGACACGATTTCTCCAATTTCTAAATCTATGATTATTGGTACGTACAGTACTAATAAAACATGGATGGTTATTATACCGAATACCTTTTATTTTAATGAAGATAAACAGCGGGCAAAATTTGTAGTAGGAACGGGGTCTGTTAATTTTCAAACGTATGTAGATTGGGGCGATTTTCTTGAGTTTTTACCAGATGATATTTTTAATGTAATACAGCCGGAAGGAGAGTTTGTTGGGTATAATAATTCGTTTCAATTTGCGTTTGCAGAGTTTGTAACCGAAGTGTATAAGAAACTATATGTAGGTGGACACTTATTGTACTCTCATAATCTTACCGATTTCGATACGGCTTTAAAAAAAGATGAAGAAAATAATTTATTTGGTTTTGGTTTAGCATCGGTTTACGATACACGAGATAACCAAATGAGGCCCTTAACAGGAATGAATGCAAAGTTAAGTACAATGCATTTTCTTACTGGTTTAGGGAGTACTTCAAATTATTCTAATATAAATATGGAGTACAACAAGTATTATCCCATGCAAGAGACAAATACAATGTTGTTAAGAGGGTATGCTCAAATAGCAATTGGAGATGTTCCGTTTTCCGGACAGAATGTTGTGGGGAGAGACGATTTAAGAGGATATTCTAACGGTAAATTTAGAGCCGATCAGGTATACGATGTACAGACGGAATATAGACATGCCTTAAATAAAAAATGGGGTTATGTTGCTTTTGCTGGTTTGGCAACTGCCATTAACACAGTGAGTGATATAAGTCTAGATAATACTTTGCCTGCAATGGGAGCAGGAATACGTTATTTGGCTATACCAAAGGCAAATATTAATATTGGTTTCGATGCTGCTGTTGGACGAGACGATTGGGGTGTATATTTTAGAATTGGAGAAGCATTTACCAGGTAAACGGTTGTTGTTTGTTTTTGTTATTTTATTAATATTTAACGTTAAAACTATTATATCTTTAAAATTAAGTTAGGTTAATTGCTTAATATTTAGTAAGTTTAAGATTAATCTAAAGATTTATTATTATGGGTATTAAGAGTTTTGTAGGAGCCAGGAAGAAACAAAATCTGGAAATAGAGCATGTTGCTGTTCGAGTTTGCGATTATATGAGCCGAGAATTAATTACGTTCAAACCAGAAGAAATGGTTGAAGATGTTATTGACAAATTAATAGCAAATAAGATTTCGGGAGGTCCAGTAGTTAATGATAATTACGAATTAATAGGAATCATTTCGGAAGGAGATTGTTTAAAGCAAATTAGTGATAGTAGATATTACAATATGCCTATGGAACAACACAAAGTGGAAACACGCATGATAAGAGATGTCGAAACTATAGATGGGAATATGAACATCTTCGATGCCGCAAATAAGTTTTTGGAATCTAAACGTCGTCGTTTTCCTATAGTCATAGACGGCAAATTAGCTGGGCAAATTAGTCAGAAAGATATTTTAAAGGCAGCGCTGACATTAAAAGGTCATAATTGGAAATAAATAGATCATTAACTGTCTCGTTTTACTAGTGCATAATAGTCACCTTCTAACGGTAAATACCCTTGATTGTATACAAAGTAATACGTGGTTCCTGCCTTTGTAATATATATACTTGTAAATAAATTAAAATCGAACCCTAAATTAAGTAGCTTTAATTTAGTGGTTTTCGTTTTCTGATCAGGATTTAAAGTTTCTAAAATCCGCCAATTCTTACGTAATTTGTTGTTTGTGTTTCTAATTAAATTTTTAGAATCCTTGTTTATCTGGTTATTATAGGCATTTCTGCAGTAATCGTTGCAAAACTTTTTGTCCGATCGCCCAATTATTTTTTCACCACATTCTAAACAAGATTTATCCATTTTTATAATTTAAAACATTTTAGATACGCCTAGAGCTAACACCCAAGAGTCGTAAGCATCAAAACGTACATCATAACCTACAGCAGCACCAAGCTCGAAGGCATTGGGTAGCTCTAAGCTATATTCTACTTCGCCTCGTATTAGGAATAAGTCTTCTTCTTTTGCAAATTCTTCTCCAACCCCTAACATAAAAGTAAAGTGTTCTCCAGGTTTATAAGCAGCCATTAAAGCAGGAGCAATAGGCAATTCACGTTCTAGAATTTCAATTTCTCCATCTTCCCCTTCTTCATGCACTTCATAAGTTTCCAAAATAAAATCTGTATGAAGTCCAATTCCCCATGTTTTATTTATCCAGTAATTGTAGTTTAAACTAACCATAGGCACAACAAGCCACTTTTTACCTTCAGCATGACTGCCCTGATAAATATGAGCATGTCCAATCATTGCTCCAATTTGATGACGATGAAAATGTTCTCCTTCTTCATGTCCTAATTCTATATCGTGTTCTGTTTCATGTTCTTGCGCATAGCTTGTATACGTTGCTAATTGAAGTAGAATCAAAAAAAGTAGAATGTTTTTCATGGTTGGTTTATTTTGCAATAAAGTTAAATAATTATTGAATGAGTCGTTTAAAATTTCAAATAATTTTTTGAAAAAATGGAGCTCTTATTATACTATTATTATCCGTTTACAAACGACTACAATCGTGTGTAAGTGAGTTTAAATAGTTATAAACCGACTGTTATTTAAGTGTCATCGCATCTTTGTAATGTCTTAAAACACTAAGACAGGTATTAACTGTTTAACATTAAAATTTATAATTATGAGCACGCTTAGAAACAAAGTACAGTTGATTGGAAACTTAGGAAACAATCCAGAAATTATTAATTTAGAATCCGGGACCACGCTAGCGAAATTCTCTCTAGCAACTAACGAAAGTTATAAAAATAAAGCCGGAGAAAAAGTTACAGATACCCAATGGCATAATGTGGTGGCCTGGGGAGCAACAGCCAAATTGGTAGAAAATTATTTAACTAAAGGAAAGGAAGTGGCTATAGATGGTAAATTAACATCTAGAAGCTACGATACCAAAGACGGTGAAAAACGATTTGTTACAGAAATTGTTTGTAATGAAATCGTAATGATGGGGAAATAACGAAGATAAAACTAGGGGGTGATTCTTAAAAGAGTCATCCCCTTATTTTATACTCCTTTTTTTCTTCTTTTTACGTTTCTCACGAAAAATCTGAAACAACATATATATGGTAAATAAAATAAGTATGGGCAAAATAATAACGAGATCTATTCTTTTAAAAACATAATCTTGTGCGTTGGCCCAATTTATTACCAATATTTCCCAAATAATAAAAAGGAGCCAGCATATACCCAATATTATTTTTGACGATTTTTTTTTCATGATTACTATGTTTATATAATCCTACTTTTCTTTCTTCAAAGCAATTATTGCAAGCGCAGTGTATTTTAATAATTAGTAATTCGCCCTCTATTTATGTCTGTTTTTAAGTGTAATTGCACCATTTTATAACCCACAATAGTTATTGAAATTTCAGTAGACTTTATTCAAAATAAAGAATAGAGCATATTATGCATTAAAATAGACCTATAAATTGCTTTAATTTAAATTTACACAAAATTTGTATAACTATGATAGGCTTTTGGCTAACCTTTAGTATTTTTATGAAAAATAAAGAAGTTAAAACATGTCAGTACAACCAAAATTAACTCGATTTAATCAGAATGTATTATCTAAATATCAGATATACAATAGTATTTTCATGACGTTACCGTTTGATTCTATTACCAAAACGGGTGTCTTATTACCACTTTTTCATGAAACTTGTGAGAAAGGATTCCAAAATGGAGATAACCCCTCGATGATTGTAGAATCGTTTTTTGAAAAATACCAAGCGAGACGATCAGACGAAAGTCAAATCAATTTATTATTCAGATTTATTCAATATATAGAAAGACAAGTTGTTTTATTTGACGCTATTGAAGATGCTGCTTTCCCTGTTGTAAACAATATGGACGGGATTGGAACACTTAGAAGCTTAAAGGAAACGGCAAGTTCAGAAAACAAAACAGAACTTTTAAGACAATATCTTGAAGAGTTTAAAGTACGAATTGTACTTACGGCTCACCCAACACAGTTTTATCCAGGTTCTGTACTAGGAATTATTACCGATTTAACGTCGGCTATTCAAGAAAACGATTTGTTATTAATAAACGATTTGTTAGCGCAGTTAGGGAAAACACCGTTCTTTAAGCATAAAAAGCCATCGCCTTACGATGAAGCTATTAGCTTAATTTGGTACCTAGAGAATGTGTTTTATTATTCATTTGGTTCGATATACGACTATATCCAGCAAAATATTTTCGATAATAAAGAAATAGATAATGATATTTTAAATATCGGATTCTGGCCAGGAGGAGATCGTGATGGAAACCCTTTTGTAACGCCGGAAATTACACTTAAAGTGTCTGAGCGTTTAAAACAAGCGGTCTTGAAAAATTATTATCGCGATGCCCGCCGATTAAAACGTAGACTAACCTTTGTTGGTGTGGAAGAACGTATTTCTTTTATCGAAGAGAAACTATACAAACAAATGATTGATACGTCTGGGGAATCTTTTATCACCTTAGACCAATTAAATTCTGAGTTAGAGGCAATTATTGTGACCTTATCAGAAAAGCATCAATCACTTTATGTGACCGAAGTTAAAAGCTTCATGAACAAAATTAAATTATTCGGATTCCATTTTGCTTCTTTAGATATCAGACAAGATAGTCGTGCGCACGATCAGGTATTTACAGATATGGTAGAGGCTGTAATAGCTTCAGGAAGTGATATTTTCCCTAAAGATTATAATCAGCTTTCAGAAAAAGAACAAGTAGCTATTTTATCTAAAGTCGACGGCTCTGTAGATATGTCTATTTTCGAAGGAGAAGATGTATTAAAGACCTTGAACTCTATGGTTGCGATTAAGCATATTCAAGATTATAACGGAGAAAGAGCTGCGAATCGTTATATTATTAGTAACAACCAAACCACATTAAACGTAATGCAATTATTTGCCATGTTAAAGCTTGTGGCTTTCCATGACAAATTAACTGTTGATATTGGGCCGTTGTTTGAGACCATTACAGATTTAGAGAATGCACATACCGTTATGGAAGAGTTGTATACAAATCCTGCATATAGTGCACACTTAAAATCTAGAGGTAATAAACAAACCATAATGTTAGGTTTTTCTGATGGGACAAAAGATGGTGGTTATTTAATGGCAAACTGGGCTATTTTTAAAGCTAAAGAGCGTTTAACCGAAATCTCTAGAAAATATGATGTTACCGTGTTATTCTTTGATGGACGTGGCGGACCTCCTGCTCGTGGTGGAGGAAAAACACACCAATTTTATGCATCATTAGGACCGACAATTGAAGATAAAGAAGTACAACTTACCATACAAGGACAAACCATTAGTTCTAATTTCGGAACTTTAGATTCGTCTCAATATAATTTAGAACAATTAATAAGTTCAGGAATTCATAATCGCTTAAACGATACCAATGCGGCAATGACTGCAGATAATACAGTCGTGATGAACGACTTGGCCGAAATTAGTTTTAAAACTTATGTAGATTTTAAAAATCACAAGATGTTTGTACCATATTTAGAACGTATGAGTACCTTAAAATACTATGCAAAAACTAATATTGGTAGTCGTCCGTCTAAACGTGGAAAGTCAAATGCCTTAGTTTTCGAAGATTTAAGAGCCATTCCTTTTGTTGGATCTTGGAGCCAGTTAAAACAAAATGTACCTGGATTCTTTGGAGTC
This sequence comes from Formosa sp. F44, assembly GCF_056238645.1. Next base: position 14,580 of record NZ_JBWDLJ010000003.1, read on the forward strand.
GGGACTGCATTAAAGAAATATGATGATGCAGGTGAATTTGATAAAGTAAAAGCACTTTACAATTCGTCAAGTTTCTTTAAAACATTAATAGAAAATAGTATGATGTCATTGTCTAAATCATTTTTCGATTTAACCAAATACATGTCAGAAGATCCTGAGTTTGGTGAATTTTGGAATATTATTCATGACGAATATTTAATTACAAAAGAGCTGTTGTTAAAACTTACGGGTTACAAAGTGTTGATGGAAGACGAGCCAGCTGGTAAAGCATCTATCGATCTTAGAGAATCAATGGTTTTACCTTTATTAACCATTCAGCAATTTGCTTTAAGAAAAATCCAAGAGTTAGAAAAGGCAGAAGTAAGAGACGAAGAACAAATTAAAATTTACGAAAATTTAGTAACACGTTCGTTATTCGGAAATATTAATGCGAGTAGAAATTCGGCTTAAAAGCTTGATTTAGATATAACAAAAAAGCCTCAAAATTTTAATTTTGAGGCTTTTTTAATTTATGCAACTTTCTGAATTAAATCGAAACATGGGCATTTGCTACAACGTTTCTTTTCAGATTTTAAATATTTATCGCAACATTTTGTTTTGCATTTGTCGGCTATCTTAAAACCGGCATCTAACAAAATAGCTTTTGCTTTTTTAAGCTCTTTCTTTTTTAACTTAAGTTCCTTTTTCTTGCCCAAAACAAATGTTACTAGAGGTTTAGGCTTCAAAAATAATTATTTTTACTTAATCTAAATAAGATTAAATGTTAAAATTTACTCAGGACTCATAGTAGAGGCTGTACTTACGGTAAGCTGATTGATATCTCTATCAAATAAGTATAGACCACCTTTATCATCTCCAATTAAATTAATCTTGTCTAAGATTGTTCTGGCCATAGCTTCTTCTTCAATTTGCTCAGAAACATACCATTGTAAGAAATTGTGAGTCGCGTAATCCTTTTGCTCTAAAGAAATATGCACAAGTTCGTTGATGCTTTCACTTACAAAGATTTCATGTTCAAAAAGCATTTCAAACATTTCTTTAAACGATTTAAACGATACATCCGGCGCTTTTAACTCCGATATAAAGGCATGTCCGCCACGCTCGTTTATAAATTTAATTAATTTAAGCATGTGTTCACGCTCTTCATCAGATTGCTTAAACATAAAGTTAGCGATACCTTCTAAGCCTTTTACTTCTGCCCAACAAGCCATAGCTAAATAAATCTGAGAAGATTCAGCTTCAATTCTAATTTGATTATTTAATACTTCTTCTATTTTTTTTGATAACATATTTTCTGGTTTTTAGTAAAGTTATAGATAATTCAATTCAATTTTAAATTAAAATCCTTAAGATTTTGCTTTTTTAGGCATTCTAAATAACGAAATTTGTTTGGTATAAAACGTAATACGAATACCAAAAAGTAAAATTATTCCACCTATAACCATCTGTAGCGTAATGGTTTCATCCAGAAAAATCCAAGCTAGAATAGATGCTAAAATAGCTTGTCCTAATAAGCTTACAGAAACTCGCGTTGCCCGCATGTATTTTGTGGCGTAACTTATAAGTAACCAAGCGAGAAGCTGACAAACCAAACCTTGAATGATTAAAACGCCCCAACCTGTATTCGAAAACCCTGAAAATGGTTCGCCCATCGCAAAACTTAATAGCCCTAAAGCTATCGCCGATGAAACCACACTTATAGTCATAAAACTTAATACGTCGGTTTCTTCTAATACAAATTTACTGGTTAGCATATAAACAGCATACAACATGCCCGAGAGAATGGCAAAGAAGAAAGCAAGATCGAAATCTAATTTTATGAAAAACTGAAATCCTACTAAAGTAATCATGCCTATAATGGCGATTACTGTCCCAATCCAAAAATTACGTAAAGGTTTGTCTTTTAAAAAGAGAAAAGCTCCAATCCCTACCCAAACCGGAGATAAGTTTGTTAAAAGTGTCGCTTGCGTTGCCGAAGATTCTTGAATTGCAATATTCCAAACACCAACATCTAGCCCAAATACAACCCCACACATCGATGCCAATGCGAGCATTTTTTTTGAAGGTAGTTTAATTTGCTTAGTAATTAATACATAAGGTAAAATAAGAACAGATGCGAATAACATGCGATAAAATGCCGAAATTAACCCTGGAGTTAAACTTAATCGTACCAAGACAGGGAAGATGGAAATACAAATAATGCCTACCACGAGTGCAATTCTAGGTTTTGTCATATCAATAAAAAATTAGAGGGCGGCAAAAGTACGCAATAACTTGATTATAAATATTCTAAATGTGATAAAATATACTTATGTTTTGCCGTTTAAAAGCAGGAAAGATTTTGTTCTATAATTAGATTATTATACGCGACTTTGGAAGCTGTTTAACCCAATTAAGAAGGAGTATTTAAATAAAAATGTGATACGGAATTCAATTAAAAATAAAGTTCCTGAGCAATTCTGTAAGTGTTTGAGTGTGCTTCAATAATCGTTTTTATTTCAGGTGCATAACCACCACCCATACTGCACATAACAGGAATAGCATGTGTTTTACATGTTTCTAAAACAAAGCGATCTCTCGCCTTACAACCCGCTATGGGAAGCCCTAATTTGCCTAATTTATCCGAAGCGATAATATCCACACCGCATTGGTAGAATATAAAATCTGGTTGGTGTTCTGTAATTAATTGGGGTAATGTGGTTTTTAGAATTTCTAGATATGCGTGGTCGTTAGTGTTATCATCTAATTCAATATCCAAATCGCTCTGTTCTTTTTCGAACGGATAATTGTTTTTAGCGTGCATAGAAAAGGTAAATACACGTGATTCGTTTTGAAATATTTCTGCGGTACCATTGCCTTGGTGCACGTCTAAATCTACTATAAGAATCTGTTTTGCTATTTGTTCGTGCAATAAGTGCTTAGCGGCTATAGCTTGGTCGTTTAACATACAAAACCCTTCACCGTGGGTAGAGTAGGCATGATGAGTACCTCCTGCAATGTTCATAGCTATGCCGTGTTTTAGAGCATATTCAGTAGCCTTTAAAGTACCGGATACAATGCATATTTCACGGGCTATTAAACGTTCACTTAATAAAAAACCAATTTTAAGTGCCGCCTGATGATTTAAAGTTATGTTTAATAAGTCGTAGAAATATTCTGCATCATGAACTGCTAAGATTGGCTTATGATTTTGTAAAAGTTCTGGTTCGAAGAAATTCTCTTCTGTAGCTGTCCCTTCGTAAATCAATTGTAATTTTAGTAATTCATATTTTTCCATGGGAAACCGATGCCCCTTGGGAAGGGGATGATTATAAATGGGATGGTATGCGATTTTTAACATGTTACTTTTCCAATTTTAATTGAATACGCTTACGCTGAACATCTACCTCAAGCACTTTTACAATAATTTGCTGATGTAAACTCACATGCTCAGTTACATCTTTCACAAAACTATCCGATAAATTAGACACGTGAATAAGTCCGCTTTCTTTAATTCCGATGTCTACGAAACATCCAAAATTTGTAATGTTATTAACTATTCCAGGTAATAACTGTCCCTCGCTAACATCGTTAATGGTTTTTATATCTTGATTAAAAGCGAAGGCTTTAGCTTGTTGTCTAATGTCTAATCCAGGTTTTTCAAGTTCTTTTATAATGTCTTGAAGTGTTGGTAATCCAACAGTATCTGAACAATACGATTTAAGATTTATATTTTGAAGCACAGCCGAATTACCAATTAATTCTGAAATACTTTTACCAGAATCTTTCGCCATTCTTTGGACAATAGCGTAACGTTCCGGGTGTACAGCCGAATCGTCTAACGGATTTTTTGCATCTTTAATGCGTAAGAATCCTGCACCCTGTTCGAAGGCTTTTTCGCCTAAACGCGGTACTTTTTTTATTGATGCTCGCGTCTTAAATGCGCCATTTTCGGTTCTATAATGCACTATGTTTTCGGCTAATTTTGGTCCGATACCAGACACATAACTTAATAAAGAAGTACTTGCGGTGTTTACATTTACACCCACGGCATTCACACAATTTTCGACTACAACATCTAATTGTTTCTGAAGTTTCGTTTGGTCGACATCGTGCTGATATTGTCCGACACCAATAGATTTGGCATCAATTTTTACCAGCTCTGCTAGCGGATCTTGCAAACGTCGTCCAATAGATACAGAGCCTCTAACAGTCACATCGTAATTAGGAAATTCGTCTCGTGCAATTTTTGAAGCCGAATAGATAGATGCACCGGCTTCGCTCACTACAAAAATCTGAATATCTTTTTTAAACGGAATACTACGAATTAATGTTTCTGTTTCTCTAGATGCAGTACCGTTTCCAATAGCGATAGCCTCTATATTATAGGTTTCTAACAGAGTGCTTATTCTTCTTATCGCTCCAGTACTATCATTTTTTGGCTGATGCGGATAAATATTTTCATTATGTTTTAAATCGCCTTGCTCGTCTAAACACACAACTTTACAACCCGATCTAAATCCAGGGTCGATGGCCAAAACACGTTTTTGTCCTAGTGGAGACCCTAAAAGTAGTTGTTTTAAGTTTTTTGCAAATACCTGTATGGCACCTTCGTCGGCCTTGTCTTTGGCGACTTGCATCGCTTCGTTTGTTAAGGCTGGCAACAATAAACGTTTATAGGCATCTTGAATAGCTAATGAAATCTGATTGGCACATGCATTTCTAGATTTAATGATGCGATCTTCTATTTTCTCTAAAACGCGTTCGTTATCAATTTCAATTTTTACACGGATAAATCCTTCTTTTTCTGCTCTAAGAATCGCTAATAAGCGGTGCGACGGAATGCGGCTAAAAGCTTCGGTCCAATCGAAATAGTCTTTAAATTTTTGAGCTTTTTCGTCTTTGGCTTTTGTTTTTACAGCTTTCGTTATAATGGTGGCATGACGTTCTAATTGAAAACGGATGTTGTTTCTAACATCTGTACGTTCGTTTATCCATTCTGAAATAATATGACGAGCCCCTTCCAGAGCATCTTCGGCAGAAATTACATCGCCTTTTACATACTTAAATGCGATAGATTCTACATCGTTCGCATTTTGACTCATGATAATTTTAGCCAAAGGTTCTAAGCCCAGTTGTCTTGCTTTTTCTGCTTTGGTTTTTCTGCTTTTTTTAAAAGGTAGATATAAGTCTTCAAGCGTAATTAAATCGGTAGTAGATTTAATTTTTTTCTCCAGTTCGGGTGTTAAAACAGCCTGTTCTTCAAGCGCTTTTAATATGGTAGTTTTTCGCTTTTCTAAGGCTTCAAAAATATCCTTATATTTTACGATATCTGCAATCTGAACTTCGTCTAAATGTCCTGTTAATTCCTTTCTATATCTGGAGATAAACGGAATGGTACAGTCTTCATTTAATAAATTTAAAGTGTTTTTTACGCCCAATTCTGGAAGCTGAGTTTGGGATATTATATAGTGTAAAATAGTCATGTTTAGATTTTGAAAAGGACTGTAAATATAAGGATGTTCGTAAGAAAAAAAAGAGACATAACTAGAAATAAAAAGACCTCTCAAATATAAAATTGAGAGGTCTTTTACTATATGATTTAGGACAAAAAACTAGTTCACGAAATAGTCAACTTCAAATTTTGCCATAGTCGCCATACGACCTTTGTTTAAGTTTAAAACGCCATTTACTACGGTGTAATTATCTGCCACTTCTAAAACTTGCATAAATTCATTTTCAATAGACATATTTGGACACGCCATCATGGTGTGCATCATTTTAGAAAATTTAATTCTGTTACCTTCTAACAGTTCGTACTCGCCACCAAAACCATTACAGCTTGTGTTTCCGCTAACACGATTGTCTTCTGTTGCTAGTATTAAATAAGGTTGCTTAGATGCGTTTTCAATAGCTTTACCTCTAAGCTCGACCAACTTCCAAGGCATATCTTTTAAAGTATCTGTGCCTTGTTGCTTTAAAATATAGTTGTCGGCTAAATCTCCTGTAATTTTCTTACCGCTTAAATCTAAATGCGTAAGTGTATGCTCTCCAACAAGATAATTATAAGATGCTCCGTCTGCTTTTAGAGTTACCGTACTTCCCGCTTTATTCCAAGAAAACGATCCGTTTTCTGTGTAGACCTCTGTCGATTTTACTAAATACTGCGTTTTCTTCGTAAAGGTTAAATCGGTATTTAAAGTAATTACAGTTTTAATACCTTCGCAATCTGCACACGGTGTTGTGCCCACATAAGTACCATTCCAATCTAAACTCGTCATACTATTATCTCCGTTAGTCGCTGTTGATTCTTTATTGCTTTTACAGCTTACAATTAGAACCGCAATTATTAAAAATGGTAATACTTTCTTTATCATAATATTTTAGTTTGGATGATGGTTTCTTTCCGGAAATTCCTAACTAATTTGTAATCCGTTAGTCACTCCTTTTTCATCAGGGTTAACAAATACAAGTTTTCCTTCGGCAGTTTCAGTCATTAAAATCATACCTTCACTATCTACGCCACGTAATGCTCTTGGCGCTAAATTTACCAAGACAGTAACGCGTTTTCCAACAACGTCTTCTGGAGTGAAACTTTCTGCTATTCCAGAAACAATTGTGCGGACATCGATTCCGGTATCAACTTTTAATACCAATAATTTTTTTGCTTTCGGCATTTTCTCTGCTTCTAAAATCGTGCCAACACGTAAATCTAGTTTAGAGAAATCGTCGAATGTAATGGTATCCTTTTGAGGTTCAACAACTTTGTTAGCGGCTTCGTTTGCTTTCTTACTAGCTATTAATTTATCTAATTGCTTTTGGATAGTATCATCTTCAATTTTTGAAAATAATAATTCTCCTTTTTCAATTTGATGATTTGCAGGAAGTAATACGTCTTTAGTAGAAATACTATCCCAACTATTTTCATCTGAAAGGTTTAAAATACCTTTTAATTTTGCTGAAGTAAATGGTAAAAAGGGTTCGCAAAGTGTTGCTAGTCCTGAAGCAATTTGAAGTGCAACAAACATAATGGTTTGTGTACGAGCTTCATCTACTTTTATCATTTTCCAAGGCTCTTCATCGGCTAAATATTTGTTTCCAAGTCGAGCTAAATTCATTAATTCCTGACTTGCTTCACGGAAACGGTAGCGCTCAATAGAACTAGAAATTACAGCTGGATACGCTTTTAATGCGGCCAATGTTTCTTCGTCTATTTGAGAAAACGCACTTGGAGTAGGAACAACACCATTGTAATATTTATTTGTTAATACAACAACACGGTTAATGAGGTTTCCGAAAATAGCAACCAATTCGTTGTTGTTTCTGGCTTGGAAATCCTTCCAAGTAAAGTCGTTATCTTTAGTTTCTGGAGCATTTGCTGTTAAGGCATAGCGCAACACATCTTGCTGACCAGGAAAATCTTCTAAATATTCAGGTAACCAAACGGCCCAGTTTTTAGAAGTCGATAATTTATTACCTTCTAAGTTTAAAAATTCGTTTGCTGGCACATTTTCAGGTAAAATATAAGACCCTTCTGCTTTTAACATGGCAGGGAAAATTATACAGTGAAATACAATATTATCCTTACCAATAAAATGTACTAGAGTGGTGTCTTTGTCTTTCCAATACGGTTCCCAATCTTTTCCTTCGCGAGCCGCCCATTCTTTAGTAGACGAGATGTATCCAATTGGCGCATCAAACCAAACGTAAAGTACTTTTCCTTCGGCACCTTCTACAGGGACAGGAATTCCCCAATCTAAATCACGAGTCACGGCACGCGGACGTAAACCATCGTCGATCCAAGATTTTACTTGGCCGTAAACATTAGGTTTCCAATCCTTTTTATGACCTTTTAAAATCCATTCTTTTAAGAACTCTTCGTGCTTATCTAAAGGTAAAAACCAGTGTTTCGTTTGTTTTAAAGTCGGTACATTTCCTGTAATAGCAGATTTCGGATTAATTAAATCTGTCGCATTTAAACTACTACCGCACTTTTCACACTGATCGCCATAAGCTTCTTCGTAGTTACATTTCGGGCAAGTCCCCACTACAAAACGATCGGCTAAAAACTGATTCGCTTCTTCGTCGTATAACTGCTCGGTAGTTTCTTCGGTAAATTCACCTTTGTCATATAAAGTTGTGAAAAACTCAGATGCGGTATCGTGATGAATTTTAGCTGAGGTTCTAGAGTAATTATCGAAAGAGACACCAAAATCTTCAAACGATGTTTTTATAATCGCGTGATATTTATCTACAATATCTTGAGGTGTTACACCTTCTTTTTTCGCTTTAATAGTAATTGGAACACCGTGTTCGTCGCTTCCGCAAATAAATAGAACATCGTTTCCTGTAAGGCGTAAATATCGGGCATAAATATCGGCAGGCACGTAAACACCGGCTAAATGTCCAATGTGTATAGGACCGTTGGTGTATGGTAACGCTGCTGTAATGGTATATCTTTTAGACATGTCTCGTTTCTGTTTTAAAGGCACAAAAGTACGCAATTCATTAACCATTTAGAAAAAAAATGTACTTTTACAAAAAGCACATTTTATGTCCTCTAATCGAATATTATTAGCCCTATTTTTTATTTTTTTTAGTTTAAATATTAGTACCATAATGGCACAATACTCTGTAGACCAGTCTTTCGTTAACCAACAAAAAACATATATCCAACCGCCATTTTTAAAAGCGGGAGATACTGTTGCTATTTTAGCGCCCTCTGGCGTATTAAAAAATAGATATGATGAGGTTAACAGAGCTAAAGATTTAATAGAAAGCTGGGGACTTCATGCTGTAGTTGGTGAGCATGTTTTTGCTCAAAACGGACATTTTGCAGGAACAGATAAACAACGGGCTTCCGATTTTCAGAAGGCTTTAGACGATCCTAAAATAAAAGCAATTTGGTGTGCTCGAGGTGGATACGGAACAGTGAGAATGATAGATTTATTAGATTACTCTAAGTTTAAGTTGCAACCTAAATGGGTAATTGGATACTCGGACATTACAGCCATTCATAATCAAATTCATAATTTAGGGTACGAATCTATGCATGCGATGATGTGTGTGAGTCTACCTCAAAATTTGGCCGATATTCCTGAAACCATTTCGACATTTAAAAATGCCATTTTCGGAAAAAATTTATCGTACACTTTAAAAGGATCTAGCTATAACAAACCTGGAATGGTGACTGCTCCAATTGCCGGTGGAAATTTAACACTACTACACACTATGCTAGGTTCGGAAACCAGTTTGGATACTTCTGGAGAGATTCTTTTTATTGAGGAAATCGGAGAATACGCTTATCATATAGATCGTATGTTGCAAAGTTTAAAACGAGCTGGATATTTTGAAAATTGTAAAGGTATTTTGGTTGGTGATATGAGTAGAGTACGAAAAAACACCACAGATTTTGGTAGAACAATCGATGAAATCATTCTAGATATTGTTGCTGAGTATGATTTTCCTGTGGCTTTTAATATGCCTGCAGGTCACGAAAAAGATAATCGCGCCATGATTCTTGGTGCTACAGTCACTTTAAAAGTGGAGAAAGGCGAGTCAACTTTAATTTTTCACGATTAGGGTTTCTGAAAACATTGTAAAGACGAATTTAGTTGTGATGCTTCAGAAGTTAACAATCAATACAATTTCTTCTGATAAAAATAAAACGCAAAACTTCCTAAAACATACAACATAACGTCAATCCAATCTGCTGTATATCTCGGGTTTGATTGAGGTAACCACCATTCGAAAAGTAGCGCGTAAAGCAGTGTTAATAATGCAATAGGTAATACTGTTAAATATACGTTTTTGTCGCTCTTAATTAATCTTACACCAATCAGACAAAACGATAATACGAGGGGCATACATAAGGCATCATTTACATAAAATGTAATCCAGTTGGGGAGTTGTAAGTTGAAGACACTTGATAAATAAATAAAACTCGCCAGTGCTAAGCTTGTTAAAAACACAGGATGTTTTATAATTCTCATGCCGCCAAGAAGGTGAACAACCAAGCGAAAAAGGCACCTATCGCCATAACAACTATAACTATAGAGTTCGTCATGTGAGCGCCAATACGCACTATTGGATTTTTACTCTTTTTACCAGATTCAATCCAAGAAGGAGAGTTTTTCTTTTTGGTTTCCTCGCGCTCGAAACGTTCTTTTTTCTGTTCTTCATGAGCCAGTGCTCTTCTTTTTTTATAAGAAAGAAGGGTGCCACAGTTCGAACAATGATCTGCGTTCGTGTTGAATAAACCACAATTAGGACATTTTATTTGAACTGTACCACCCATAAATTTATCTTGTTTTATGCCTTTTACTTACTTTTTTTAAATTGTAATGTAATTTAAAAAAAGTATCAAGATAGTATTAACGTAAAAGCATTTTATAAGGTCTCTTTTAACCATTTAAAAAATTCGTGTTGCCATACTAAAGCATTCTGAGGCTGTAATACCCAATGATTTTCATCTGGCAAATACAATAATTTACTTTTTATATCCCGTAATTGAGCCGCTTGAAAAGCTGCTAAACCTTGCTCGATAGGTACACGGTAATCTTTACCACCTTGGATAATTAAAATAGGTGTATCCCATTTATCGACATGGGTTATCGGGTTAAATTCGTTAAATGCTTTTTGAGCTATAGTATTCGATTTGTCCCAATAGTTTCCTCCAAAATCATGATTCACAAAGAATAATTCTTCTGTTGTTCCGGCCATAGATCGTGTGTCGAAAACACCATCGTGAGCAATAAACGATTTAAAACGTTTGTTGTGTATTCCGGCTAAATAAAATACAGAATAACCACCGTAACTTGCTCCAATGGCACCTAATCTGTCGTTGTCTACATATGGTTCTTTTGCCACATCGTCTATGGCAGAAAGATAATCATCCATGACTTGTCCGCCCCAATCTTTACTAATGGCTTCATTCCATTCTACTCCATAACCAGGCATTCCTCTTCGGTTTGGTGCTACAATAATATAGCCTTGAGAGGCCATTAATTGAAAATTCCAACGGTAAGAGTAAAATTGAGATAAAGCAGATTGTGGTCCACCTTGAGCATATAATAAGGTCGGATATTTTTTAGTTGCATCGAAGTTTGGAGGTAAAATAACCCACACTAACATTTGTTTATTATCGGTAGTTGTTACATAACGTTTTTCAACTTTAGGTAAATCTAATTTGCTGTAGAAGTCGTTGTTTACAGCAGATAGTTGTTTAAAAGAAGCATCTTTTAAACGGAAAGAGAAAATTTCACTCGCGTGATTCATATCGCCACGTGTAACAATAAGTGTGTCGTCTAATTCGGCAACAATACTCTGAACATCAAATTGTCCTTCAGATAGTTGTTTTACTACCGGAGCAATTCGTTTTTTACCAGGATAGTTCACCGAAAATAATTGAATCGTTCCAGCTACAGCGGCGGTGAAATAGATTTTCGAGCCATCTTTACTCCATTTAAAACTGTTTACAGTACCATCCCACTGTTGCGTTAAGTTTTGTTTAATACCGTTTTTAAGAACAACAATATCATTCTTATCACTTTCGTAACCATCAGTTTTCATTTGTAACCAACCTAAGGCTCCTGTTTTTGCAAATGCAGGATTGGTATCGTAACCTGTATTTCCTTCGGTAATGTTTGAAGTTGTTTTACTCTTAATATCGTATTTGTAAATATCTGTATTGGTACTTGTAGCGTAAGCTTTTCCTTTAAGTTTTTTGCTTACATAATAAATGCTCTTACTGTCTGGAGACCAAATGTAATCTTCGTCACCACCAAACGGACGTTGTGGCGCGTAGTATGGTTCTTCAGGCATGATGTCTATAGCGGTCTCGTCTAATGCATTAGCTTTTTTATAAAACACATGTTCGTAAGATCCGTCGCTCCATGTATCCCAGTGGCGATTATCAAGTTCTGTAAAGACATACGCATTTGCTTTATCTAAATGTTTATAAATGTCGGTTGCTTTTACATCTGTTAAATGAACCGATTTATGAAACACTTTTAAAGCGCCATCCGGCGATATGTTTTTGTCTGCAACAGCTACATCTTCCTTTTCAATTTGTATTGCAGTGCCACCATCAATAGGCATTTTAAAATAGGTGGTGTCGAAATCATTATTTTCGATATTCGGAATTTTAATACTGTAAAATATCTGAGATTCATCTTCAGATATACCCATTACGCCAATACGTTTTACGCTCCAAAGCAATTCAGGGTTCATGACTTGTTGGGCGTTTGATATATTACTTGCAATCAAGACTGTTAAGATTAAGATTAATTTTTTCATTATTGTGATAGTTAACTCTTCCAAAGATACTGATTTGGGGGTGTTTCGTTTATTAAAATTGTTATAAAATGTGAGAGCAGATACTGTGTTATAAGGAAAAAGGAGTTGAGGTTAACATACCTAAAAGACGAAACAGGAATTTTTTTTAAATGGATTAATCATTAACTTGTAATTCGTTTTGTTTTAGAAGATTATGGCAGATCACAATAAGTTAGGGAAATTAGGAGAAGAAGAGGCTGTGCATTTTTTGTTGAAGAATGGCTATCAGATTTTAGAACGTAATTATCGGTATCAAAGAGCAGAGGTCGATATTTTAGCGAAGAAAGAAGATGTGTTGGCCGTTGTTGAAGTGAAAACCCGTTCTAGTACCGATTTTGGGAATCCTCAAGATTTTGTAAAACCCAAACAGATTCAGCGTTTGGTTACTGCGGTAGACGCTTACGTGACTTCTAATAACTTAGATGTAGAAGTGCGATTTGATATTATCGCCATTGTCAGTTCTAAAAAGGGCTTAGAATTGGAGCATTTAGAAGATGCTTTTTATCATTTTTGAAAACATTAAACGCTAATAAATTTTAATAGAATTCGCTAAATTGTTACCTTCATTAAAATTATTTAGACTTATGAATATTGTTGTATTAGATGGATATACTTTGAATCCGGGAGATTTAAGTTGGGATGCTTTAAAAGATTTGGCAACGGTTACGATTCACGATCGTACAGATGAAGATACAGAATCTATAGTGAAGGCTATTGGAGATGCCGAGGCGGTTATTACCAATAAAATACCTTTAGATAAAGACGTGCTTAAACAATTACCGCATTTAAAATATATTGGTGTAACCGCAACTGGGTTTAATATTATAGATGTGGAGGCCGCTCAAAGCCAAGACGTAGTGGTTACTAATGTGCCTGCTTACAGTACGGCTTCGGTAGCCCAGTTTACCATGGCGTTGTTGTTAGAACTTTGCCACCATGTTGGCGACCATAATCGAGCAGTGCAATCCGGTCAATGGGAAAAATCTTTAGATTTTAGTTTTTGGAATAGTCCGCTTATCGAATTAGATGGAAAAACCATGGGAATTGTTGGTTTCGGACAAATAGGAAAAGCCACAGCGGCATTAGCACAAGCATTTGGTTTACATGTTTTGGTGTATAATAGAACGGTATATTCTGAATATGAATCTGAAACTTGCCAATTTGTGTCTTTAGATGATATGTTGAAAAATTCAGATTTTATCAGTTTACATTGTCCAATGACAAAGGATACCGCAGGACTTATTAATTCGGAAACCATTTCTAAAATGAAGTCGAGTGCATTTATTATTAATACATCGCGTGGGGGATTAGTGGTAGAAGACGATTTAGCCGAAGCTTTGAATTCTGGTAGAATCGCAGGAGCCGCAGTAGATGTGGTTTCGGAGGAACCTATAGTATCCGATAATCCACTTTTAGATGCTAAAAATTGTATTATTACGCCACATATTGCTTGGGCACCTCTAGAAGCAAGACGCCGATGCATGCAAATTGCAGTGCGAAATTTTGAAATGTTTTTAAAAGGAGAAGCGCAAAACGTGGTGTCTTAAGTCTTTTTTTTTAATAAATTTTTAAGTCCAATAATTTTTATTTTATTTGAAATTATAGGGGTTACAATTATCTAAATTTATATTCGTAATTCGAAAAAATGATATATCAATAATTTGATCGCGTTTTTTGATTTCAATACCTCGATTTATAGCTATAATTTCAAGTGTTAGACCGTTTTTAAAGCCGTGCAAAACTCCCGTGTATACTGTGCATTTGGGATATAATTGTATCTTCATGTCAAAAAAAACATGATGTTTAAAAAGTTTGTGATTTTTGTTGGCGCGGTGCTATGCTTTAATATTTCTTTAGCGCAATCTAAATATACTTTTCTAGAAGATTACAAGGTTCTAGAAGTTCTGCCTTCTAAAACAGATTCCAGAATTACAGAATCAAATACGCCACATTTAGTTGTATATAATCCAACAATAAAACAGGGCAAATTGTTATTGTTTATGCCGGGGACAGGTGGTGTTGCATTAAAAGGACCAAAAGACCTGTTTAATACAGCCGTGAAACAAGGTTATGCGGTAATTAATTTGTCGTACATAAACAGACCTGCAATCGCTCAAATATGTAGAAAAGAAACCTTGGAAGCTAATCCTGATTGTGCTTCAGATTTTAGAATAAATCGTATTTACGGTACAAATAATTTCGAATTTACTACAGATAAATCTTATGATGCTATTGTAAATAGATTAATAAAATTATTGGAATACCTGTCGGAAATAGATAAAGATGGTCATTGGGATTCTTACCTTGAAGACGGAAATCTTAAATGGGATCAAATAGCTGTCTCTGGTCAATCGCAAGGCGGTGGTATGGCAGCATTTATCGCGAAAGAGCACCGTGTGGCTAGAGTTATAGATTTTTCTGGCGGTTGGGATTTTTCTGCAAAAAATAAATTAGCAACCTGGTATTATAACGCGAGTAAAACGCCTTCTCATTTGTGGTATGGCACTTATCATGTTACAGAGCCTATGGCTAAAGTTATTAGAGCATCGTATATTGCTATGCAGATTCCTGAAAATCATATTTATCCATTTAGTCTTCCCGTTCCAGAAGGAAAAAAAGGACATTCAAATGGTGTTAGAAATACAGGGTATACGAGCCAGTGGATAGAATTATTAGGACAAGGAAATTAATACTTCTTATTAATGATTACAGCGCGTGAATGTTGTTAAACCAATTAGATATTTTATAAATAAGCTTCCCATAATATGAAAATTGTATTACTATTAATATCCTCAATGTTGTTACTTTCTTCTTGTGACAATCAGAAAAAGGAGACTTCTATTGCCGAAACTGAGCCTGAACAAAAACCTAACATCTTATTTTTGTCTATAGACGATTTAAGACCAGATCTTGGCGCGTATGGCAATGCCGAAATGAAAACACCACATATCGATGCCTTGGCGTCTACATCTATGCTTATGTTAAATACGCATAGTCAAGCTGCAGTTTGTGCAACTTCTCGAGCGAGCACTATGCTTGGGTATAGACCAGACTCTACACGCGTATGGCACTTAGGAGATAAGTTTAGAGAGATTAATCCAGATGCTGTTACGATGCCTCAGTATTTCAATAAGTCGGGATATTATACGGTGAACATTGGTAAAATCTTTCATAATTATATGCCAGATTCCATTTCGTGGGACGAGCCAGACTTAAAACCAGCGCCATATAATACTGCGCCATATGCAAATCGAGATGCAGAAACATATTACTATACCAAAGAGGCTTTAGCAATTCAGAAAAGAGATCGAGACCTATTTAAAGCTAAGCGAAAAGGAAAAATATATGGAGACGGTTGGAATCGTGGTCCTGCTTTAGAAGCTGCCGATGTGCCGGATTCGTTGTTTTACGATGCCATGCAAACAACATTGGCATTAGAAACTATAGATAGAATTAAAGATAAGAAACAACCATTTTTTATGGGTTTAGGGTTTTATAGACCGCACTTGCCTTTTGTTGCACCAAAAAAATATTGGGATTTATATCCAAAAGGTTCTGTGTCTCCAGCGCCCAATCCAAAATTACCTGAAAATGCGCCCGTGATGTCGGCGAATTCTAATTACGAATTGCGGAATTATGATAATCCATATACAATTGGAAGACCGGAAGACGAACCCGTACCAGAAAAATATGCCGATTCTTTAAAAAGAGGCTATTATGCAAGTGTCAGTTTTATTGATGCGTGTGTAGGACGATTAGTTGAAGGCTTAAAAGAAAGAGGCTTGTACGAAAACACTATTATTGTGCTTTGGGGCGACCATGGTTGGAAATTAGGAGACCACAATGGTTGGGGTAAAATGACGAATTTTTACATAGATACCCATGTGCCTTTAATTATAAAACAAGCCAATCAAACCGAAGGAAAACGAATCGAAGCACTTTCCGAACTTGTAGATATATTCCCAACCTTATGTGATATTTCGGGAGTTGAAAAATCAGATTATTTTCAAGGAACAAGTTTAGCGCCTCTTTTTAGTAATCCTAACTTGGCATGGAAGGATGCCGTGTTTACGCAATTTAGACGCCGTGCTCGTGTATCTAAAGATGGGAATGAGTATATGGGCTATTCCATGCAAACTAAGCAATATCACTATATAGAATGGTATGCTTGGGATAATGAAGCTAAGGAAAAAGGAGCGTATGCGACAGCTGAATTATACGATCATGCTGTAGATCCAAATGAAACTGTAAATATTGCAGGGCAATCAGATCAAAAGCAACTTATAGAGCAATTATCAGTACAATTAAAACAAGGGTGGCGAGCCGCTGTGCCTAAAATTAAAGCCTAATTATTTAATATGAATATACATAATACCATACATAATACGGTCGCATTTATAGCGCTTATAATCTTGAGCGGTTGTGAACAAAAAACAGAAACTACGCCATTAGAAAATAAAGTAGATATGAATCAATCAGCAATGCATACATTAGGCCTTATCGGTGGAACGTCGTGGCATTCTACCTTAGATTATTATAGTACAATTAATCAAACAGTAAACGATCATTTTGGAAATAATACAAATCCACCGTTATTAGTCTACACGCTTAATCAGGCTGAGGTGCATCGTTTTCAGACAGAAAATAAATGGGATTCTATTGCCAATATGCTAACAAATGCCGCTTTAAATCTTAATAAAGCAGGGGCAGAATCTGTAATGTTTTGCGCCAATACACCGCATAAAGTATATAATAGTGTGCAAGAACAATTAGACTTTCCTGTCATTCATATTGCAGATGCAACCGCTAAAGCGATTAAGAAAAAAGGTTTGAAGAAAGTCTGCTTTATTGGTACAAAATATAGCATGGAGGAAGATTTTATCACCAAAAGAATCGAAGAAAATGGATTAGAAGTTCTAGTGCCAGAAGACGAAAAAGTGATAGATGAATTGCACCGAATAATTATTGAGGAACTTACTTACGGAACAGTTAAACCAGAATCTAAAGCCTATGTGCTAAGCGTTATAAATAACATGATAAATGATGGTGCCGAAGGAGTGATTCTAGGATGCACAGAGTTTCCGTTAATGATTTTCCAAGAAGACCTTGAGGTTCCTGCTTTCGATACAACAAAAATTCATTCGCTATCGGCAGTCGATTTTATTTTAAACGAATAATTTTATATCTGTTGAATATTAAAAAAAAGAAAAGCATCACAATGTAATTATTGTGATGCTTTTCTTTTTAATGAAATGAATTAGGTTTTGTAGCGTAATTATAGTGCGTCCATAAACGTGATTAGTTTTTCAACATCGTTTGGTTTTGCTATAATTTTTTTGTCCTTATCTAATACAAAAAACGAAGGTGTTCCCGAAATACCATAGGCAATTGGAATTGGGTTTTCCCATTTGTTTATTCCGTAAATCTGAGTGAATTCAGGATAATTTGCTATTGTTTTTTCCCAATTCGGACGTTCATCTTCTAATCCTATAGCAAGGACCTGAATGTTAGATTTGCCGTGTATATAGGCTTTTAAAACAGGTAACTCTTCTAAGCAGTGAGAACAAGTACTGCTCCAAAATGTAACAATGTAGTATTCTTTTCCTGAAAGCGTACTTAGTTTACTACTTCCTAGTTTAGACGGCCAAGAGAAGTCTGGAGCAACAGCTCCGATTGCAGTATTACGAAAAGCTTTCATGTCGGTTATTAACATCTCGTCTTTTACAGGGTCTAATAATTTTTCAAGATATTTTGAAGAGATATAGTTCGCAACTTCTTCGTTTTTACGTTCCTTAAACTGATTCCATAACACTTCTAAAATTGATTTTTGTATACTTTTAGTCGCCGTAGTTTCCCGTACAACATCGTCTATATTATTTTTAAACGACCTGTTTTCATATTGTCTATCCACAAAAATAAACACGTAGCTTAAAGCGGAATCCATTAAAAAACTGGAATTTTGAAGTACAGGATTACTAAAATCAACAGAATTAAAATAATTCATTTTATAATTATTAAAATACGTTGGAGCGTCTTCAAAAGCTGTTGGAGTATATGGTTTTTCAGCTTTAATAAAATCATGAGCTAACATCCCTTTTGAAGCACTTTCGGCTTGATTTTGAATAGTTTTCATTTCAGAAATACAGGCCATATAATCGTCTTCATTTTGATTCGCCGAACCATAAAAGGTGTTGATTTTACTTTTAACAGTATACATGTCATTTTTGTAGGTTGTTAAAAGCTTGTTTTCTTTTGAAAGCACAAAGGAAACGCCACTATCTTGCTGGAATCGAAACACAATGTCTTCGTTATTATAAATAAAATCGAAACTGTATTGATCCTGCGGTAAGGCATAAACTATACGGTACATGCCGGGTTTTAAAGTGGTGTCTAGGTCTAATTCAAAATTACCGTTTACAATATCTGCGTTGCTAATGTATACGTGGTTAGAAGGTTCTAATTTGTATAAAATAGCAGTTTTAAAACTTGCTGCAGGAGAAAACGTACCTGAGATTTTATGTTGCGCAAGAACTAATGTGGGTAATAATAAAAGGGCTAAAATTAATTTTTTCATGTATTTTATTTTAAAATAGGTTGCAAAGCAAGTAAGGCTTGTTTTACGGTTTTAATATGATCGAATGTTAATAATAAACGTAAGCCGGCACGCGTTTGTTTTTCTTTCATTTTGCATGCTCTTGGATTAGATTGTACAAACTTTAAAACGTTTGTAAAATTGGCACTTTGGTAAAATGAGCTTTGCTGATCGCTAACAAAATAACCAACCATTTTGCCTTGTTTCATCACTAGTTTTTCTAATCCAATGGTTGTTGCTAACCACTTTACGCGAACACTGTTAAGTAAATCGACAACTTGTGTTGGGAGCTCTCCAAAACGATCGACCAACTGGCTTTCGAAAATTTTCAATTCGTCTTCGGTTTTTAACTGATTTAGTTGTGTGTATAGGTTTAAACGTTCGGCAATATTATTTACATAATCGTCAGGGAATAGCAACTCAAAATCGGTATCTATAGTGATGTCTTTAACGTATTCCTTAGGCTTGCCTTCCTGGTCTGGATATAAATCTTTAAACTCGTTTTCTTTAAGTTCTTCAATCGCTTCATTTAAAATTTTCTGATACGTATCAAACCCAATATCGTTAATAAAGCCACTTTGTTCTCCTCCTAATAAATCTCCAGCACCACGAATTTCTAAATCTTTCATCGCGATATTAAATCCGCTTCCCAATTCTGTAAATTGTTCCAGAGCTGTGATACGTTTTCTGGCATCGGCAGTCATAGCAGAATAATCTGGCGTGATAAAATAACAGAATGCTTTTTTATTGCTTCTACCCACACGACCACGCATTTGGTGCAAGTCGCTCAGTCCAAAATTATTGGCGTTGTTTATAAAAATAGTATTGGCATTTGGTACGTCTAATCCGCTTTCTACAATGGTTGTACTGACTAGTACATCGAAGTCACCATTCATAAAAGCTAACATTAAATTTTCTAATTTTTTACCTTCCATTTGTCCGTGACCAATACCTACTTTGGCATCGGGAACTAGACGCTGAATTAAACCCGCAACTTCCTTAATGTTTTCAATACGATTATGAATGAAATAAATCTGTCCGCCTCTCTGAATTTCGTAACTCACAGCATCACGAATGGTTTCTTCTTCAAAGCGAATCACATTACTTTCTATAGGATAACGGTTTGGCGGAGGCGTGGTAATTACCGATAAATCTCGCGCTGCCATTAAGCTAAATTGAAGCGTTCTTGGGATAGGTGTAGCGGTTAATGTAAGCACATCTACATTATCTTTTAAGGTCTTTAGTTTTTCTTTTACTGCAACTCCAAATTTCTGTTCTTCATCAACAATTAATAACCCTAAATTTTTAAATACTACACTTTTATTGGCAAGCTGATGCGTCCCAATAATAATATCGACATGCCCTTTTTCTAAACGCTCTAAAGTGTCTCGTTTTTCTTTTGCTGTTCTAAATCGGTTCACATAATCGACCGTGACAGGAAAATCTTTTAAACGCTCGCTAAAGGTTTTATGATGCTGATAGGCTAAAATGGTTGTAGGCACCAAAACGGCCACTTGTTTACCGTTATCTACTGCTTTAAAGGCAGCGCGAATAGCAACCTCTGTTTTTCCGAAACCAACGTCTCCACAAACCAATCGGTCCATTGGGCGCTCGCTTTCCATGTCGTTTTTAATATCGGCAGTCGACGTGCTTTGGTCTGGCGTGTCTTCGTAAATAAAAGATGCTTCTAATTCATGTTGTAAATGGCTATCTGGATTGTATTGATACCCTTTTTCAAGCTTTCGTTTAGCGTATAATTTAATTAGGTTAAAGGCTACTTCTTTAACTCTAGATTTTGTTTTTTGTTTTAAAACTTTCCAAGCGTTACTTCCTAGTTTATGTATTTTTGGAGGCTTACCATCTTTACCATTAAACTTGGTAATTTTGTGTAGCGCATGTATACTTAAATATAATATATCGCGTTCGCCATAAATTAGTTTTATAGCTTCTTGTTTTTTGCCTTCTACGTCTATTTTTTGCAGACCACCAAAACGTCCAACCCCATGATCGATATGTGTAACATAATCGCCAATTTCCAGATTTGTAAGTTCTTTTAGGGTTATGGATTGCTTTTTAGCGTACCCGTTTTTAAGACTAAATTTATGATAACGCTCAAAGATTTGATGATCGGTATAGCACAACACTTTATTTTCATGATCTACAAACCCTTGATGTAAGGAAAGCACTATGGTTTGATACGAAACACCTTGTTCAATGTCGTTAAATATATCGTGAAAGCGTTTCGCTTGTTGCTCGCTTACGCAGGCAATATAATTAGTAAATCCTTTATTGTGATTACTATTTAAATCGTCTATTAAAAGGTCGAATTGTTTATTAAATGAAGGCTGAGGTGTGGTATTAAATACAATGCCAGTATCTATACTTTTTGTAAAATAATAACCACTTCCAAACTCGACTACTGTAAATTTTAAAAGTTGCTTTTTAAGCAATTCGGCATCACAAAATAATTCGCTTGGGGCATTGTGTTTTAAATCGGAGTTTAAATTTTCGAAAGCCTCTACAGCTTTGCCAAAAAGAATATCACTTCCAGAAAATAATAACTGACTGTTTTTAGAAAAAATCACCGTCTTAGCAGCCATATATTTTAGAAAACTTTCTCGACTTTCGTCTAAGAATTTATTTTCTACATTTGGTATAATACTTATTTTATTGATTTGCTCTGTCGATAGTTGTGTCTCTACATCAAAGGTTCTAATGCTATCTACTTCGTCTCCAAAAAACTCAATTCGATAAGGTTCGTCGTGCGAGAAGGAGAAGACATCTACGATCCCTCCACGGACAGAAAACTCGCCGGGTTCGGTAACAAAATCGACACGTTTAAACTTGTATTCAAATAAAATTTCGTTTACAAAATCTATAGATAAATTGTCGTTTATTGCAATTTTTAAAGTGTTACGTTCCAGCTCTTTTTTGGTAACGACTTTTTCAAATAATGCATCTGTATACGTTACTATTATAGCCGGTTTTTTTCGCGAGTTAATACGGTTTAAAACTTCGGCACGTAATAAAACGTTGGCATTATCGGTTTCTTCAATTTGATAAGGTCTGCGGTAGCTCCCAGGATAAAATAAAACATCTTTAGTGTTTAAAAGTTGTTCTAAATCGTTTAAATAAAAGGCTGCTTCTTCTTTATCATTAAAAATAAGAAGAAAAGGTTTTTCGGCATATTTAAAAACTTCGGCAATGACCAAAGAAAATGATGATCCCACAAGACCTTTTAAAACCGTTTTACTTTCACTTTTGGAAATAGCAAGTTGCAAATTTTGCGTTTGCAAAGTTTGTGCAAATGTTTGCAAGAGGTTGTTTTTACTCAAGGCAATTTATTTTGTGTAAATATAAGGGTATGAACTTATAAATTGTGTTAACGATTTATGAATTTAAAAATTACTAATTATTGAATTTTTAGTAACTTTAGAAGTAAAAATTACTGATATTTAAATTAATTAACAATTAAAGTTTAATTATATTAGTCGCCTTAAAAAAAATAATAGATATGTCTTATTCAAAATTGTTTGATAACGGGTTTAAAGAACGTAATAAAGATCATTTCGCTGCAATTGTACGTGTAGCTATGGATGACGGTATTATTTCTGAAGACGAAAAAGCGTTTTTAGATCGATTAGCCCGCAGTTTACAGATAAATGAACACGATTACGAGCAGATTTTATTGGATTATAAATCACACCCAATTAATCCTCCCCATGAAAATACACGTCGTTTAGAGCGTTTATACGACTTAGCGCGTATGGTAAATTTAGATCATATAAACGGCGAAAGTGAAATTACGCTACTAAGAAAAATATGTTTAGGTTTAGGATTTTCTTCAGAAAAATTAAACGCGATAGTCGAGAAGGCTTTAGCTTTGGTTTCTGAAGGTGCAGATTTAGATACATTTATCGAGGCGATGAAAAAGTAATCTTTTTACCACATGAAATAAAAAAAGCGATTGTTTTATAACAATCGCTTTTTTTATGTTTTGAATTTATTTTGTGGCTGCGTTTCTTACGAACTCTTCAGCTTTTTCTACCATGTTTTTACTTCCACATATAAAAGGAACACGTTCGTGTAATTCTGTAGGTTTAATATCCATAATACGTGTAAAACCATCACTAGCTTTTCCGTTAGCTTGTTCTGCTAAAAAGGCCATAGGATTACATTCGTATAATAAACGTAATTTTCCTTTAGAGTTTTTAGAACTTTTTGGATATAAATAAATACCTCCTTTAATCATGTTTCTATGGAAATCTGAAACTAAAGACCCAATATATCGAGACGTATATGGTCTGTCGCCTTCTTCCATTTGGCAATACTTAATATAATCTTTTATTCCCTGTGGGAAATGGATGTAATTCCCTTCGTTACATGAGTAAATATTTCCATCTTCAGGAAAAGACATGTCTGGATGCGATAAGTAAAATGTTCCAATGGCAGGGTTTAATGTAAATCCGTTTACACCAGCACCAGTAGTATATACTAACATGGTTGAGGTTCCGTAAACAATATATCCTGCAGCGACTTGTTGGTGTCCTTCTTGTAAGAAATCTTCAATTGTAACAGGAGATCCAACAGGAGTAATACGTCTGTATACAGAGAAAATAGTTCCTACAGATACATTAACATCGATATTAGAAGATCCATCTAAAGGGTCTATAAGTACCACATATTTATTCTGGTGGTTAGAATCCTGACTGTTAATTGAAATAAAATCATCTTCTTCTTCACTAGCAATACCACAAACAATATTTCGCTTTTTAAGCGTCTGAATGAAGATATCGTTAGCGTAAACGTCTAATTTTTGTTGGTCCTCACCTTGAATGTTTACATCCCCTGCGGCACCAATTATGTCTACCAATCCAGCTTTGTTTACTTCGTGATTTACAACTTTAGCTGCTAATCGGATAGAATTTAATAATCTTGTTAACTCTCCTGTGGTGTATTTAAAAGCGGTCTGATTTTCGATTATAAATTCACCTAATGTTTTGTTTTGTCCTGACATTTAATGGTAACGTTTGTTTTTACAAATATCGTACTTTTTGTTAAACTATAACGTTTGAGTGAAAATTATAATCCATCGATTTTCCATATATTTGGATTCTCAAAAGATTATTATGAATATTAAAATAAGAGCGGCTAAAATTGAAGATATGTCAGCCGTACTGGAGTTGATTTATGAATTAGCCATTTATGAAAAAGAACCAGAAGCAGTGGAAGTTACGGTAACTGACTTAGAACGCGATGGTTTTGGTGCGTCTCCATTATTTAAGTGTTTTGTTGCAGAAATTGAAGGCGATATAAAAGGTATCGCTTTGGTGTATAACAGATATTCGACTTGGAAAGGGCCTATTATTCATCTTGAAGATTTAATTGTAAATAAAGCCTATAGAGGCACAGGAGTGGGTACAGCTTTGTTGGACGAGGTTGTTAAATATGGCCACAGTAAAGGAGCAAAACGAATTAATTGGGAAGTTATAGATTGGAACGAATCTGCTATTGCTTTTTACGAAAGTAAGGGCGCAAATGTGCTACGCGATTGGGATGTTGTACAATTGGATGAAGCGGGGATAAAAAACTATATCGATAAGTTGTAAATGAAAATATTTAAATTCGGAGGAGCTTCGGTAAAGAATGCCGAGGGCGTAATAAATCTCGCTAAAATTGTAAAGCAATTTTCAGAAAAAGATACTGTGGTTATTGTTTCCGCTATGGGAAAAATGACAAATGCTTTTGAAGTAATTGTTCATAATTTGCTTCACGATACCTCCGAGTTAGAGACCTCTGTTACTTATGTAGAGCACTATCATACTACAATTGTTTCAGCTTTGTTTCTAGATAAAAATCATGCTGTTTTTAATGCTGTCGACATTCTTTTTAAAGATTTAAGACACTTTTTAAATACAAATACGTCTACCAACTATAATTTTGTATACGACCAGCTTATAGGTTTTGGAGAATTACTTTCTACAACCATTGTAAGTGCGTATTTAAATAATTTTGGAGTTGAAAACACGTGGTTAGACGTCCGTAACTATATTAAAACCGATTCTAATTTTAGACGTGCAAATGTAGATTGGGATACGACTTGCCAATTAATTTCACCTTTAAAAAAGCAGAATTCGATTTGTGTAACACAAGGTTTTTTAGCGAGCGACTCTATAAACACTACAACGCTAGGCCGAGAGGGTAGTGATTATACAGCTGCCATTTTTGCATATGCCTTAGATGCCCAAAGTGTAACGATTTGGAAAGATGTCCCGGGAGTATTAAATGCCGACCCGAGGTATTTTCCCAACGCTCAATTGTTAAGCCAATTGTCGTATAGAGAAGCCATAGAATTAGCGTTTTATGGTGCTAGTGTTATTCATCCAAAAACATTACAACCACTTCAACAAAAAGAGATTAGATTGTATGTGAAATCATTTTTAAATCCGCTAGAAAAAGGAACCGAGATCAGTCAGAATCAGGATGTTGTTCCCGAGGTTCCATGTTATATTGTTAAGAAAAACCAGATTTTAATCTGTATATCATCTTTAGATTTTTCATATATTGTTGAAGAGAATATTAGTGATATTTTTAATATACTGCATGTCGCTAAAATGAAAGTTAATCTTATTCAGAATTCGGCCATTAGTTTTTCTGTTTGTGTAGAAGATACTTTTGCTAATTTAAAAGACGTTTTAGATCAATTTCAAGTGAAATATAAGATTACATATACTTCTAACGTTTCATTATATACGGTTAGGCATTATAATGATGAAGCCATTGGTATAATCGAAAATAATAAAAATATATTGGTACAACAGCGTACCCAAGATACGTTACAAATAGTAACTAAATAAACAATTCACTACATTTGTGCCCATGGCGAAACAGGAAGAAAAGGGAATAGTAACACCCAGTGAAGTAGCAAGTGCTATAAATTTAGAAAAATTTGGTTTTCTGGGCACATTTGTGGGCTGGAGCCTAATGAAGGTTCTAAAAATTTCTAAAATAAACGACTTTTATATTAAAAATAAGCATCTATCAGATATACATTTTTTAAATCGCATTTTAGAAGAGTACGAGATTAAATTTGAAATTCCAGAAGAAGATCTAAAACGTTTACCAAAAAGTGGCGCCTTTATAACGGTATCTAATCATCCGTTAGGCGGTATTGATGGCGTGTTGTTATTAAAACTTATGATAGAACAGCGCGATGATTATAAAATCATGGCCAATTTTTTACTGAATCGTATAGAACCTTTACAGCCATACATTATGCCTGTAAATCCGTTTGAAGATAGAAAAGATGCTAAATCTAGTGTCGCTGCCTTTAAAAGTGCCTTGTTACATTTAAAAGCAGGTCATCCGCTTGGTGTATTTCCTGCAGGAGAAGTCTCTACCTATCGCGAAGGTAAATTAGTGGTAGATAAACCTTGGGAAGCCGCGGCTTTAAAATTAGTAAAGCGAGCCGAAGTACCAGTAGTTCCCATTTATTTTCATGCTAAAAATAGTAAGTTGTTTTATGAACTTTCTAAGTTAAGTGGTACGTTAAGAACAGCAAAATTGCCTTCTGAAGTCTTAACACAGAAAAAGCGTGTAATTAAGGTGAGAATTGGAAGGCCTATTTCGGTAGCCGATCAAAAAGAGCATGCGACCTTGCCAGAATACTCCGAGTTTTTAAGGCGAAAAACGTATATGCTTGCAAATGCATTCGAAGAGAAATCTAAAATACTAAGCAGCTTATCTTCAACCTTAAATTTAAAATCGACTAAAACCCCAAAGCGTATTGTAACTCCTGGAGATGCAACCTTAATGGAGGAGGAAGTGGCGCAATTACGTGAGCTAGATTGCAGGTTATTGCAAAGTAAGAACTACGAAGTGTTTTTGGCCTCTTCCAGAGATATTCCTACTATTCTTAGAGAAATTGGGCGTTTGCGTGAAATTACTTTTCGTGAAATTGGAGAAGGAACCAACGAATCTATAGATTTAGATAAGTTTGATAGTTACTATCACCATATGTTTTTATGGGACGACGATCAAAAAAAGATTGCTGGAGCATATAGAATGGGCCTAGGGTCCCAAATTTTTAAAAAATATGGAATAGACGGGTTCTATTTACAAGACTTATTTCGCTTTGAGCCGGAATTACATAAAATGATGAGTGAGTCTATCGAGATGGGACGCGCCTTTATTATTAAAGAATTTCAGCTTAAACCAATGCCTCTTTTTCTGCTTTGGCGTGGTATTGTGCATACTACTTTACGTTTTCCTGAGCATAAATATTTAATTGGTGGTGTAAGCATCAGTAATCAGTTTTCGAATTTTTCAAAATCGTTAATGATAGAGTTTATGAAATCTCATTATTACGATCCGTATGTCGCGCAGTATGTACACCCTAAAAAAGAGTTTAAGGTTAAGCTTAAAGATGCCGATAAAGATTTTGTATTTGATGAAACCGAAGCCGATTTAAACAAATTCGATAAAATTATAGATGAAGTAGAGCCAGGAAACTTAAGATTGCCGGTTTTACTTAAAAAGTATATCAAGCAAAATGCCAGATTGGTGGCTTTTAATGTCGATCCTTTATTTAATAATGCAGTCGATGGCTTAATGTATATAAAAATAGAAGATTTGCCAGAAAGTACGGTACGTCCAGTTATGGAAGAGTTTCAAGAAGAATTAGAACGTAAATTTTCCGGAGCAGGTAATAGCGAACAAGCAGATCCTGCAGAGTAATCTACAAGAGCACATATAAAATTCAATTTTTAAAAAAGACTATCGATAACGGTAGTCTTTTTTATGCGTTAATAATCTCATCGAAAAAGACCTAAAATATGCGTTAATTTAGGTTCCTTTGTGTGTTTTTAAAGGTAGTCAGCGTACGTTTTGGTGACTTTTAGAGATGGAAAATAAATAAACACTAAACTTTTATTAAAGTGCAGGTAGAACTATAGAATTAGCATCATTTTTGCGCTGTATTTCACTGCTATATAAATTTATAGAAAATATTATAAATATGAAAAAAACACTCAAAATAGTTGGGATAGCAATAGGGGTTATTGTTCTTATTCTCATTGCCATTCCTTTTGTATTTGAAGGTAAAATACTTGACATTGTAAAGAGTACAGTGAATAAAAATATTAATGCAGAATTCGATTTTGCCGATGCAGATGTGAGTTTAATTCGGAGTTTTCCTGAAGTGTCCGTTTCTGTTAACGATATGAGTATTATAAACACAGGAACTTTCGCTGGTGAAACTTTGATGTCTGCAAAAAATGCAAATATCAGTATGCCTTTTATGCAAATATTTAATAGCGAAGGCGAACCGTATACGATTAATTCTTTTAGTATAGATGAAGCTGTAGTGAATGTGCTTATAGACGAAAATGGTAATGTTAATTACGATATTGTTAAGGCAGATCCGGCTTCTACAGAGGGCATTAACGATACAGATCCGGCAACTCCAAGTTCGGTTTCTTTATCTATTAAAAACTACGACATAACAAATTCCCAAATCAAATATTTTGACGAGCAGGGGAAGATGCATTTTCAGCTTACCGATTTTAATCATTCCGGAACAGGAGATTTATCTGCTGTAAAATCTGAATTAGATACCAAGACAAATGGTTTGATTTCCTTCGATATGGGAGGTACTAATTATCTTAATGCGACTCCCATTAAATTGGATGCTAAATTAGGAGTAGATTTAGAGCAGAACACTTACACGTTTCTGGAAAACAAAGCTGTTATTAACCAATTGGAATTGGTTTTCGATGGTTTTGTAAAACTTAATGAAGCGAGTCAAGATGTCGATATTTCATTTAAAACACCGTCTTCCGATTTTAAAAATTTCTTAGCATTAATTCCTCAAGCCTATTCTAAAGAAATAGAAAATGTAAAAACTACTGGAGATTTTGTGGTGCAAGGACGCATTAATGGTACGGTAGACGAGACGCATATTCCGGCCTTTAACATTGGAATTTCATCTAATAACGCGTCGTTTAAATATCCAGATTTACCTCAAGCAGTATCTAATATTACTATAGATACTAAAATTGCAAATGAAACGGGACTGTTGGAGAATACGTATGTTAATATAAATACCTTAACTTTTAAAATAGCCCAGGATGTTTTTAGTGCCAATGCAACGATTAAAAATCTTATGGGGAATCCGTTGGTAAATGCTAATCTGAAAGGGCGAATCAATTTAGGAAATCTGTCACAAGCGTATCCGTTTGCTGTCGAGCAAGATTTAAAAGGAATTTTAGATGCAGATATTACGACAGCATTCGATATGAAAGCCATAGAGGAAAGCAGATATCAAGACACTAAAAATAAGGGGTCTTTAGGCTTAAGTAATTTTGAGTTTAGTTCTGACGATTTAAAAAATCCGATTCAAATTTCGAAAGCAGGCTTAACTTTTAATACAACAAATGTGACCTTGAATACCTTTGAAGCGAAAACGGGTCAAACCGATCTTTCTGCAAAAGGAGCTATAGACAATCTCTTAGGGTTTATGTTTAACGACGAGATGTTAAAAGGAAACTTTACACTGAATTCGAATACATTTGCTGTTAACGATTTTATGGTCGAAGAAGATGCTTCTGAAAATGCTACCACCAACGAAAGCACCAAAACACAACCGAAATCTGAAGTTGTGGTGGGGAAAGAGCAAATAAAAATACCAGCATTTTTAGATGCCACTATTGTAGCAAAAGCAAATACGGTTATTTACGATAATCTCACTTTAAAAGAAGCGGCAGGAACTTTAATAGTTCGCGATGAAACGGTGACGATAAAAGATTTAACATCTAATTTATTTGGTGGACAAATCGCATTAAATGGTTCCGTATCGACTAAATCTGAAACACCTATTTTCGATGTGAAATTGGGGATGCAACGTTTTAATATCGCAGAATCTTTTCAAGGTTTAGATCTGTTAAAAGCTTTAGCGCCTATTGCTCAAGCATTTCAAGGTGTATTAAATTCTAATTTTGAAATAAAAGGAGATCTTTCTACCGATTTTACGCCCAATTTAAGTACCATTTCAGGAAATGTATTGGCAGAATTATTTGTTAACGATGTCGATACTAAAGACAGTAAGGTTTTGGCAACATTGGTAGATCGTTTAGAATTCTTAAATTTTGATGAAGGTGAAACTAAAAACTTTAAAACAGCATTGAATTTTAAAGATGGACAAGTGCAGGTAAAACCTTTTGATCTTAAATTTAAGGATATTGCTGTAGAAATAGGAGGGAGCCACGGATTCGATCAGTCTCTAAATTATAGTGCGCTTTTCGATGTGCCTGCTAAATATCTTGGAAAAGAGGCTACCAACTTATTAGCCAAACTAAACGACCCGAAAGCAGAGAATATTACAGTTCCTGTAATGGCTAAAATTGGAGGAAGTATTGGTAGTCCGTCGGTGACTACAGATTTAAGTGCGACTGCAACAGCCTTAACACAGAAGCTGATTGAAATGCAAAAAAACGAATTATTAAACAAAGGAACAGATAAGGTAAAAGACGCTTTAAATAATTTCTTAGGTGGAAATAAATCTAGCGATTCCACTAGTGTAGGCGCAGACAAAGTAAAAGATTCTGTACAAACAGATAACATTAAAAAAGCGGCCGATAATATACTTAACGGCTTATTTGGAAAGAAAAAAGACGATTCGAAGACGGGAAATTAATGTCTTTAAATCTGAATATAATAGAAAAGCTGAAGGTTTTAAATCTTCAGCTTTTTTTGTTTTATAATAAATGTTGTAATGAGTGATTCGCTCCTGCAAATGGATTGTTTGCGAGATTAAAGTTTTACAAATTTTTGTTTTATTTTATCGACTATGGTTTGTGCTAATTTTTCTTTACTCTCTATAGTCCATCCTGCAACATGTGGTGTTAATAATACATTTTCTGCTTCTATTAAATATTGAAAAGCTTTAGGCATTTGATCTGCAGTAAATAAATTCTCGAAGGAGGCTTTTTCGTATTCTAAAACGTCTAAGCCGGCACCTAAAATTTGCTTAGATTGTAGTGCAGCAACCAAATCGGTTGTTACCACGCTTTTTCCTCTAGCCGTATTAAAAAACCAAAATGGCTTTTTAAAACCGTTAATAAATTTGGCGTCAATCATGTTTTGGGTAAGTGGTGTTTGTGGTACATGTAAACTTACGACATCAACTTGGTTTTGAAACGTTTCTAAGTCGACTTGTTTAGCATTTTCGTTTCCAACACCGGCTTTAATATCGTAACACAAGACGTTTACATCGAAGCCACGTAATTTTTTAGAAAACGCATTTCCCATATTTCCATAGCCAATAATCCCAACTGTTTTTCCGTCTAATTCTATTCCACGATTATCTTCGCGTAGCCATTTGCCTTCACGAACTTCATGATCGGCTTTGTTAAGTTTGTTAAATAACGAAAGGAGCATGCCTAGAGTATGTTCGCCAACTGCATTTCTGTTGCCTTCGGGAGCCGAAATAAGATAGACACCTTTAGATATGGCATAATCGCAATCTATGTTTTCTAAACCAGCACCAACACGGCCAATAAATTTTAAGTTTGTTGCGGCATCTAAAAATGGTTTGTCGATTGTAAAACGACTTCTTATAATAATACCATCGTATTGATGAATTTTAGCTTCTACTTCTGATTTTGTTGAACTAAAATCGTCGTGATTGGTAAAGCCTAAATCGGTTAACTGTTGCTTTAAAAGCGAGTGATTGCTATCGAGATGGAGAATGTTCATTGTATTGGAAATTAGATTTCAAATTTACGAACTTTTGCGTTAAGGATTGAGCGATTTGTTTACCTTCATTTTTAAGTTGTTCTGCCTAAAAAAGCGAGTCGCGAAAGTCTGGCCCTTTTTGGGGAACACCCAAATTAAAACCCTAGCATGGCTTTAGCGATTAAGAAGTAAATTAATATACCAAACACATCGTTGCTGGTGGTAATAAATGGTCCTGTGGCTACGGCTGGATCTATGCCGCGTTTATCTAAAATAATAGGAATAAATGTGCCTATGAGTGCCGCCATTACAATTACGGCAATTAAGGCTAAACCTATGGTTATAGATACGGTATATGGTGTGCCAAAAGCGAAATGTGTAACGCATAAAGCGATTAGAGCAATAGCTAATCCGTTAACCAAACCTAGAGTGAATTCTTTGAATAATTGTCTAACAAGACTGCTATCCATAGTATTATTTGCAAGTCCTTGAACCACAATGGCAGACGATTGTACTCCAACATTTCCGGCGGTTGCTTGAATGAGTGGCACAAAGCTTAACAGTATAATATAATCGCCCATAGCGCCACTAAAACTGTTTATAATGCTTGCCGCACCTAAACCGCCAAACATACCAATTAGTAACCATGGTAAACGGGCTTTGGTAAGTTTCCAAATGCTATCGTCGGCCTCTACATCTCGAGTAATACCTGCAGCAAGTTGGTAGTCTTTTTCGGCTTCTTCACGAATAACATCTACAATATCGTCGATGGTGATACGGCCTAAAAGGATATGGTTTTTGTCGACTACAGGAATCGCTTCCAAGTCGTATTTTTGCATAATATTTGCGACCTCCTCTACATCTTCGGTAACGTAAACATAGTCTACTTTAGGAATGTAAATGTCTGAAATATGTGCTCTTGGAGACGCAATTAGTAAATCTTTTAAAGATAGACGGCCAATAAGTTTCTGGTTATTATCGACGACATAAATGGAGTGTACGCGGGTAACTTCTTCGGCTTGTGCGCGCATTTCTTTAACGCATCGGGTAACAGTCCAATTTTCGTTAACTTTTACAAGTTCCTTGGCCATTAATCCCCCGGCTACATTATCGTCGTAACGCAACAGATCTTTAATGTGCTGTGCGTGTTCTTGATCTTCAATGTGGTCGATTACGAGTTGCTGACGGTCGTCTGATAATTCAGAAATCATGTCTACCGCATCATCGGTATCCAGCTCGTCAATTTCTTCGGCGATTTCTTTTGCAGAGAGTGTATCTAGAATTTTTTCACGAGTATCCTCGTCTAATTCCATTAGCACTTCCGATGTTTTTTCACTATCTAAAAGTTTAATCACATAGGTGGCGTGATCAATATCTGTTTCTTCTAGAATTTCAGCAATATCAGCGTGGTGGTAATCACTTAAAAGTTCTAAGATGTTTGCATCATCTTTAGACTCAATTAACTGTTCCACATTTTCAATAAGTTCATCACTTATTTTAAACTGAATATTGTCTTCGTGTTCCTCCACTAATCTTGTGTTTTTAAGTCGTCTTCTATGCGTTTAGTTAGCGCTATAAATTGTGCAACCGAAAGTTGTTCCGGACGTTTTCCAAAGATACTATCTTCTCTTAAACTATCGGATAGATTGAATGTTTTTAAACTGTTACGAAGTGTTTTTCTGCGTTGCTGAAAAGATGCTTTTACAACCTTAAAAAGCATGGCTTCATTACAATCTAAACTATAGTCATCTTTTCGTGTTAATCGCAATACACCAGAATCTACTTTTGGTGGCGGATTAAATACATGTGGTGGTACGGTAAAAAGGTATTCTGCATGGTAAAATGCCTGTGTAAGCACCGATAAAATACCGTAAGCTTTACTGCCTTCTTTTTCGCAAATACGTTGTGCTACTTCTTTTTGAAACATTCCAGAAAACTCAGGAATTTGATCCCGCATTTCTAAGGTTTTAAACACGATTTGTGTTGAAATATTGTACGGGTAATTTCCGATAACAGCAAACGATTCGCCTTTAAACACCTCGTTAATATCGTATTTTAAGAAGTCTTTTTCGATGACGCGGTCTGCCAACGTTAAGTAGTTTGCTTTTAAATAATCTACCGATTCTGAGTCGATTTCTACCACGTAAGTTTTTGTTGGCTTATCAAGCAAATATTTGGTTAAAACCCCCATTCCAGGACCAATTTCCAGGACATTTTTATACCCTTCGAAAGATAAGGTGTTTGCTATTTTTTTAGCAATAGATTCGTCGTTAAGGAAATGTTGACCTAAATGTTTTTTTGCTTTTACCGTCATGTATATTACTGTTTTGTTACGCTGTAAACGTCTACAACTTCTAGTTCTGTTCTAAAAGCTAAGACATTTTCACCGAATTTTTTTAAGGCTTCTGTGCGAAGTAAATCTGCAAATTTATCGTAATATCTGTCTAAATCTTCGCGTGATTTTGCGCGATATTGTACAGAATAGGTTTTACCTCCCATTTCTTCTTCAATAAGGACGCGTGTAAGTTTAGCTTCGTAAAAGGTGCCAACAGATAAAACCTGAGGAATATGTTCTTGTTTCATCCAGGTGATCCAAGTGTCGTGCACTGCATCGCTAACATTAGAGGTTACATTATAAATATACATGTAATTAATTTTTTTGCAAATAACAGCATCTCTTTGTCAGCTACAAAATGAAATACTGTTTTTTGGTAAGTTAGGTTTAATTTTTCAAGGATTTTAATCCAATCGCTATTAGAAAGTGTAATATCGCTAAAGTGAAAAATTCAGGTATTACGTCTTTATTTACTTTAGTCGAACGTTTTGGAGTATAACAACAATGCTTCTTTGGTTTCGAAAGGAGATACCGTTTTCCTATAGGTCATGCCTAATTTCTCAAGGAGTTTTATCGAATTTGGATTTGTTGGTAATACAATGGCTAAAACTTCATCTAGTTTAAATTTTTCTTTGGCGATTTCTAATACCGCAGTAGCAGATTCGAAACCGTAACCTTTACGCTCATATTCCGGTAAAAATGCAAAACCAATATCTACACCCTCTAATTCTGGTCGTTTTATTAATCCGCAACAGCCTATGGCTTTAGAGTTGTCTGATTTTAACAGCACTTTAAAAAAGCCAAAACCGTGATCTCGGTAGCTTTTTAGATAGGTATTGGTTAGCGCTTG
Source organism: Formosa sp. F44 (assembly GCF_056238645.1). The sequence goes on from NZ_JBWDLJ010000003.1 coordinate 49,404, forward strand.
TTCGGCATCTGCAACCGATTTAATATTGCGATCTCCAATATATTTTATCCAATTGGGAGTGTTTAATAATTCTAATAAAAACGGCGCGTCGTTTAGCGTTAATTCTTCAAGGTGTAAACGTTCGGTTGTAGCTATACTCATAATTATTGATTTAAGGAATCGCCACGTAAGGTTCTAAATTTTGATCGTGCTTCCACAAAATAGATACTATCGGCAAAGTTAAATATAATATACTCGTAAAGTGGTTTGGCTTTTTCAGGCCGATTTAATTGGTGATTGTATAATTCGGCTAAAGCAAAATAAGCATCGTCTGACAGTAAACCATTGGCATGATTTGCAATTAAAAGTTCATAATTGTTTTCTGCTTGATTGTATGCTTTTTGAGACTCGAATAATTGTGCTTGCTTATATAGCGCTTGCTCGGCAATGGGTTCGCTATTATGGTTTTTTAGTATGGTATCTAAAACCACAATGGCTTCCTTTGGTTTGTTTTGGTAGGCTAATAAATCGGCTTTTGCATAGAGTTTTAATGCTGTTTGAGTGGAGTCTTCGTATTTGTTATCGGATATTAGAAGTTTTAATTCTAGGGCGTCGTTTGCAATTAATTGGGTAGTAGATTGTTTTAAAATATTCAATTGGGATTCTGCCCATTTAAAATCGCCTTTATAATAGCTGGTTTTTGCAACTCTAAACCTTGCTTCTTGAGAAATGGTGCTGTTTTTTAAACTTCGTTGGATTTGTGTATAATAAATTAAAGCCTCGTTAAATTTTTCTTGCAAGACCAAAATGTCTGCCAATTCTAATTTCACCTCTGCAATTTGGGTGTTGCTTATGTTCTGGTTTAAAGATTGTTTTAAAACAGTTTCTGCTTGATCGATTTCGTGTAAATAGAACGCTAGAAAATGACCATAAGCAATTTGAAGTTTTAAGGTTTGTGACTGCGAGCCGTATGTTTCGAATAATTTTATATAATCGGATTGAATAGCTTTATACTCTTGTTCTGTAGCTAAGTCTGTTTTAAACTGAAGTAAGTGATAGTGAGCGTTTAGTTTAGTGTCTGTATCCTGAGAGGTTTCAATAATGTAGTCGTAAATACGTGTCGCGGTTTCAAAATCTTTTTCGCTAGTTGCTATCGAGGCTAATTGAGACATGCGATTTAGGCTCTCAGGAAGCCTATTGTAAATTGCTTTTTCCTGTGCAAATGCTTTGTTGAATTCTTTCTGCTGACTAAACAACCAGCTGAGTAATTCGTTCCATATTAACTCTGGGTTTTGTTGAATTTTTCGCAGTATGGTTTTTCTAAGTATAACGTTGTTTTCATTATCTGGATTTTCGTTTAGAAAGTCACTAAAAATGCGTTTTATCTCGTCGATGTAAATCGGATTCTTTTCTACGAAATCTATATAATTCACAAACATTTTTTCAATGTTTCCTTGCTCTCCATAAATTTGAGAGAGTTGCATACTAAAATCAAATTCTTCATTTAAAGTCATTGCTTTTTCATAAGAACGTATGGCCAGATCTAACAGTGAGTGCTCTTGGAATTGTCTTGCTATAGAGTATACGTAACTTGGATTTTCGTCTAAACTCTGAATGGCTTTTTCATAATTTTCCTGGGCTTCTTCCTCTCGGTCTTGTAGTTGAAAATTATACCCTAATTCTACATAAAACGAAGGGAATTTCATTCTATCTATAGCTTGTTTTAAAAGCTGTTCTGCTTCGTTATATTGCTTAAGTTGTATGTGGGTATCTGCAAGAGCCTTGATGTAATTTATATTGGTCGGACTATTCTCGTGCAGTTTTTTGTAGGAAATAAGTGCTTTTTCAAAATCACCATTCTTAAAATACTGTTTGGCAACAATATCCTGTTGCGAAAACGCGCAAAAGCTTAAGAGCATGCAACAAACAAGTATTAATCTCATAGTTTTTTTTAGATTCTTGTAAATATAAGGAAGTGGAATTTACTAATGAAAAATAGGGATATAAAAAATGCCCGAAGAATCAGGCATTTTAACCAACAAAAATAAAAGTGCTATTAACCCTCCTGTTTACCCAAGTGTGATTCAATTACTTTGTCGGATATTGTTATATGTTAAATATATGTAGCTGTGAGTAAGTACAACCAAATAGTCTCTTTTACGTTTAAATTTCGAAATTGATATGCGAATACAGTAAACTATATTATTTACACTTTATCAAGAAATTTACTATTAGTGGGAGATACAAATTTCTTGATAAAGTGTTAAATTTCAAAATTTAAAAGTTGTTTTTCGTTAAACGGTTTCGGTTAAATGTGCTTGTTCACTCGCAGTACTGTTTTACAGTATTTAAGTTATAAGAAAACCATTACAAAATACATTTAGTCTATAATAGAGAACCCTGTATAAGGTACTAAAACGTCTGGAATTACTATGCCATCTTCGGTTTGGTAGTTCTCTAAAATTCCTGCAAGCACTCTTGGTAATGCTAAAGAGCTACCATTTAGGGTGTGAGCCAATTCGTTCTTCCCATCTTTATTTTTAAAACGTAATTTTAAACGGTTAGCCTGAAAGGTTTCAAAATTAGAGACAGAAGAAATTTCTAACCATCGGTCTTGAGCCGTAGAGAAAACCTCGAAATCGAATGTTAAAGCCGATGTAAATCCTAAATCGCCACCGCATAATCTTAATATTCTGTATGGTAATTTTAAGTCTTCAAGTATGGTTTTTACGTGCGCTACCATACCATCTAAAGCCTTGTAAGAATTGTCTGGATGCTCGACGCGTAAAATTTCAACTTTATCAAATTGGTGTAAACGGTTTAAACCTCTAACGTGCGCACCGTAACTTCCTGCTTCACGTCTAAAACATGGCGTGTAACCCGTAATCCCGATTGGTAAATCGCTTTCGTTTAAAACCACATCTCTAAAAATGTTAGTTCCTGGCACTTCCGCTGTAGGGATTAAATATAAATTATCTGCGGTAACGTGGTACATCTGTCCTTCTTTATCTGGTAATTGTCCAGTTCCAAAACCAGAAGCTTCGTTTACTAAATGCGGTAACTGATATTCTGTATAACCAGCAGCCGTGTTTTTATCTAAAAAGTATGCGATTAAGGCACGTTGTAAGCGGGCACCTTTCCCTTTGTAAACGGGGAAACCAGCACCTGCAATTTTATTACCTAATTCAAAATCTATAATGTCGTATTTTTTCGCTAATTCCCAGTGAGGCATTGCACCATCGTATAAGGTAGGGATGTCTCCAGCTCTAAAAATCTCCTCATTATCGTCTTCTGTACTTCCCGCAGGAACAGAATCGTTAGGAACATTAGGGATTTTATATAACAACTGACTTAACGCTTCGGAAACCTCGTTTAAAGTCTCTGTTAATTCTTTAGAAAGTTCTTTTAAGTTTGCACTTTTTCCTTTTAAGATGGTAGCTTTTTGAGTTTCTCCACTTTTAAACAACATACCAATTTCTTTCGATAATGTATTGGCTTCAGCTAATGTGTTGTCTAATTGTGCTTGCGTGCTTCTACGAGTTTCATCAAGGGTAAGTACTTCAGAAATCATCTCTGTAGCATCAATATTACGCTTTGCTAGATTTGCAATAATGCGGTCTTTATTGTCTCTTATAAAAGGAATTTGTAACATCTTAGTTTTTAATTTGGGCGTTTCTTGTTTTGTTAACAAGACCAGGCTTTTCGCTATATCTTTTTTACCGGTTTAATACAGTTTTCAGGTTATAGTTTTACGAAGGAGATAGTCCACGTAATTAAAGAGAAAACAAAACACGTAAAAAAGGATGCCGCTGCAATCCTTAACGCAAGGTGAAAATTTAATTAACAGCAAAAGTAATAAGATTTTAGGTCGAATGGAATAAAATATAAACCTATTTTGATGGTAAAATCCAATCGCTATGTTTCAAAGCAGACCATTTTACATTGGCTAAGTCTACTTCTGGATTTGTATATGTTTTTGAAGGTTTTCCATTAACACTAACATACGATTTAACGTACACCGAAATAGAATCTCCTTTCGCGGCATAAATCGATTTTAAACGTTGCGAAAATTGCCACATAATATCCGGTTTATTAGAGGCCAATCGGACTTGTTTAGGCGATAAATATTCTTTTAGATTTACACGCTCGGTGGTGTTTTGCGTGTGGTTTTTAATGGTGTATGTAGCATGCCCGCTTTTAGAGCGCAACATCATACGCCACGACAAGCGATGGCCTTCTTCGGTCCAAAGTACATTGTCTTGTATAAAGTGATGACGAATAGGCAATATAATTTGTATAATAAAGTATATAGACATTGCACCTAATGCCAGGTTTTTGTGTTTTGGAACAATGATTTCGCCTGCATTATAAAATGGTTTTTTGTTTTTAAAAAAGAGCTTATGGATAATCTTAGGTTCAAAAAAGAATAACGCAAACGCTAAGGATAAATACGGAAAAATACCAACTTGAAATATAAACGAATTGAATAAGTGAAAGAAAATTGAAGCAAAAAACGCAAATTTTCGGGTCGGTTTATATAAAAATAAAGGAATAATTAAACCGTCGTATAAAATGCCACCATAGGCTAGGAAGTAATGCATTATGTGGTTTTGCAAAAGATCTCCCACAAGAATATAATTGGCTTTACTTCTCATTAACACTGCCATTACTGTGGTGTCTAACCAGTCTGGATAAATCTTGTTTAGAGAACCGTAGGTGTATACAATAAACATTTGTAAAATAAATACTATGCTACACCAACGCGGCATGGAAATTCTTTCAATTTCAGGTTTTAGCCTCGCATCTATAGAAAAATAGGTGTTTGCCGGCTGTATGGCCATTAAGCCACTTAGTAAAACTAATAAGTAATAATGGTTGTTATAAGATGCTTTTTGCATTAAATAACAGCCTGCCCAGAGTATAGTAAACGAAATTGCACTAAAACGGTATTTATATCCTACCATAATACAAAGCCCTAAAATTCCCATAACAGCATAATAAAAATACATGCCATTTCCAGGAAGCGGTTGTATCCACTCAAAGCCAATAAATGAAAATGTAAAGTCAGGATCTATAAGGGTGCGCTTAATCCAACCGGTAAAAATAGCACCTACAGTTTCTAAAAAACATAAGAGTCCGAAAATAATTCTAAAGACAATTAAAGCCGAATTGTCTATATGTTTAAAAAGAAATTTATTCACCATTTGTCTCACTAATAAAGCGTCGTGATTCTTCTTCGTCTTGTTGTAATTGTTTTTTCAGGTTATCGATAGATTCGAATTTTTTCTCGTCTCTAAGACGGTGAAGCATATCGATTTTTAAAGATTTCCCGTATAAATCGGCATCAAAATCAAAAAAATGAATTTCTATGTGTTGATTGGTGCTGTCGGTAACTGTTGGGTTGGTCCCGACATTCATCATACCAAAAATAGTCACATTATCAATTTCAGATTTTACAACGTATACACCTTGTTTTGGAATAAGTTTATAAGCTTCTTTGATTTCTAAATTAGCCGTAGGATACTGCAATTGTTTTCCTATTTGTTTCCCTGTTACTACCGTTCCATTTATAGAAAACGGGTAGCCTAAATAGTTATTAGCTTTAGTAATGTCGCCGGCTTCAAGTGCTTTTCTAATTTTGGTAGAACTTACAGCAACTTCGTTTACATCTTCGGCAGAAATTTCTTCAACTTCAAAACCGTAGGTCTCTCCAAATTTGCGTAAATCGTTAATATTTGCAGAACGATTTCTTCCAAAATGATGATCGTACCCAATTATAACGCGCTTAGCTTGTAACTGTTCTACCAAGATTTTTTTGACAAAATCCTCGGCTGTCAGTCTAGAAAACTCTTTTGTAAACTTCTGAATACATAGATAATCTAAACCCGATTGTTCTAAAATATCGCTGCGCTCCTCAATGGTATGAATTAATTTTATGTTGGCATCGTTCTGTAGCACCATTCTAGGGTGTGGAAAAAAGGTAAGAACAACAGATTTTAAATGTGTCTCTTTAGCGGTGTTAACAAGTCGTTTTAGTATTTTTTGATGTCCTAAATGCACACCGTCAAACGTACCTATAGTTACAACTGTTGAAATCTTGGAGTCTAGATTGTTAAAATTTCTGACTTTTTCCATTTAATAAAGAGTAATCGTTAAGTAATTGTTAAAAAGGTTTATTTTAGCTCACCTTAAAGTGATACGCAATTATAAACAAAACTACGTCATGTTTTTGCAATGACAATAATTTTGTGATAATAAAATGCGGATTATAATTGTACTTAAAAAGATTTAAATTTATGAAAAACCTTAACACGAAAACGTTTTTATTGCTATTAATAGTGTCCTTCTGTTCTAGCATTGTTTTCGCGCAGTCTTCGTCAATATTTTGGAAAAATGTTTCTAATGAGCGTGTTGCTAATAAAACACTGGCACGAAAAACAGAGCCAAAAGCTTATCAAATTTTCCAACTAGAAATAGAGGCCTTTAAAACCGCTTTAACCAAAGTGCCTTTAAGCGATAGTAATCGAAATTCTTCAGGAATTATAATGGAATTTCCAATGTCCGATGGTACATTTCAGCAGTTTGAAATCACCGAATCGTCTATTATGGAGCCAAAACTTGCGGCTAAATTTCCTATGATTAAGACATATAAAGGTATTGGAGTAGACGATAAAACGGCAACTATGCGTTTTAGTGTGACACAAAGCGGATTGCATGTGTTTTCGTTATCTGCAAAAAGAAGTTCATTATTTATAGATCCATATACCGTAGAAGGTAATAAGTATATGGTATATAATCGATCGGACTTAGGTGTAAATAATCAAGATTTTGAATGTTTAACCGATGAAAATATCGATTTAAAATCTTTAAGGTCTGATGTAGCAACCGATATTTCAAATACAAACGATGGTATATTAAGAACATATCGTTTAGCCTTGTCTTGTAACGCGAAGTATGGCGCCTTATTCGCTGGAGAAGGTACAGATTTAGAAAAAAAAGCTAAAATTCAGGCGCAAATGGCCATTACCATTAACCGGGTTAATGAAATTTATGAACGTGATTTAGCAATAACCTTAGTGTTTATCGATAGAAATGACGAATTACTATACTACGATTTAGAAAACGATCCTTGGAGCAATGAATTTAATGCGAAAACTCAAGAAGTGATTTCTACCACTCTAAATGATGAAGGGTTGTACGATATCGGACATAATTTTAATACCACTAATGGTGGACAAGCAGGTTGTATTGGCTGTGTTTGCGTAGATGCTGAAGCGCCTTATACTGCAGACGTGTCTAAAGGACAAGGATATACGGGGATGGCAAATCCTATTGGTGATGCATTCGACATCGATTTTGTAGCTCATGAAATGGGACATCAATTTGGTGCATGGCATACTATGAATACATGTTCTCGCTCAGGAAATGGTATTTCTGAAGTGGAACCTGCTTCAGGAAGTTCTATCATGGGATATTCAGGAATTTGTGGTGTAAACAATGTGCAAGAAAATTCCGATGCGCATTTTAATTTTGTAAATATTCGAGATATCTCTCAAAACATACAACCAGGAGGAGTAAGTGATTGTGGAGTACAAACAGTATTAGATAATAAGCCTCCGGTGGCTATGGCAGGTCAAGATTATACTATTCCAGTATCTACACCCTTTGTATTAAGAGGTGCAGGAACAGATCCAGACGGGACAGAGACATTAACGTATAACTGGTCTCAAAATGATCCAGAACGTGCTCCTGCTAATGGAGCCCCACAGTCTACTTGGGCCTACGGACCTATGTATCGTTCTATTTTGCCTACAGATTCTCCTGATAGGTATTTGCCAGATTTAAGTGAAGTTGTAGCGGGTAATCTTACGCCTAAATGGGAGGTAACACCTTCGGTTGCTAGAACTATGAATTTTGCATTAACGGTACGCGATAATGGAAGTGGTTTCCCTATAGGTGTTGGGCAAGTGGCTAGTGACTTTATGACCGTGACCGTGGTAGACGGCGTGCCGTTTACAGTGTCTGAAGCATCTACAACCGAAAATTGGTTTGTTGGTATTTCAAGAGAGGTTAAATGGGAAGTTGGAGCAACCAATAAGGCGCCCATTAATAGTCAGAAAGTAAATATTAAGTTGTCTTTAGATGGCGGAATGACGTACCCAATTACTTTGGCCTCGAATGTAGATAACGATGGTTCCGAAACCATTACGGTTCCAGACTATAAAAGTGATAATTGTAGAATTATGGTCGAAGCTGCGGATAATATTTTTTATGATATTTCTAATACAGACTTCAGTATAAAAAAATCAGGACCTATTTTTGTATTGGAACAAACAGAAGCGGTCGTACCTTATGTTGTTTGTAATAATGCACTGTCTTTAACCATCCCGTTTAAATACATTACAGTTTCAGGGTTTAACGACCTAACAACTTTTAGTGTTGATAATTTACCATCAGGTGTCACTGCAACATTTACTCCGGCGACAACACAAGTAGATACGGATGTAATTTTAACGCTTAATAATTTTGAAAATGCAGCTATAGATTCTCATAATATTGATATTGTTGGAACTGCGAATTCGATGTCTGAAAGTATCGTTAAAACATTACAGATTGAAGCATCTCAGATTGATAGTCCCATTTTAGTGAGTCCGTCGATGGGTGCAGATGTATCAAATCAGGTTGTGTTGTCGTGGGACGCTTCACCATACGCGGACGGATATGAGTTGGAAGTGTCTACGTCTTCAGATTTTTCTGCCGAAGTGAACCGCTATCAGCTTACAGATACGCAATTCGAATTTCAGGCTTTAGAAAACCGTGTTGTTTATTACTGGAGAGTTCGTGCTATAAACGAATGTACGTTTAGTGTCGATTCAGAGGTTTTTAGTTTTATAACTAGTCTGTGTACTGCATGTGCTTCAGAAGGTGTTATTAATAATCCATTGCTTCTTACTGCTACAACGCGAGTGGTTTTTAATATGGTCGATAATGCGTCAGGAAAAACGGGGTATAGCGATTTTACATCTATGGCGAATCAAGTAAAAAGAGGAGGAACATATACTTTGTCGGTTTATGTAGATACGGCTGGAAACTTTACCACACATACGCTTGTTTGGATTGATTGGAATAACAACTGTGATTTTAACGATGCAGGAGAAGTGTACGATTTAGGAACGGCAAGAGATGTTGTAAATGGTATTACCGGTGGTTCTCCTTTAGAGATTACAGTGCCTTTAGATGCTGTGTTAAGTGATAAAACTATTATGCGTGTAACTACTAAATATTCGGCTACACCTAATTCTTGTGAAGATGGATTCGACGGAGAGGTTGAAGATTACAAATTAGAAGTTCAGCCTACGTTAGGGATAGAAGATAACGGATTTAGTAGTTTTTCCGTATGGCCAAATCCAAATAAGGGATCTTTTACCGTATCGCTAAATGCAACGTCTAGCAACGCTATAAATATAAAGTTATACGATATTAGTGGGAGACAAGTTTATTCTAAAGCGTATAAAAGTAGTGCTGCTTTTAGTCAGAAGATTGTTTTAGATCAGGTGGCTTCTGGGTTATATTTATTAGAAGTTAATAATGGTGTTCATAAAACCATAAAGAAAATTGTAGTAGAATAGTTTTCTCCTAAATTTTAAATAACAGAGTTATAAATTAAATAGCCAGAAATTAAGAGTGTTGATTTCTGGCTATTTTTATTAAGTAAGAATAGATGAGGTTTCTGTTGTTTGTATTATAATGTGGGTTGATTTGGTAAGGTCGGCCGGTGCTTGCTCATAATCTATAATCCCAAAATTTTTTCTAGTTACGATATAAAATATATAAGATTAAAAGTAGTGTGAGTCTACATAAACTTACTTACCATTAAAGCTATTCATGGTATTATTAAGTCCAGCTGTACCGAAAGATTTAATAAGTTCTACAGCTTTATCTAGGCGCTCAGGAAGTTGGTCGTTTTCTTCTACAGTCCATTCGCCTAAGACATAATCAATCTGTCTCCCTTTGCTAAATTCGTCACTAATACCAAATCGGAATCGGTTATAAGTGGCTGTTTGTAATTTGTTTTGAATGTCTTTTAATCCGTTGTGTCCGCCGTCGCTTCCTTTGCCTTTAAGACGAATACTTCCAAACGATAAATTTAAATCGTCTGTAATGATTAATACATTTTCTAGAGGTATATTTTCTTTTGTCATCCAGTATAGAACAGCTTTTCCGCTTAAATTCATAAACGTACTAGGTTTAAGTAAAATAAAGGTTCGGCCTTTAAACTTATAGGTTGCTAAGTCGCCTAATTTCTGGGTTTCAAAAGATAAAGATTCTTTTTTTGCCAAGTGGTCTAATACTTTAAAGCCAATGTTGTGACGTGTGTTTTCGTATGCGTCACCAATATTTCCAAGGCCAACAATTAAGAATTTTTTCATACTGTCTTGCGTATTTATGTTCGTAAGTTTAGGATGCAGTAAAGATTTTATAAACGTGAACATATCCGATTTAAATTTATGCTAAAATAAAAAAAGCATCCTGAATACACAGAATGCTTTTACTTTTTATAAAACTATTAAAGACTATGCTTCAGTAGTTGCTTCTGGAGTAGCTTCTGCTCCTTCTTCTTCATCGTCATCTTCGATAATTGCAGCTCTAGAACGTCTAACTTGACATACTACAGTGTTATCTGGATGCATAAATTTGTAAGCTTCGTTTTCTAAAGTAGTAATGTATAATTTACCACCAATTTTAAGAGGTGTAATGTCTACTTCGATAAAATCTGGTAAGTTAGCAGGAAGTGCTTTTACTCTTAAGCTACGTTTGTTTTTACGTAAAACACCACCGTTTTTAACACCACGAGAGCTACCGATAAAAGATACAGGAATATCCATAGATATTTCTTTATCATCAAAAGTTTGGTAGAAATCTACGTGTATAATTTTGTCTGTTACTGGATGAAATTGAATGTCTTGCATAATAGCGTTAAAAGATTCGCCACTAGCTAGAGTAATCACAACTGTATGCGCATTTGGAGTGTACACAAGTTTAGAAAACGCCAATTCGTCTGCAGTAAAATGAACTGGTTTGTCTCCTCCGTATAGTACGCAAGGAACCTGGCCAGCATTACGTAAGGCTTTTGTTGCTTTTTTGCCCACGCTTTCTCTTAGAGATCCGTTGATTGTAATTGATTTCATTTTTATTTATTTAAGTATTAAATTAAATTTACATTACGAATTTTGAACTGATTGATTTGTCGTAGTGTACATTTTGCATGACACCAGCAAATAAATCGGCACAAGTAAGTACTCGTATTTTGTCGCTATGCTGACTTAAAGGAATAGAATCTGTTACTATTAATTCCTCTAATTTTGAAGCTTCTAGTTTCTTGTAAGCATCTCCAGATAAAATAGGGTGTGTACAAATAGCTCTTACGCTTAGTGCACCACGCTCCATCATTAAATCTGCCGCTTTAGTTAATGTTCCGGCAGTATCTACCATATCATCAACTAAAACAACATTTTTACCCGTAACATCACCAATTAATTCCATGTAAGAAATCACATTGGCTTTTGCGCGTTGCTTATAACAAATAACAACATCGCTTTCTAAAGCTTTAGAGTATGCGTAAGCACGCTTAGAACCTCCCATATCAGGAGACGCAATGGTTAAGTTGTCTAAGTTTAGGGACTTTAGGTAAGGTAAAAAGATTGTGGATGCAAAAAGGTGATCGACTGGTTTTTCGAAAAAACCTTGAATTTGATCGGCGTGTAAATCCATAGTGATAATACGCGTCGCACCAGCTGTTTCTAGCATTTTAGCAACTAATTTTGCTGCTATTGGTACTCTAGGCTTATCTTTACGATCTTGTCTTGCCCAACCAAAATAAGGTAAAACCGCGGTGATGTGTCTTGCAGAGGCGCGTTTAGCGGCATCAATCATTAACAACATCTCCATTAAATTTTTAGGACCAGGATGTGTAGAACCAATAATAAATATACGAGTTCCTCTAATTGATTCTTCGTAAGAAGGCTGAAATTCGCCATCACTATACGTAGAGGTAATTACATTTCCTAGGTGTGAACCATAGGCCGCTGCAATTTTCTCTGCTAATTCTCTACTTTGATCGCAGGTAAATATTTTAGCTTCATTTGAAGGCATATGTAACGTGTTGTTTATTAGTGTGAAACACTACTGGTTTTTAAATTCCGTGCAAATTTAGACATTTATTTTTACCTGAAAAGAAATATGTGTTGTATTTTTTAGGAAGTTTAAATAAAAATGGATTATTTTTGCAGTCTGATTTTGATGAAAAATTCAACTATCACGCTCAAGTGGCGGAATTGGTAGACGCGTTGGATTCAAAATCCAGATTTGAGAAGGAAAAAATAGTATGCCGAAGTGGTGGAATTGGTAGACACGATGGATTCAAAATCCATTGCTCACAAGGCTTGCGGGTTCGATTCCCGCCTTCGGTACTAAAAAAGCTGAGATGAAAATCTCGGCTTTTTTTATGACTTGGTACAACATAGGTACAACATTTTGCTATTTTGAAGGCAACATTTTTATTGATGTTAAATTCTTCCATTTGTTTATAAACCCTATTAATTTTCTGGTAAAATAATAAATTCTGCTAAATAGCAACCTTTTTTCTTCGGAAGGGAAGTTTATTATCATACAATATACACGCAAGGTAAACTCGTAAAATACTTCCATCAAAAGACTACGGCATAAAGCCATCGCTTCTTCCATCACTTATTTATTCCGTTTCCTTTTGAGCCAAGATTTTATCTTCCGTTTGGTTCCTGCTTAAATATTGTTTAATCTAAAATTTAAGTATTATGACAACAAAAGCAGTTAAAACCAGAAAGAACGGTAAAGCGAATGCTACCGTCAAAAAGAATGTGAAAGAGAAATTGACCCAGAATGTAATTGGGCTTCAAATTCAAAATCTGAATATTGAGAAGGTCGTTCCAGACCCGACACAACCCAGAAAGACTTTTAATGAAAAGTTTTTAGAAGAGCTTTCCGAAAGTATCAAAAAGCACGGAGTACTTCAACCCATCACGGTACGAAAGTCCGGAAATGAACATATTATCGTAATGGGCGAACGTCGCTATCGTGCCAGTAAGTTGGCAAATATGGAAACTATTCCGTGTATTATAAGGAAATATGAAAACAACGACATCTTGGAAATTCAGATTATCGAGAATCTACAGAGACAAGATGTTGAACCCACAGAGGAAGCAGATGCTATCGCTTATTTAAGTGAAAAATACTCTGCTACGGAAATAGCAAAGCGATTGGGCAGAAGCGAAAATTTTATAAGACAACGCTTGAAATTAGCTGGACTTATTGAAGGTTTCAAGAATTTTGTCCGTAATGGAGAAATGACAATTTCGCTTGGCGTAGGTGTGGCACTTTTCGAACCTGAAGAACAGCAGATGATGTTGGAAACGATGGGCGAAGATTTCAATGCCCATCAGATAAATAGAATGATTAAGGACCAGACCTATGATTTGGATAAAGCACCTTTTGATGTAGAAGACAAAAAACTGGTAGCGAATGCAGGGGCTTGTATTGAGTGTCCGTTCAATGCGGCAAATCAAGGTAATTTGTTTGGGGATGGTAAAATGGTCTGTACAAAATCAGCTTGCTACGAGACCAAGAAAAGTAAGTCGTTCTTGAGCTTGATTGAAAAATCAAAGCAAGAGAACATCCTGCTGATTCCTGAAATACGAAAGTATTGGGCAGAAGAAGAAAGTAATCAGATGGTCATTTCCCAACTGGAAAAGAATGGTTTGAAGGTCTATCTGCTGGACGATGTTGAAATTATAGAAAAGCCAATTAAGCCTACTTTAGAATCCATCAAAGAAGAATATCGTAATTACGATTATAAAGAAGATGAGCTAAATGAAGAATTAAAGGAAGCTATAGAGGCCTATACAGTAGAATTGGAAAAATACAATTCAGCTGAAGACAATGGATTTGTAGATGGCATCGTTTTTCATCCTGAATCTTACAGGCACAAAGAAGTTTTCTTAATGATTGTTGAAGAATCTGAAAGTGAAGTGCGTTCTGTACTATTATCCAATAGAAAAATGGACGATTGTACACCAGATGAACAAATCATTAAAATCAACGAAAGGGAAATCCGGAAGCAGCAAATCGAGAATAATAAACAATTTGAAGAAGTTGTTGAAATGATTAGAGAGACCAAGTATATCGAAGCAAAGAAAACGCTTTCGGTAGATGAAATGGTGGCTTTCTCAATATCGCTCTACGAGAATAATGTGGATTATATGAGCCAGCAAAAGCACTTTTCAGGATTGTTGGAAGATACTTCAAAAATGACCAGAATTGAGATGGTCCAGAACTTTAAAAAGAAGTTCAAAAAAGAAATCTTTCATAAACTGATACGGTATATGCTTACTAAACAAGTGCATTTTGGCGAAAGTAATCATACCAATAATTTGACGAATATTTCATTTTATAAGGCAATGCAAGGATATTTTAAAACCAAGATTGCCGATATCGAAAGGGAATATGGCGAAAAAAGAGATACCCGTGAAGAACGTTTGAAAGAGCGAATAGCAATTCTTGAAAAAGAAATTCAGGAATTGACAGCGTAGCTTTTGTTGTCGGAAGGAAGGGTCAGCATTCGTGCTGGCTCTTCTTCTTTATTTGAAAATGAGGAGCCAAATAGAAAAAATAATCAATCAATAGTAGCGCAAAGGTAAACTCGTAAAATACACCCATCAAAAGACTACGGCATAAAGCCGTTCGCCTACTCACTATTTATTCCGTTTCCTTTTGAGCTGAGATTTTAGCTTCCGTTTGGGTACTGCTCAAATATTGTTTAATCTAAATTCAAAAGCTATGTATTTACAAAATTTGCAACAGGATGAAATCTTTGTTCCATCAGAAATGAAATCCTTAAAGACTCTGACCCAGATGGAATCCCGACGAGGGCTTGAAAATGCCATCATTTCAAATGGTAAAATCGTCAATGTGGTATCTAACAGTTATGGACACATTCCAAACCAATTGTTCTTCAAGAAAGCTGAAGAAATGCTGACAGATGCACGACTGAACTTTCACAAACGCACCATTAACAAAAATGATAGGTCATTCATTACAGACTTTATCATAGACGATAAAAGTCAGTTTACCGTCAAGAACGATAAGGACTTGATACTGCCAATGCTTCGGTTCAAAAATTCTTATGACGGTAGTGAAAAGACTTCTGGACACTTTGGTTTTTATAGAGAGGTTTGTTCAAACGGACTACACGTTTCTCAGGCAGAAATCGAGTTTTCCATAAAGCACAGTAAGAACAATACACACCTTATTATGCCAAGATTGAACAACTTGTTCGACAAGTTTCTGGACAATGAATTCTATACGATAACCAAGAAATTCGACAAGATGAAAGAATTTAAAATCATCGACACACAAGAGTTCGTGAAAGCGATTCTCGATAAAACGAAACTCTTTAGATATGAATGCAGCGACAAGAACAGCGACCCATCAAAAAAATCTCGTGAAGTCTTGGAAATTCTGAATTATGAAGCATTGTTGCTAAACGAAGAGCCTAATTTATGGTTAGGTTATAACGCCTTCAATGCAGTATTGCATAGTACTTTAAAGAAAAGTTTCGGTCAACAAGAGCGGTTGGATAAAAAATTGTTCGATGAAGTTTATGAAATGGCTTAAAGCCATTAGGTCTATCCAGTACCTTAAACTGGATTTTTTCTTTTGTTAAAGAGGTTGAAATATTCCAAATTTAGAAAAATTAAGAAATAATGGTATATTTGTAATCAATGCAAAAACCAAATAAAATAGCGGCATTTTTCTTTTTAGGCTTGTTTAGCCTAATGATGCTGCATCAGGTTTTTCCGCATTTGCACCATCAACACGAGGACGCTCATTCCCATTCAGATATTGCACATACTGGCGAACATCATCATCACGATGATGATTCCAACGAAGAAGAATCCCCTTACGGATTTTTTGGTTTCTTTATGGATATGCATATCCATTCTACAGTATCCAGCGATATTGTATTACTTAAAAGGAATACGGTAGAGCAGCAGACTATCGTAGATATTAATATCGTAAAATCTACTTCTGATTTTCAAGAATTTTATGTCGTTGATAGTAGGCAAAACAGTAAACCGCCAATTTATCACCCACCCAATAACTATTTTAATTCTTATCTCTCATCCCTCAATTTACGGGGCCCACCATCTTTAGGTTAATCGCTTAGGAACACCTGCAACTACGGCAGGAATCCTCTTATACATTAAGATTAAACCTAAAATTTCAAACAATGAACAAATACATCGTGTCCGTGATTTGCGGATGCCTGTTCTATGTTAATGGTTTCTCACAGGATAAAAACATTGGGGAACTGCTTAACGAAATAGAACAGAATAATACAGAGTTAAAAGGCTATCAATCTTTCATTGAAAGCCAACAACTCGAAAACAGGAGCAACAACAATTTGCCCGACCCACAGCTTTCTGGTTTTTATTTGCCATTTGGAGATAATGCAACTGGAGATTATACCGAATATCAACTATCCCAATCTTTTGAATTCCCAACGGTATATGCTGCACGTGGCAAATGGAACGAATCTAAATCGCAACAGTTAGCGGCAGCCTACGCTAACAAGAGGCTGGAAGTCTTATTAAAAGCAAAGAACACGCTTTTAGAGCTTGCTTTCTTGCAAAAGCGAAAAGCTATTGAAACGGAAAGAAAAACCCAGAGCAGACAGGTTTTTGAGCAAATCCAAAAACTTTTTAATGCAGAACAAGTTGGGATTTTAGATTTGAACAAGGCGAAAATTGCTTGGATTCAAGAGCAATTTGTTGTGGAACAAATTGAAAGCGAAATTCAAATTTTGCTATCCAAACTTAAAACGTTGAATGGAGGTAATGTAATTGATGGTGTTACCTCAAGTATTGCATTACCTATCGAAGTTGGTACGGCGGAAAGTCTTTGGCAGGAAAAATTAGCGAAAGACCCTTTACTACAAGAATTAAAGGCTAATGAGACATCTTCACTTCAAAAAATAAAATTGGAAAAAAACAAGGTGCTGCCAAACGTGGCACTTGGCTATAATTATCAAGGCGTTAGCGGTAGTAATTATTCTGGATTTTATGGCGGTGTTTCAATTCCGCTTTGGAGTAGCAAGAACAAAGTAAAAGCTGCCGAAGCAAATTTTGAATATCAACAATCCAACACGCAGGTAGTTACCACTTCGCTTTATACACAATTTCAAGAAACCTATAATCGATACGAATTGATGCTCGAAAAATATAATGAGTATCAAACCACGATGGGCAATTTAAATAGCGAGCAACTGCTCTTTAAGGCTTATATGTTGGGCGAGTATTCGTTTATGGAGTATTACGTGGAGCTTCAGTTTTATCGAAATGCATCAGATAAAATGCTGCAAATGGAAAAGGAACTGCAACTGCTTCAAGCACAATTATTAAAACATCAATTATAAATTTCAAAGATATAAAATTATGAAAATTTCAAAAATAATATTCGCAATAGCAATCGCATCAACATTTTTAGTAACCTCTTGTCGAGAAACAAAAACCGAAAATACTGACGACCACGGTCACGAGCATAATGCCGATGGTAGTCATACGGAAGAAACCATAGAGCAAGAAGAGTTTAAAGTAGGAACTGATTCTATGGAAACAAAAACAGAGGAACACGGACACGACCACGATCCAGAAGGGAATCATACAGATGATGATGATTCAAAAACTCACAAACACGATGATGGCGCTGAACACCACGACCACTAAAAGCAAATAGATATAACGATATGAAATATATACTCATAGTGCTTGCCTTTTTGGCAATGTCTTGTAACAACAAGGCAGAAGACGCACACGCACACAATCCCGATGGTAGCCACGAAGGAGAAGAAATTCCACGCTTGGACCAC
This sequence comes from Formosa sp. F44, assembly GCF_056238645.1. The sequence goes on from NZ_JBWDLJ010000003.1 coordinate 67,345, forward strand.
ACCATTTGGACAGACAAAACAGAATTATTCGTAGAATTTCCAGCCTTAATCGTTGGAAATCCAAGCAGATTTGCAGCCCACTTTACGGTGTTGGACAAGCATCAGCCTGTTCGTGAAGGTTCGGTTACGGTTAGTTTGATTAAAGGCGATAATGGTATTCGCAATACTGCCGAAACACCTTCATCGCCAGGCATATTTTCGCCTACCATTAAACCGAAAGAAGCGGGTAGTTACCAACTTGTTTTTGAATTGAAAACGCCAGACTATTCAGATAAAATAACGATTGACGATGTTACGGTTTATGCCAATGCAGACGAAGCCATAAAGGCTTTGGGTACTGCCGAAGATGATGGGAGCATTTCCTTTTTAAAGGAACAGGCTTGGAAAATCGATTTTCAAACCGCACCTGTGATATCAGGTAAAATTTACGACGTCATCAACACTTCTGGTGTTTGGATGCCTTCGCCCGGTTCTGTAAAGTCGTTGGCAGCAAAATCCAATGGTGTGGTAGATTTTAAAGTAAGCAACCTCACGGAAGGCACAGCAGTAAAAAAAGGTCAGCTTTTAATGAGTTTGAACAGTCAAGGTTTGGCTTCCAATAATTTGAGTACGGATATCGCTTCCGCGAAAGCGAAATACCAACAGGCCAAATCTGAATATGACCGAAAGAAAGAGTTATACGACTCTAAAATTGTCCCAAAATCTGAATTTGAAAAGGTGGAGAGCAATTTTGAAATCGCCAAAGCCAACTACCAATCATTGGTGTCAGGCGTTTCGGGAGGTAGCAAACAAATTCGTGCACCTTTTGATGGCTTTATAAAATCCATTACGGTTTCTAATGGCGATTATGTGGCGCAAGGCGTGGCCTTGGTAGCTATTGGCACACACCAATCCAAAGTATTGAAAACCCAGTTAGCACCTAATTACGGACTTACTATGGAAAACGTACAGGGAATCTGGTATCAAACGAGCAACGGACAATGGGCAAATGTAACAGATGCGGAAGGCGAGATTCTTTCCATAGGTAAAGATGTAGAGCGTGAAAATCCATTGATTTCAGTTTTTGCACAAGTAAATGCAGAGGTCGATATGCCAGAAGGAAGTCTAACGCCCGTGCAAATTGCAATGGGAAATGCGACCCAAAATACAACGATACCTGTTGATGCCTTATTGGAAGATTATGGAAGTTATTCTGTTATCGTTCAACTATCTGGCGAAAGTTTTGAAAGACGGCCTGTAAAAATAGGAAAGCGTAATGGCGAGAATGTAGAAATAGTAAAGGGTTTGAAAGTTGGCGAAGTGGTTGTAACTACAGGAGCATATCAAGTTAAAATGGCTTCAATGTCTGGTTCAACACCTGCACACGGTCACGAACATTAAAAACGAAGAGAAATGTTAAACAAAATATTATCAATTTCACTTCAAAATAGATTGCTCATTTTATTGGGAGCGGTTGCATTGAGTGTGTTGGGCGTGTATTATGCACGTACAATGAACGTCGATGTATTCCCAGACCTTACAGCGCCAACGGTAACAATCCTTACCGAAGCGCACGGAATGGAATCTGAAGAAGTAGAAAAATTAGTAACCTATCAATTGGAAACAGCCTTAAACGGTTCGCCAAATGTGAGACGAATCCGTTCGTCGTCAGCAGCGGGAGTTTCCATTGTTTGGATAGAATTTGAATGGGGAACCGATATTTATCGGGCACGACAAATTGTAAGTGAACGCATCCCGATGGTAAGGGAGAATTTACCCGAAGGAATTGGAGCACCAACAATGGCACCCATTTCATCCATTATGGGCGAGATAATGTTATTGGGCGTAACGTCCGATAGTTTGTCGCCGATGGAATTAAGAACCTTATCCGATTGGACAATCAGACCACGTATAAAAGCGATTGGCGGTATTGCAAATGTGGTGGTCATTGGTGGCGATTATAAGCAATACCAAGTATTTGCCAATCCTGAAAAGATGAAGTATTACGATGTGAGCCTCTCTGAATTGGTAGAACACGTTAAGGAAGCAAATCAAAATGCACCCGGTGGTGTCATCAATCAATATGGCAATCAGTATATCATTAAGGGAAGCGGTAGAGCCTATGCGCTGGAAGACTTGCAGGAAGCCGTTCTTAAGGAAGTGAATGGTCAAACCATCAAAATAAAAGACGTTGCAACCGTACAAATTGGTGCAGCCGATAAAATTGGCGATGGTTCATTAAATGCAAAACCTGCGGTTATTTTAACCATTTCAAAACAGCCCGATGTAAACACTTTGGAACTAACAGACCGCTTGGATGAAGCCATTGCCGATTTACAAAAAACCTTGCCAAAAGGTGTCAACATCAAAAGTCAGATCTTTAGACAGTCCGATTTTATTGATGCTTCCATCAGTAATTTGAATCAAACTTTGTTAGAAGGTGCATTTTTTGTAATGATTATCCTGTTCATCTTTTTAATGAATTGGAGAACGACCTTAATTTCCTTGTTGGCGATTCCTATTTCATTGTTGGTGTCCATCATCATTTTAAAATGGTTGGGCTATACGATAAACACAATGAGTTTGGGCGGTATGGCCATTGCCATTGGTGCATTGGTGGATGATGCCATTATTGATGTGGAAAACGTGTATAAACGCTTGCGCGAAAATATCAGAAAACCCAAAGCGGAGCGGGAATCGACAATAAAAGTAGTGCGAGACGCTTCCGTAGAAATACGAAGCTCAATCATCATCGCAACCTTGATTATTATTGTGTCTTTTGTACCGTTATTCTTTTTAAGCGGAATGGAAGGTCGGTTGTTACAACCGTTGGGAATAGCATTTGTGACTTCGGTGTTGACCTCATTGATAGTCGCTGTGACGGTAACCCCTATTTTATGTTCCTATTTATTGAACAATGAAAAACTACTCAATAAACAAGCAGAAGGCACACGTGTAGAGCGTTGGTTACAGAAACATTATGGCAACCTCTTGGAACGTGCCACCAAAATACCTAAAACCATTATAGGCGTAACTGTCATTGCATTTGTATTAAGTCTATTGGTTGTAACGCAATTGGGAAGAAGTTTTCTGCCTGAATTTAATGAAGGCTCATTGGTAATTAGTGTAGTTGGTCCACCGGGAATGTCCTTGGAAGAAAGTAATAAGACTGGTAAATTGATAGAGACCCTATTACTGGATATGCCAGAAGTGGAGGTCGTAACCCGAAGACAAGGTCGTGCCGAACTGGACGAACACGCACAAGGCGTTAATGCTTCGGAAATTGATGTTCCTTTTGTCCTCGAAGACAAAACCAAAGAAGAATTTTTTGAAGAAGTCCGAAATAAATTGAGCATCGCACCTGGTGTTAATATCACATTGGGACAACCCATCGCACACCGTATTGACCATATGCTTTCGGGAACACGAGCAAATATTGCCATCAAGATTTTTGGGTCAGATTTACAACGTTTATTTGAAGTAGGTAAAAGTGTAGAGCAGAACATCAAGGATATTGAAGGATTGGCAGATGTTGCGGTTGACCAACAAATTGAAGTACCACAAATACGCATCAAGCCCAAACGCCAAATTCTATCGGCTTATGGAATGACCGTTGGTAATTTAATGGAACAGGTGGATATTGCTTTTGCAGGCGAAGAAGCAGGCGAGATTTATGAAGGGCAACAGTATTTTGATTTAATTGTTCGCTACGAAAAACCATTTCGGGATAATATTGAGAACATCGGGAACACCTTAATCAGTCTTCCAAATGGTGGTCAAACCACTTTGGGCGAATTGGCAAACGTTCAATCTGTAAGCAGTCCAAATACTATTAATCGCGAAGATGTGCAACGTAAAATTGTAGTTGCTGCCAATGTTCAAGGCAGGGACTTACGAGGTGCTGTGGAAGAAATCAAAGACGTGGTTTCAAGTAACGTGAATATGCCAGAAGGCTATCGTGTGCAATATGGCGGACAGTTTGAAAGTGAATCCAAAGCTTCACAATTGCTTATGATAACTGCAATTATTGCCATAGCAATCATTTTCCTTTTGCTGTATTATGAATTTAAAGATGTAAAGTTGGCATTTGTCGTATTGATAAACCTGCCTTTGGCATTAATTGGTGGAATTTTGATTGTGTATTTCACATCAGGAATCATCAGTATCGCTGCGACCATAGGATTTATAAGTCTCTTTGGGATTGCTACTCGTAACGGTATTTTATTGGTATCACGATATGAAGATTTACGAAAAGAAGGAGTACAAGGGTTTCAGTTGATAAAGACAGGAGCTTTGGATAGATTAAATCCAATCTTAATGACAGCCTTTACAACAGGTTTAGCATTGATACCATTAGCATTAAAAGGTGGCGAACCCGGAAGTGAAATACAAAGCCCGATGGCAGTTGTAATTTTAGGCGGTTTGTTATCTGCGACTATATTGAACTTGGTGGTAATTCCTTGTGTATATCAATTGGTATTAAAAAAGGAAAAGTAAACAGTTCATTACGGTAATAGAAAAACCTTCTTATTCTGAATAAGGAGGTTTTTTATGCTATCATTTTTCCCATCTCCTTCCGTACATTTTTTTTGTATTTCGCAATAAAAGAGGGAAACACTTCATTCCCAATCTACACCTTTATTGTTAAGTCCGATTTAAATACTGCTTCTAATGATAGTTTTATTTGCTATTTTTCAAAGGCAATAATAATTTCAAATATTTACCACTTTATTGATGTAGTGGCGATAATTAGTTTTCAAATATTCGCCACTTTTTTGTATTTTTGGCAAAGTTTTGATATTGTATTATGCCAAAAATTATAGAAAACAAGCTTATAGAAGCGTTTAAAGAGCAAAGTTCCTTTGATAGGGACCAGCTATTTCAGTTCTATTTGGACCTTGAACCGGATTTGAAGGAAAGTACATTTAGTTGGCGCATTTACGACCTGAAGAAAAAAGATATCATCAAAACTATTGGGCGTGGATTGTATGTTATATCCTATAAACCCAAGTATAGACCAGTACTGTCTGATAGTGTTCTAAAAATAGTGCGTAAGACTAACGAACGTTTTGAGCAAATTCAATATGCAATATGGGAAAACCAATGGCTAAATGAATTTACTCTGCATCAAGTATCCAATCAAATGATTGTAGTAGAAGTGGAAAAAGAATTTACAGAATCACTATACTATTATCTAAATGATTCCTTGAAAATGGATTTTTTCTTGAATCCCGATGACAAGGAAATTGAATTCTACATTTCCGAGAGTGCTGTCCCCGTGGTCATAAAACGTCTCGTCACCAGAGCACCGATAAGTAAATTGAAAGATAAAAAAAATGTAGTTCCAGTCGCCACGCTTGAAAAAATAATGGTGGACTTGTTTGCAGATGAAAACCTGTTCCATTTTTACCAAGGCTCTGAACTCATAAACATTTATGAAAAGATACTTGAGCGATACAGCATTAATTTCACAAAACTTTTTAGTTATGCGAAAAGACGAAAGAAAGAACAAGAAATCAAGCAATTTATGAATAACCATATACCAAATATTTTAGAGGATATAATCAATGATTGAAAATAAAAGCTTCACAAGAGAATGGCTGGATACTTTCCGGGCGATAAAAGAACATAAAGGCATTAATGTGACCATTTTGGAAAAAATGGTTCACGCATTTTCATTATTGGAACATCTAAAAATAGAAGGACTTGATTTTGTTTTTAAAGGAGGAACATCACTGGTACTTTTACTTGAAGAAGGCAATCGGTTTTCAATAGATATCGATATTATTTCGAGTGTAGAGCGCGAATCATTGGAAAAAATTCTTGATGCGGTTGTTGCCAACTCACATTTTAAAAGCCACACTTTGAATGAACGCAGAAGCTACAAAGAAGGCGTGCCAAAGGCACATTATACTTTTGAATTTGATTCGGTTTACAACCCGAACGTTCCAGGAACAATTCTGTTGGATATTCTTTTTGACAGTCCACATTATCCAGAACTTATAGAATCTCCAGTTGAGATTTCGTGGCTATCGGTTGATGACCCTATAATATCAATTACCACACCTTCGGTAAATTCCATCTGTGGCGATAAGCTTACTGCTTTTGCACCAGAGACCATCGGTATTCCATATTATAAGGGCGACCAGTTATTTACAATGGAAATCTGTAAGCAGTTGTTCGATTTAGGGAAGTTGTTTGAAAACATTACAGATATGTCTATTGTTAAGGCAAGTTTTTCCGCTTTTGCGAAAGCAGAACTTTCCTATCGTAGTTCCGATAAAGATTTTGGCAAAAGAAACCTCAAAGAAACAGATGTGCTTTGGGATGCCATAATCACCTGTGCCATCATCGCCAAAAGGGAACGTAACCCAACCAAGGAAACAAAAAAGAAGTTTGACGAATTAAACCGTGGCATACGCAGTTTTGGAAGTGCGTTTTTGATGACAGGAAATTTCAGGATAGAGGAAGCTCTTGCAGCTTCGGCCAGGGTAGCTTATTTGAATGCTATATTGGTGCAAGATGAGATAACAGAAATTGAATATTACAAAGGACAAGACATAAGCGAGCTTACCATTGAAAAAGCAGATTGGGCATTTTTAAATAAACTGAAAAGACAGCCAGATAAAAGCATTTTTTATTATTGGTTTAAGGCGGTGGAATTACTATAAATATGAAGAAATGAATCTAAAATATATAATAGAAATATGCATTGGGATTGATATTGCCATTATTGGTATCGCTTATCCTATAATAATTGATAAAATATCGAATATTGGGAATAGGTATGACTCAAATTATCTTTCCGAAGTTTTTGAACAAGAATTTCCACAACGGGCATATGGTCGCATTTTGCCATTTCGGAGCAGGAAAGTTACCACTTTCGAATGGCTGTTATTCTTCACTATCGCATCATTTGCCTTTTTGATTGCAGGTGCCGAACCATTATTTTGGAAAAACTCAATATGGATGCAAAATTCTGCAAAATTATTGACATTAACTCTCACCTTTTTTCTTGTAATATCCTTTATAATCTGGCTTGACAAAATAGCTTTATACAACGGAAAACCAGCTCGCCTATTGAAATATCTGATTGCGAAATATCAATTAATCTCAAAAGAAAGTAGATATAAAGAAAACCTTATCAATTCACTTAACGAGATAGCCTATTTCGCTGTAGAAAAGGAGGATATCCATTTACAAGAGGAATTGAGTAAGTTTTATACTGAAGAGTTTATTAAAATTCGTCATAATCATAATTCAAGCGAAGCCTTAGAATATCCATTTTATTTTTATGACGTAACCCGTAAGCTAATTAAAAAATTGCTTCGGAAAGAAGTTTCTGAATTGGATAGATTGACTTCTCCCGCAGTATCAAATTGGTGGTTGTTGGGACAGGATTTTCAGGAGATTCCAATATCAGAAAAAACGTATGATAGTATGTGGGGCAATATCTATCAGATTTCCGACAATGCAAAGTTTATAAAGGAGCATTGGAGCACTGCACACCAATATTATAGATTTCAATTAGGGAGGAAAACTGGCAAATACAACATCGATATTAGAGATTATGAGAACAAGGAGGAAATTGAAATAAGAGAAAGTGAACAGATAAGATTTTTAGAGTTTCACTATGCATTGGGTGGCTTGCTATTGTATCGTCAAAACAATAATGGACTAAAACGAATTCTAAATTTCACACAAAGTCAGCCGCCAGATTATTACCTATTGCCTAACTCTATGTATGACATATTCTACTGGTTTGCCTATTTTAAAGAAGGGTATGTAAACAGAGTTACGCCTACAGATTTTAAATACCCATTTCCAGACATTGATAATTTAGGCCTCTCACGACAAATAACCTTTTGGATTTGTCAATATGTATGTTTGCTTTTTATAAGACAATTTTTCTTGCAACCCTATTATACGTTTCATCAATTTACCGAACAACCAAGATTGCCAAATAAAGTACTTGAATTACTTAAATGGAAAGATGCTTTGGACTATTTCAAGTTTTGTTTAAACAAAATATTAGAGAATAAAGACTTATTGGATTTACTGGGCTATAATTTGTCAGATGCTATTTTGGAGGATATAGAAGGTTTTGAGCCTGAATTACGAATTAGAATTGAAGAGCAAATTCAACAGAATAGAACAAATGCACCATTATCTGATAATAAAATCAATCAATTTTTGGCCAGCAGTGCAACGATGATAGACGATGCATTTAATCAGTACAGCCTCATAATAAATAAAGATGATTTTGCAAATGATGAACCTGTGATGCGATTCGGTCTAAATGGAGGTTCCATACTTTTCCGAAAAGAAGGTTTTACAGAGGGAGACATACCACATCTAAATTATGATTCGATATTTGCACAACAAATCATTTATGACCAAATCAATCGATATATTCCAAACTCTTTCCTCGGAGCGAAAACACGTAGATACTTAATAGACAGAGAAAACTTTGAAGATGCGTTTAAAAGATTAAAGTACGATAAAGAGAAACATCTTATTGTAGGCTTTGGTTTTTTCGACAATGGTTTAGTCGAAATACCTGATTTCCTTGAGGATATGATTAGGTTGACTTCGCCAGTTTTTACAAATGTACTATTCGTTCTGCCAAAGACTGACCTTCCGAGAATTAATCATCCAGACCTCAAAGCTGATGAGATTAAAGAACTGCGTCTTGAACCAATTATACCAGACAGAAACGTATATGCCTCTGTAATCGACTTGAATCTTGATGAGAATAGTGAGTTGAGACAACGCTGGAACACAAATGAAAATCAAAATCCAGCGGAATCTGTACAATTAACAATTGCATTCATCGCAGAGATTATTTGGAGACAAAATAGAGATGTCGTTCAGTTAAATATCACTTCGCCACTACGTGAACAAGGCATCAAAAATGATTTAAGCGATATTGTTCCTTTCAAGACCATTGAAAATGATTGAATTCAGAAACCCATATCACATAGAACCACCAGGTGTTTCACGACAAATATTATCGCATCCAACAAATGAAACTGAAGCAATAGAACTTGCAGTATTTCAAGAACATCGATACGCATTTTTCTATTGGAACAAATGGATGCGTAAGAATGAAAGTGCTAATCCACCTTGTTTGGTTTCGCTAGACTGGCATCAGGATTTATGCTACCCTTGTGAAACAGAAAAAGAATGGTTAGATAAATTAGATTTAACGAGTGACGCAGAAGTGTCTTTATTTTCTTGGGCAAAACTTGCGGGGAATAATGACGGTCATATTTTATGTGCGGCTTACCTCAATTTGATTGGGGATATTTATGTTCATTGCAGGCAAGCTTCCTTTCCAGATGCTTGGAAAGATGAAGAACTGATAGATACTTATGGAAACAGACACGCAATTAAAAAATTCAAAACGTATAAAGCCTTACAGGATGCCCTATTGAATTCTTCAGAAACATCTGTATTTTTTGATATAGACTTGGACTTCTTTTCCATAAAGAATGGATTAAGTGATGGTTCTTTTGAATTTACCTATCTACAGGAAAAAGAAATACGTACAATGTTAGATAAGGACAATCCATTAATTCATTGGATTTTTGAACGTTTAAAAGGATTTACTATAGCAACAGAACCAGAACATTGTGGTGGACTTTTGAGAAGCAACAAGTTTCTTGATTTGATTAGCGAAATCTATTTCAATCCAGAATTGTTTGCACCTAAATGTAATTGGAAATGGAAACCAAAATATTGATGATGAATTGAATCGATATTAATACTGCCATTCAGCCCATTCCCCTACATTCCGCAAAAAAGCTATATTTCGGGCAAAGCGCTTCATTAAAACAAGTCTTGGACACAACTATAAAGCTTCCGACTTTCATTTCACTTGCCCACTCATTCCCGAGAAAATCGGGAAGTGGTCAAACTCCATTTCAATCTACACTTTTCAAGTTAAGTCCGCTTTAAATTCTGTTTCACGAGAATAATAAGTTTATAAAATCCGTTCAGCACATTCCCCTACATTTCGCGAAAGCTACATTCCGGAAAAAGAGCTTCCCTACACAGGTCTTGGACACAATCCCCAATTTTGACTTTACATTTCGTTAACCCTTCCCGCTATGCTGGAAAGGAACACAACATTCCCTAGCCAAAATCGTGAATTAAGTCCGCTTAAAAAAGGAAGTTAATTATCATACAATAAACGCGCAAGGTAAACTCGTAAAATACTTCCATCAAAAGACTACGGCATAAAGCCATCGCCTCTTCCCTCGCTTATTTATTCCGTTACCTTTTGAGCTTTGATTTTAGCTTCCGTTTGGTTTCTGCTCAAATATTGTTTAACCAAAAAAATTTAACATTATGAAAATCACAGCTGTAAAACGGAATATTTCAATACAAGAAGCGGAAGAACATTATCAATTGAGTAGTGAAAATTATGATGTCGATAGTGGCGAAAGTCATTTAGCGTACTACAGAGAAAAGCATCCCTTTTACTACCAGATATTATTAAATAATGTTTAATCTAAAAACCAGAAAGAACTTTTTGTAGAGTAAGCTAACTACTCACAAAAGTAATAATAACCTTTTATTGGAAACGACTTTCATAACCCGTTCAGCACATTCCCCTACATTTCGCGAAAAGCTACATTCCGGAAAAAGAACTTCTCTAAATAGGTCTTGGACACCATCCCCAATTTCTACTTTCCATTCCGCTACCCGCTCCGCTGCGCTAGAGCGGGACGCTTCATTCCCAATCCGAAATCGTGAACGGAGTCCGCCAAATCGGAATTCCATTTAATCATTTGGTGCCACTTCCAATGTTAATGTACTTCACAAAAGTCTTTAGAAATACTTCCGCACCCTCGCTGCCCTAACCTTTTTTTGCCAGCAAAATACCAACATTTTGAACTTGAACAGACTGCATAAACCGTTCTCGCTGCGCTTCACTTTTTATAAGTCCTTATCAATTCAAAATCTTGAAAATGTATCAGCAACAAAAAAAGGTAACAGCGAGGGCGCTATGGGAAGTAAATCTAAAATGAATCTTATGAAATCTTACAAAAACATCAAAAAGGAAGCGACACCAAAAAAAACAAAAAAGGAAAACGCTCAAGATATAATAAGTAAATCACTTCAAAAAAATATAACAATAAACTGTCTGAATAGTTCGGATAGCATTTTAATTAATCTTTAAATATTTTATTATGAGTACTTTAAAAAATCACGTACAGTTAATCGGAAACGTTGGACAAGAGCCAACCATTACAAACCTTGAAAGCGGTAAAAAAGTAGCCCGTTTTTCACTCGCAACTAATGAGTATTACAAGGATGCCAAAGGCGAAAAACAAACAGAAACCAATTGGCATACCGTTGTGGCTTGGGGCAAGACTGCCGAAATTATCGAAAAATTTGTAGGTAAAGGCAAAGAAGTAGGTGTTACGGGAAAATTGAAATCCCGAAGCTACGAGGACAAAGAGGGTATCAAGCGATATGTTACCGAAATCGAAGCAAATGAAATCCTTTTGCTTGGAAGCAAAAATGATAAGTAATCATTGAAATTTTAGAGGGCGTACCTCTCGAAAGTTGCGCCTTTTTTTATTAATAACCTTTAAATCTTTTATTATGAAAACTATTAAAAATCACGTTCAGTTAATCGGAAACATTGGGCAAGACCCACAGGTTACGCATCTTGAAAATGGAAAAATTGTGGCGCAGTTCTCAATGGCTACAAATGAAAACTACAAGGATGCAAAAGGCGAAAAACAATCTGAAACCCATTGGCATAGTGTTGTGGCTTGGGGAAAACTTGCTTCAATCATTGAGAAATATGCAGTAGTAGGAAAACAAATTGCCATTGCGGGCAAATTGGCGCAACGCTCTTATGAAACCAAGGAAGGCGAAAAACGATACTATACCGAAGTTGTAGCAAGGGAAATTCTTTTGCTCGGGTCTAAAAATGGTAAGTAACCATAAAAATTAAAGAGGGCGTTCTCGTCGAAAATTGCGCCCTCTTTTTAATTATCCACTAATAAAAATAGATAACAATGAAAGCACAAGTTAACGAAATCAAAGAAGGATTGCAACATTTTCACGGTACGGAAATGTTCTACCAAATCCCATTATTAAGAACACGTTTTACAGACGGACTAAAATATCTTGCTAATGTAGCAGATTGTTTTTGGCTCATTACGGACACTTCCGTAATTGCAAAAAGTCTAATGAACCGAAGCGAATTTGTAACCATAGACTTCAAAAGATTGCCCGAAGATAAGCAGGATTTTACAGGCTATGAAGCAGAGATAATTTACAGCGATGGCAACGACAATATTTTGGAAAAACACGGCTATCGGGCAACCGATTTTCCGCTCGATGAATTGCGGTTATTTTTTGTAAATGATACGCTGATGTTACCAAGCGAATATTAAAAATTCAGGCTATGGTTTATCTCAATTTTACAGACTTGAGCGAGGAGGCTCAAAACCGACTTTTAGAGGATTCTAAAAAAGACGTGGAACGAAAATTTGGCGATGATATTCGCAAATACGTAAGGGAAAATTACACCTGTTTTGAAACGATGATAGAGGAAGAAGCATTACGAAATTTATATTCCTATACGTTTGTATTCAACATCTAATTTTCTAAACTTTATAGTCAAGCACCTCTAAATTTTTGGAGGTGTTTTTGTATGCAATTAATTTCAAGTCGATAAAAAAGCGTATCTTTATTTCGCTGAAATTCGGCACACATAAATTCATATAGTTATCCCATTTTTAACTTTCGCTGATAACTGTATCCATCTATAATTTACATATAGGAATTTTCGAATTCCTAAAAGGCAATTGGCTTTTTAGCCAGATTGTATGAAGTTTTTGTCACGCTTTGGCGTGACGAAAAGGAATAGCAAGAGGGTAACGGGCAGAGCCGCGTTACATATTCCTTTTAGCGTATAACCAATTGATTTTCAACAACTTGAAAATTAATGGATTATATATATTTCTTCGATTTGCGTCAAATGCCCTTGAACAACCTGTAAACAGGGATGGATTTACGTCAAACACAAAAAAAAGCGAAAGAAAATGGATTCATTCATCACTATCAGGTTCAAAAGGAAAACTGCCAAACGTTTTCAGGAATTTTCAAAAAAGCACTTCAAGACACATACGGAAACGATGGAAGCCATTCTTGATTTTTTCTTCTACAATGAGATATCTCCAAAAGAAAAATTAGGTCCGACAGGACGAACCATCGAAGCCAAGTTACTGAAAAGAATCAATGCAGTAATCGCTATAATGAGGGATGTTGAAAAGACCCAAACCAAGCCTACAGTTGCAATGATTCAATCTCTATTTGAGACAGAACAGCCAAGCAAAAAACCTTTAATAGTGGAAAAGAAATATGCCGAAGAAAAAAAGAAAGTACGCTTCCGTGAAAAACAAAATCCAAGTAACCAACTGTAAATTTTTGAGCTATGTACATAACAATAACACCTCAAAAAATGGGAGGCAATTATTCCAAGAGTTCAGCTGATTTTGTTGGTTATCTGGAGAAGGAAAACCAAGGATTGGAACAACACGAAACGGAACATTTTTTCAATCAATATGGCGATGAGATTTCAGCGGAGGAAGTGGTCAGGGAAATAGACGGCAATACTGCAAAACTTGAAAAGCACGAACCACGGTTTTATTCAATTACCGTAAGTCCTTCAAAATACGAACTGAAACGGTTGCAGAACCATAGTGAGGATTTGCAAAAATACACCCGTGAGATTATGAAGGATTATGTGGCTTCATTTAATCGCGAAATCAATGGGCGACCCATTACAATCGATGATATAAAATACTATGCTAAAATTGAACACCAAAGAGCCTTTAAAGGAACGGACTTTCAGATAAAAGAAAACCAACCGTATGCTACAAAAATACTTCAACTAAAAACTGAAATCCGAAATGTGCAAGATGGGCGAGCAGAAGGAAATGTGAAAAAATTGGAAAAAGAAATAGGGAAACTCGAAAGAGAAGCACCGCACCAGCAGAACGGAAAACGAATTGTACAAGGAATGCCAAAGGCAGGAAACCAAAGTCATATCCATATTATTGTGAGCCGTAAGGATGCTTCCAATAAATTCAGTTTGTCCCCAGGAAGTAAGTACAAAGTTTCCGATGTTGAATTAAATGGTAAAACGGTAAAACGAGGATTTGATAGAGATGGATTTTTTACGAAAGCAGAAAAGACTTTTGATAAGACTTTTGGCTATCAACGGAACTTCGCTGAAACCTATAAGGCAAGAAAGGATTTCATCAAGAATCCGAAAATCTATTTTGCATCGTTGATGAAACTACCAACCAACGAAAAAGCGATTGCGTTCAAATTAATGCGTGAAAGTAATATTCCAATAATGCCGAGTATTCCGGTCACGCAGGCACAATTGGCAATGAAAATATTTAACAGGCTACGACGTGGTGCGGAAGTGGCCATCAAATCAAGTTCCATCGGAATCTAACTTAAAATTATACAAATGGACAATCTCGTAACAGTACTTTTTAGTATTAGTGTAGCCAGTGTTGTTTTCTATGGAATATTTCGGATTAGCAGATATGCATTTGTCGTCAATATTCTATTGATTGGAACTCTTGCGTATTATTTAAACGAACATTTACCATTGGTGCAAATAGCTCTTTATTTGATTTGTCCTCTGATATTAATTAATATAGGAATGTATGTTTTCTTGCATAAAACCGACACGCCTAAAAATGGAAATGCCAAATATCAGGTCAACTTTGCCACTACAAAAGGAAACTTTAAACTGGACAACATCAAACGTGGAGCATCAATCATCGGTTCTGCCGGAAGTGGAAAGACCGAAAGTGTTGTGTATGGATTCCTGAAACACTTTCAAAAAGAAGGATTTTGCGGAATTATTCACGATTACAAAGATTTTGAACTGACCGAAATGGCTTATCCACTCTTTAAGGATGGCGACATACCTTTTAAGGTCATTTCCTTCGATAAAATCATCCATAGGGTAAATCCTATTGCGCCACGCTATTTAGAGAACGAGGAAAGCGTAAACGAAGTTTCAAGGGTATTGATTGAAAACCTTTTGGAACAAAGGGAATCAGGAACAACCGGAACAACAAAATTCTTCAACGATGCTGCGGAAGGATTGATTGGTGGATTGATATGGAAATTAAAAACTACTTATCCTCAATTCTGTACTCTTCCACATTTGATTGCTATTTATCAATATCTGGACACAGACAGCCTTATCCAGTTTTTGGAAACCAATACGACATCGAGGGCAATGGCAGATGCTTTTATTAGTGGCAAGGATTCTGAAAGACAGACCGCAGGTGTAAAAAGCACCTTGGCCAATGCGCTAAAACGAATTAGCACACAACGTATTTTTATGGCATTGTCTGCGGATGAAGTACCACTAAATATAAATAGTCCAGAAAATCCTTGTATGATTTCGATAGTGAACAACCCCAAATTTGAAACATCTTATTCGCCTGTAATAGCGACCATCATTCACACCATTACAAAGCAAATGAGTGTTCGTAATAGCAAACCGTCTTTTCTATTGATGGAAGAAGCGCCAACCATACGACTATTGAATATGCACCGTATTCCTGCGACACTTCGGAGCTATAATATTTCTACGATTTACGTGATGCAGGACAAAATCCAGAACGATATGATGTATGGCGATAAAGCGAGCAAAGCCATTTTAAGCAATCTATCCTACCAGTTTTTTGGAAAGGTTAATGACCCGGACACCGCAAAATATTACGAACGCTTTTTTGAAATCATTAAAGACCCAACCAAAAGTATAAGCCGAGGACACAATCTGGACTTTGATACGCGAATTACCACAGGCGAAAAGGAAATTCCAAAGATTAGGGCAGATGTGTTCTTCCGATTGAAGCAGGGCGAATTTATTACCTATGCTGATGGAAAGGATAAAAAGGTGCAGTTCAAGTTAGCCAACATAAAAAGGGAGTTTCCACAAGAACTGAATCAGTTTTCCCAAGCTGATTTGGAGGCTAATTTTGAACGCGTTTATGAGCAGGCGAAGTCAATATTTAGTAAATGATTAAATTACTTTACTGTGAATCCACTTTGTTTATCGGTCATTTGGAGTTATTTAATTTCAAACGTATTGTCAACCCCAAACCAATTAACTATAGTATTCATCGCTGGCTCTTCCATTTTTGAAAGAGCAAGAACCACTAAATTTTCTTTTGCTCTAGAACAAGAAACATAAAAAAGATTTTTTGTTCTATCTTTTCTATCATCAGAATCATCACTATTGTCAAAATAACCCTCAAATTTGTATTGAGATTTCCAGCTAGTATCATCAATCACTACTAGAACATTCCTGTACTCTTCACCTTTGGTTCCGTGTTTGGTAGAAAAAACATTTTGATTCTGAGTGTACCCAAAAAGTGCTATCACTTCTTTATAGGGCATAGATAGGACAGCATCATAAAAGGTTTTTTCTTTTACAATTTTAGATTTTTCATCATCTGATAAGCCATCCGTATCTTTTTGAATTTTTTCTTGTAATCTAATCATTCCCTGCGAGAGGACGATAAGTTTATTTTCTAATGCATATTCTAAAACTTCTTTAACAGATTTAGTCTCTCTTATTTTTATCAACCCATTAATTTTCTCATTAATAACTTTTTTATCGGAATGTTTCTTTAAGTTGATTGAACGACTACCATTACGTTTTAAAAAACTTGATATTTCATTGAAAGATCCTTCTGAATAGTGAAGAATAAGGTGCTCAATTCCTGTCTTTCTCTCAATAGAAGTCTTTTTATCCATTGAGCCAACAAATAAAGATGTCAAAGGATGTTCTCGTTTAATTAAAGCATCGGCAGCTCCTAAAGGGAATCTTTTGTTATATACGGTATAGAGATCGCCAAAACCACTTCTGCGAGCAACACGACTATTGGCAATAATTAATATCTTATCATCACTACCTGCTCCAAATTCCCAGCCATTAGATTTCAAATCTGCTATTACGCCATCATAGTTTTTGCTTTTTTGAGGTATCAATGAATCCTCGTACTCTTTTACTTTTTGTTTTTTTTCTTTAGAAGGATAATTTATACAATTGATGAATTTCACACTACCTTTTTCCTTTTCAGCTCCCTTTGGAATCTCTTGTTTGATATTTGACCGTATATTATTGAGTAAATCAATTACTTCTTGACAGCTTCGATAATTTTCAATTTTATTGATAAGATCAATTCTCTTTAAATCAACATATTGTTTTAATGAACCTATTCCTGAGTTATAAATCTTTTGATGTGAATCCCCATAAAAACCCAGAATAATCTTTTGTTCATTTCTAGGAAGTAGAAAATCTAAAAATGCATTTATAATTTCAGGTGCAGTATCTTGGTATTCATCAACAAAAAGATAGGGATATTTTGAAGCGACTATTGAGGTTAAAAGCTCATAATTTTCAAACATCCTCTGGCTCAAGACAATTAAATCATCGTGTCCAATAGTTCCCTTTTCGAAATCACTAAAAGCTCTATCCGAATATTCGACTGATTTTATTCGCTCAATTAATCCAAGAGTATATTTATCTGGTTTCTCTTCGTGTTTCAGCGTATTGATCGCGTCAAATTCTTTAATTAACTGCTTGTTGAATAATTTTATACAATCCCACAAAAATTCGTGAATTGTAGAGACAAGCACTAAAGGATTATTTTCGAGACGATCAATGATTTCATTTTTTGCCACATTAGTGTAAGTTATACATACAATCATTTGATTGTTGAGAGATAAAACTTTACTCTTGGTTTCAATCAGGTAATTTATTGTTTGAATTAGCGCATAGGTTTTTCCAGCACCTGCACCAGCTTCAAGCACAAAACTTCTCTTTGCAGTAATTTTTTCTTTTATTTGATCTATTGCTTCCATCTTATTCCTCTTCTTCGGTTGTTGCAATAGTTTCTTTCTCCGTTTTCGTATTGAATGGTTTTTCCAACCATTTTAAACCTTCGTCAATATATACTGGCACCTGCCATTTTGCGATGTCATCTTCTGGGAAGGACATAACATCAAATGCAAAATTTGTTTTGGCACTTGAACTCGTGGGTGCCAATTGAAATGGTGTTTCAGCATTTAGAGCTTCTGTCGATTTACCTCTAGAAAAACTAAATAGATTTTTGACGGCTTTTTCTTCCCCCTTCTCATTTTTATAGGAAGATTTAAGTAATTCAAGATTAGTATTGATGAAAGCCTCTTCAAAACTTCTTCCTATTATACCAGTTTCTTCAGTTTGGTAAGCTACTCTAACAATGCCAGATTCAATTTTGTGTTTCTCTTCACAAGCTAAAAGTTCTATAATGGTCGATTTATTTGGAATCCAATCCTTAAGCGTGTGGTTAGATGTTAATTCGCCACCTAATCCGGCATTGACTTGGCATCTTTCACCATTGACTAAATCGACTGAATCAATATCGGTCACCACCAATGTTTTCAACTTTAAAAACTCCAAAATCTCTTTAAATTTATGGGTGTAAGCGCCACCCACTTCTAGAATGGAAACATATTGAGTTGACAGACTAGGTGCAGATTTAAAAATGAGTTGTGGCATTAACATCCTTTCAGTTGTGCCTTCTACAATAATCACTTTATCTGAAAAGAACAGATCTGACTTATGAAGCGTTAAATACTGTTTTAAGAAACGTGCGGTTTGTTTTTCATTCGATATATTGAGTTTATTAAAATCTTGAACTTCAACACCATTTTCTATTCTATTGAAATATCTAATCCGTTTAAAGCCTTTGTCAGAATCAATTCCAGCCTCTGATAAAATGTGTGAAGAGTGGGAAGTAATTATTAATTGGACGTGTATATTCTCTTTTTTAGCATCTTCGAGAATTCCTTTTATCTGACTAATAAAAACTTGTTGCATTTGGGGATGCATATGTGCTTCTGGTTCTTCAATAAGTACTGCCAAAAACTCCGAAACTTTATCCTCTGTTGCATTCCGGAAACGTTGTATAAAGCTCGCAAGTTCTAATACCATATATATTAGATTACTATATCCTAATCCATTATAGCTTTCAGGTAAATTAATCTCTTCTTGCTTATAGTAATACTTGATGTTATTTCTTATTACTGCTTCGGAATCAAATTCAGAATCTATGGTAATTTGCGGAATAACTATGGGTGTTTTTGCTCCAAATTTCCTTAGATCGGCTAATATTTTTTTTAAGACGGCATCGTATTTTTCTTTTAAGTCTTTTGATACGTCTTTTAGCTTTTCTTCTACGGCCTTAACGTTAGCATCAGTTTTATCGCGTTCATTGTAATATTTAGAAAAGCCCAGTGCAAGCGTTTTATTTTTGTCATTCTTTTTGTCGTCCAAAACCCTCAAAGCTTTGATATCTTCAAAAGAAACAATCTTTTTTATTTTTTCTTTGAAACCTAATTCAATTTCTCGTTGATAATCTGATTTTATATCCTTAGCATAGCATTTAAGCTTATAAAAAGAGTTCAAATTTTCTTTGAAGTATGGAATTAGAGTAACTTTCTTATCTTCCCTATTGCTAAACATTTTTAATAAACCTAAAGTGTTTACAGGCTCGTAGGACAGTAATATGCAAGCATCATTTCTATCAACATCCAAATCAGTAATAAACTCACTAAGCTCTACTAATGAGTCTTTAAGTTTATCATAGCTAAACTCAATTTGAAGTTGAATTTTTGGAAAACGATCTTGAACGTCAATTTCAATAGCTTCTTTTTCATCATCAGGAATTTCAGGATTAAGAGTCTTTTCAAATTCCGAATTAAGTTCTTTAAATAATGAATATGATGATTGTGAAAAGTCCTCGAACGAAAGAGAATCCTCATTCGAGGTTAGCATTTTAATTACTTCCAACAAAGATGTTTTACCAGTATTGTTTCTACCCACGATAAGTGTTATATCATCTTCAAGATCGATAGAAGCTTCCGCCAACATTCTAAAAAATCTAACCTGTATATTTTTTATTCTCATATTTGTCTTTATTAATAATAAACTCCTTTTTGTCCCAATTTGCAATAAAGAGATTTAATCTTTTCAATAATCTCCAACGAAAATGTAGGATTGTCGAAATATAGAAAGTAAAATGTTGTAATATCTGATTTTGCTATAAGCTTAAACCTATTTTTAGATAGAGCTCTAATATCATTGATTTTACCTTCTTCATCTGAGAAAAAGCTCGTTCGATGATGTACAATTCTATTGCGCAATGTTCTGAGCTTACAAAAGAAATCTAGTTCTTCATTTATATTCTTTAACTTGATGCCTGCATTATTCTTTAAAAACACTTTGGCATAATCAAGACCGGGTTTATCCGGCGTCTCATTTAAGCTACTCTCATCCAATTCTTTGTTAGAATAATACATCTCACAAGAATCAACAATTGCTCTTTCAAAAAAGGAATATAGTTGAACTATTATTGATTCTCTATATCTTTGAGCAAATTCGTTGTCAACCTCGATCATTTTTTGAGCATACTCTTCACTTACCTTCCAATTCTCATTTTCGTACTGTAAAGATTCTAAATGTTTTTGTTGAAAGTTTTCAGCTTGATTGTCTAGATAATCTTCAGTGAACTTTATATATTTCTCATAAGGTTTCAATGCTAGATTTAGTTGATAGAGATGACTTTCTTTTAGAAACTCCTCTCTACTCACTTTTGGAAACATACTTGTATCGTAGATTTTAATGCTATTAAAATTATATTTTTCTCTATGCATTCTCCACAATTTTAATCTCTTCTTCACTCAATCCATACAGTTCGTAAACCATAGCATCTATTTGTTGCTCTATGGAATCAATTTGTGATTGCAGCTCTTGGGCTTTTTTCTTATTCTTTTCAAAGAGATCAAGCCATTCAAATTCATCTGTTTTTGTAAGGATGTTTATCGGTTTTTGGTTTTCTTTTTCACGATGTTTGTTGGATGTTTTTATAGCTTTATTCAATTCGATTATAAACTCCGTAGAATCAATTTTTTGCCAGTTTTCCATATTGCTAGATATCTTAACTATTTGAATTTTAGAGATCAAATATCTTTTAAATTGACTTTTGAGCTTATTCAAATCTTCTATCAAAATTTGAACAGCACTAACCAGATTTGCCATACAATCAACTTCGGTAATCGTATAATTGGGCAATGGTATCCATTCAATATTCACTTTTTTGATTTGTGGATATACTTTACCCGCTTCGTCCAACTTCCAATTGTATAGAAATTTGAAAAATATTGAGTTTAATAATCCCAGTATGAATTTTAGATCGTTTACGTTGTTATCACTTTTATCAATTAAGTTCAGTGTATGAATAGTATCTATTGGGTAATAATTAGAAACATCGAGTACTCCAATTATTTCGGATGCTGTTTGGCGTATTAAAATTTTTGGTTCGTTGAAATCGTTTTCATCTCTTGACCAATGAAGACAATACCAAGGCAATTTACCACTTTTTGTTTCTCTTTTTGTGGACAGTTTTTCCTCAAAAGGAATTAATAAATTCTCGATTTTTTTTTGATCCTGTTCGTTAGTTTCCTTTGTTGAATATAATATGTATTCATCATCAAACAAGATTTGATATCGATTTATAGTTTTTCCTTTGAGAACCTTGTGTATATATTCAGGAGATATTTTAGCATCTGTGAAATGTTTTTCTGTATTAAGAAATGCTAAATTTCCTCCTGTGGTAATTCCTTGTGTTATTTTAATCTTATCAGAAAGTTTGTAAGTACAGTCAGTAATAATTTTCAGCACATCCAAACCTTTGGTCTCTCTAATTACAAAGCCTTTAGAAAATAAATTAGTAGAGGATATGGCTGGTAATTCTGTATTGTCAAGAGATAAAAGTTTTGTTTTAATGATATCGCCTAAAAAACTTGAAGATTGATTTTTATTTTTTTCTAAAGAAATTATTGCGGTATCGACTATTGCATCTTCAAAAACATTAGTTAGCCCAATAACTTGTTCTATATTGTTTCCTGCTTTAAGTAAATCTCTTAGTCCTGAAAATTGAGAATAATCAATAAAAGTATTTGGCGTAATATAGCATAACTTTCCAGCGTTTTTTAATATATCGAGGGCAACTTCAAAGAAAAATATATACATATCAAATGTACCTGAAAATGACCCTCGATATCTCTTTAACAAATAGATTTTTTCTTTTTCTGAAAAGTAATCTCCGTAAGGCGGATTACCAATCACAACATCAAACCCACCATTTGTAAATACTTTTGCGAAAGCATTTTCCCAATGAAAAGCTTTGTTTCCTGCAATGGCTTTGCTATCTATTAAACTATTTCCACATTTTATATTGCTGCTCAAATCATTGAGCTTTCTTCGTGGTTGAGCGGTACGTAACCAAAGTGAAAGTTTTGCAATCTCTACCGACTCTTCATTAAGATCCACACCATATATGTTATTCTCTAAAATTGTGTTTTCAATATCTGGAAACTGTAACCCACCACCCAAAACTTTTGCCTTGAGTTCATCTATGTACTGATGTTCCTTGATGAGAAAATCTAATGCCTGATTTAGGAATGCTCCAGACCCGCAAGCAGGGTCACAAATGGTAATCTGTAACAGCCAGTCGCGATAAGTGTCAAGTATATCCACCAACTTTTGAAGAAAAAATCCTTTTCGATTTTTCCTTCCCTTAAAATATTCTTCTTCTCTAAAACCAAGTTCAGCTTTCTTCTCTTCACATAACTTTCCTATAGTGTTTTCTACGATATACTTGGTAATGTATTTAGGCGTATAAAAAACACCATCTTTCTTTCGCTTACTTTTTTGTTTGTCGAATTCGCCATCTACTATTTCCGCAGTAATGCTTTCTATTTCATTAAGAGAGTTTTCAAAAATATGTCCTAGAATGTTGACATCTACTTGACTTTCAAAATCATAAGTTGATAATGTATATGTATGATTATAGAGTAAATTGTCATCTATCTCTAAATTATCAAGTATAGGATCTGGTTTAAATAATCCTCCGTTGTAAGCAAAAATTTCACTTCTTCCATTTTCATTTTTACGACCTTGATCTAGGTAGCTAAAATGCTTTTTAAAGCGGTCGTATAAAGGTTCATCAATATCTAATTTGCGAACATTTTGCCAATCCTCCAACAACTTTTTAGTGTAATTATATTCTAGTAAATCCCTGTCCTCTGCAAAAAAGATGAATAGAAATCTATCGATAAGTTTTTGGGATTTTTTAAAAAGTGTGAGTTTGATATTCTTCTCAAGACGTTCCAAGTCATTTAGGTGTTCTAAATCATCAGTAATGTTAACGTCACTTTGTAGAGTAGTTTTAAGCTTTTTCTTATTTCGCTTTACCAAATCTCTATAAAGTTCACGCTTAAACTGGGAATAATCTTTATAAAAATCTTTGGTAATTTGCTCTTCTTTTACCAATGAGTCTTGCTTGATTTTTAATGGTACTGCCTTGAGCAAATTGTCTTTCTGAAGACATAAATACAGCAACGCAAAATCCTTCAGTGTAAGCTGGAAGAGATCAAATTCTTCGTGATCGGTAGCATCATTAATGTAGAAACGAAGCTTTTCAAAATTAGAGGTAATTACAAACCGGCAACCTTTATGGTTTACTTTATAATCAAATGCCTGTCTACGTATGCTCTCTAAATCTTTGGTGTTAGTTCCCTTGAGTTCGACAACTGCAACGGTAAGTTCGTTGTGTAAAATAGCCCCATCGGCTTTTCGATTGTTTTTTTCGTTTTTATATTCAGTGGTAAGATTGTATTTGGGGCTTGGATTTATAGTATAATCCAGCACATTCACAAAAAGTTCAGTAAGAAATGTAGCTTGAAACTGCTCTTCTTTACTACTGCGTATGTTTTCTTGTACTTCAGGGTTTAAAAAGTATTTGGAATACTTGCGGTACGCTTTATCAACTGCTGTCTCGTCTTGTTGTGCTAAATATTTCTTTAGAACTGATATCTGGAATAATGCCATTAAATAGTATCACAAATTTGTTAATCAATAAAATTAACAAAGTTTGTGATTATTAGGAGGTTTTGATATTGAAACTTATTAAAAAATAAATAATATTTTAAAAAGGCCCTTTATCCCTCGGTCCATTATGTGTGACTTTCCATTGACCATCTTCTTGCACTAATTTAAAAATGCCAGGCTTGCCATCATAGGATGTGCTATATTTTACCCAAGTCGCTTTACCATCAACAGCTTCATCTAAGATTTCTACCTCGATTTCCTTTTCAGAATCTGGTATCATATCTAATAACGTAATTAAACTTGCATAGCCTTCTGATGTTGTATGTTTTTTTAGGGCAGATTCATCTTTTGAGAAGAAGCTTTTCGCTACGATTGTGGCAGTTTCAGAAGGGGACATATTCTTATTTCCTGAACAGGAAATGAATAAAAGTACGAGTGAACAAATGACGATTCTTTTCATAATATTATTAATTTGGGTTATTGATATATTTGTGCGATACCTTCAATTTTAAATCTCTTTCCCCGTTTTTCTCATTCAGTTCTACAACCAACCTACGGTCATTGCTTATTGAAAATTTAGGCATCACGTAAACCATTCTTAAAACTTCACCTTCAGTTATCCTTTGCGGAAGCTTGTATATGAATATTGGTTCTTGAAATAGTTTTTGTAACGATTTCTTTTTGCCTTTTTGTCGTGTTTCAACCGAAAGGTTTAAGAATTTCAAATCGTAATCTAAGGTCGATTTATTCTCAATCTGGATAACGAAATACAATTCTTCCTTGTCAAAAACTATATTTTTAATACTCAAAACGATACCTTCATTTCGTTTTTGTATTGTACCTATTCGTTGCCTCTTGTCAAGAAGGTAAGAAGAAAATTTAGTATAATAAAAGGTCTTATTATCAACTGAATTTTCAATCTTCTTTACTACGGTAGTATCATTAACAATAGGTTTCTCATTGCCTATACTGCTTGCTTTCGGCACGAAATAGTTCAACTTTGTAAGTTGAGATTTATACCTTACAATATACGAAAAAATTGAACCATTTCTGTTGATTACCAATAGATTACTTTCCTTTCCGGGCTTTGCTTGAAGCAGTCCAAAGTACTGTTCTTTTTCTCGATTGTAAGTAAACACAAAATTGTCTGCACCAGTAACGCCTTGTCTTATGGGTTCTGGAAAGAAGAGCGCAACGTTCTTGGTATCGTTTGCGTAAATAGTGTCGAGGATCTTATGTGTTTGTGATTTCGCTGAAGCGAAAAAAAACATCGTGAATATTACTATAATTGTTCTCATAATTTTGGTTTTAGGATTAATCTGTAATTGTTCAATACGGTTACTTTCACCCTTCGGTTAGAACGCCGAAATACTTGTGTAAGTCCGCCTATTTGTGGAACACTAGGAATATTGATATCACCAATGACATCATCCAGTACTTCTCTCGTTGCTTCCGCTCTAAAGTTATTCTCGACATAAATGCCTTCGCTTCCATCTTGCAAATCAAATGCTTTGAGATTTGTAGGGTGATGATTGATATTTTCGATTTCAATGAGCGCACGATTGGGCTGAAAACTAATAAACCCAAAAACTGGCGTATTCTTTGGCATCAGCTTACCATTGATAGTTGCCGATTTAGTAAGGCGCATTCTTAATCTAGTATTTGCCGTTACGATTTGGTCACCATCGACGATGACATAGATACTTTCATCTGTATTGCCAATAATCGAAAATTCATTGGGTTTAGGCGAGGCGGCAAAGAACAATTGATGTTCCAGACCCAATTCTTTCGCTTCAATTTGTTGTTCTCTTTTGATATCGGCTGAATCAATTTGTTGTGTATTCTTTTGAGCTACTTTCTTTTGTCCAAAATTTTCATACCGCTTTTCGGAATATTGAATTTTACCTGCTTCGTAAATACTATCTACAATACGTTCTTTTTCACGTTCCGGCAAGTCTGGGTCATAAAAGCCCAAGGAATCAATTAGTTTTTCATCGTAGATACTAGGTGCATTATTTTCGCGCACTTCTTTTAAATCATTGATGGCATCCAATTTAGAATCGTATTCCTTTTGGTTTTCGTCCAAATCTGGAACTAAGGTCTGTTCAAGGTTTTCAGTATCATTTTCGTCATCGCCCATAACCATTACAGAATAGGAAATCAGGAATATTAAAATCACGGCCAAGACCGCTGCAAATACTATTTTGTTCTTTTCTATTTTCATAATCGTAGTTTTTAATTGCCAATAATTGGCTCAACTTTCATCGTTCAATTTTTTTAAGGTGTTCTCAAAATAATTTGTAATCAATAACCCGTGTGGGTTGTTTGGAAAGTTTCTATCAACTAGAATTAAGTTTCCACTAGAAACAAGTTCGTAGGTATCTATTATTGAACCTCGATTAATTTCAAAAACCGTAACCGTTCGAAAAACATACGTTCCGTTTTGTTCTTCAATTTCTGAGTCTATGCTCAGTACTTTCTGAACTAGCGAGTATTGCAGCAATCGATTATAAACACCATCGGCTTTTTTCTGGCGATATAAATTGTCTACAGAACTATTGCCCAACCAAAGCGCCTTTTCAAGATTCCGTTCATAATTGCTGGCATCGATATTATAGAAGTAGTTATGGAACAGGTCCAAATGCGCAAGAGCTTCGACCTTGAAATTTTCTTTTTGGGTTACTATTTTTAAGGGGATTATGCTTCCGTCGGTATTAATGGCAAAAGCACTATTGAGCGCTTTTTGATTTGTGCTGAATGCCATCCATAAAGAAAATGTGCTGGATAGCATTGCGAAAATGACAACTGCTAACACGATAAACCTGTTCAATTTTAAGACTGCATAAATATTTTTATAAGGTGTTTTCATTTTGGGTTGAATTAACTAGTAAATAATCTAAGTGTAAAAGATGTGGCACGCTTATACAGTTTGAATTTCAGAAAAACAATGAATCCAACCGACCCAAGCTGAACCACAGGTGCAAAAAAGCCCTGGCCAACATCTGTCCCAAAAAGGTTTGTCCAGAAATTAGTATTGATTTCAGTATAGAGGGCATTCACAAATACATTGACCAAAAAAAAGGCAGGCACCAACATATAGACGGCGGCATACAATTTGAAAAATGTATAGGCAAGCGAACGGAATTTTTCAAAAACTGCCAAGCTTATAACCAAGGGAAAGAAAGCTTGCATTATACCTAATAGAAAATAACGTTCTGCAAGGAATAGTGGGTAGATAAACAAATCCAGAATCCAAAGGAAAAGACTAATGATAAATGCAAATATTTTGAAACCATAAAGTGGTGTTACCAAAGCTTCGTATAAGAGCGTCATTGCTGCTTGCGCTACCTCTATAATACTTACATCTTCCTCAATAGGAATGTCCTGCATCTGCAAAGGCAATAAAGCTGGTGCTGTACCACGATATTGCGCTTCAATGGAAACCAAGATGCTATCAAAAAAACCTAAAACCTGTGTTGAAAATATGACCAGAAGAACAACCGCAAAGTTCTTAGTTAATTCCCCTGGGCTCAACCCCCAAGTGTAACCGTCTTTATCCGCAATGCCCTCATTGTATTTTTTAAGGATATTGACCAGAAAAAACAGTACTGCAAGCGTTTTCATTCCGGCAATAGTGTATTGCGAGAAACTGCTATTTTGTATTGTTTGAAATACTGCGTCGATGTATTCCAGTCCAATTCCTAAAATGATGGTTGCGGTCATTTTTAGTATTCTGTTTCGCGATTATTTACTTTATCCTGCATTTTTCTGAAGGAAATAATGTCCCTATAGCGTTTGGTTCTCGTGTTGATGTTGGAAACCATTTCCTTAGATTCCTGTTTTTTCTGTTCTAACACTTCAGCACGTTCTGCATCAGACATTTTTAGATTATCGCTAGATAAGATTTCGCCCATAAAATCAACCGTGTCTAAAGAGTTTTGGACTATGGCATCAAATGATTCCGCAACCCGTGTGACTTCCTCTGGTTTGATGTAAGGCGAGTTTAAAATATCCTGTAAATCGTCTTGCATTACATTAATAAGGCGTTGATTATTTTGTGCAATTTCCTGAACCGCTCTGAGTTGTTGCACCACACTTGATACTTTCTCAATGCTTTCTTTTGCATCTTTTAAGAACTGTACTGACTTAATCATTTGAGCCGTCTGCTTTCCAGATTCTACAAGTTGTTTTATCAAACTGACAAAATTTGTATTGTCATAAGTGGGCATTCCCTGTGCTTTGATATTTAAGCTGAACAGTAATGCCATTGCGAGTACTAAAATTTTGATTTTTGTTTTCATATTATTATGTTTTAGATGTGAATTGAATTATTGCTTTTTCCATATCGTGATGCTCATCGTAGAGCTTCATTATTTCTTCATTTTCCTGTCCATCGGTCAAATAAGCCGCATATACTTCCTTCGGAACTTCGAGCCTAAAAATGTTACTTTCCTTTCCTATCTTGATGAACATTTCGGTGTACTTCCGAGGTCCAGATAGATTGTTTTTAATGGATTTTAATTGGTTTAAATCGTGGCTAGATAGATTGAGTCTTTTAACCAATTCATCATAGCCTTTTTCATTATTCAAGCTGTAAACAACTTGTGTGTTTTCTAGGATGCTGGCGGAAGTAGAATTGTTAGGAAGCTGATTAATAGATTGTAGAATAATCCCAATTGCACCGTTTTGTTTACGGATGGCTTGATAGTAGAATTCCACGCTTTCCAATACATTTTCGAATTTTAGTTGCTTTGCAAACTCGTCGAATAAGATGATGCCTTTTTCAGCTCTGTTTTTCCAAATGGTTCTTTGGATGGCGGACTTTATCAGCTTCAACATCACGGACAAGATTTCCTTGTTATCCTTGACTTCATCCAGTTCAAAAACAATCAATCGTTTGTCTTCAATTTTATAGGTCTGGTCTTCGCTCACTTCAAAGAGGAAACTATATAGACCATCGCCGACGTATTCTGACATTACGTGCAAAAAACTCGTAACATTGAAGTAGTCGGGATGGATTTTTAAGGTTTTCAGAAGATCTTTCTGATTCCTTTCTATAAAACTGTAGAAACCTTCCAAAGAATGATTCTCAGAAGTACTATCATAATAATGGCGCAGTATTTTCTTGATGGAAACCGATTGGGCTTTGGTCACTTTCAAATCTGAAGCAAACAATTCAAAAAGAAACACAGATAAATCTTCAAGACGGTCTGGTGTTAAGTCTTTTAGATTACTGATGTAAAAAGGATTGATGCCCAAATTCTTTCCGCTCTCGTAACGCAGTACGGTATATTTTTCAGGATAGAGCTTTGCAAATTTGGTATATGAGCCACCCAAATCGATAATGACCAAGCGTACGCCACTTTCAAAATATTGGCGCAGAATGTTATTCGCCAAAAATGATTTGCCCTCGCCCGTTGGTGCAAAAATGGCAAAGTTTCGAGCCTTGATGCGTTTTTTGCGTTCATCCCAAACATCCTTTAAAACAGGAATGTTGTTTTCACGGTCGTTGAAGATGATTCCGGTAGCATCCGATTTGTAATTGCTATTGTTAATGAACAAGCACAATGCGTGTTTTAAATCGGTTACATATAAATCATTGTTCGAGAAGTTTGAAGAGAAACAGCAGTAGCTATTAAGGATATAATTCTTGCGCTCTTCGCCTCTTGGATAGTAGGGGATGATATCTAATTCCTTAAATTCGGTCTTTATCTTTGATGTTATCTTATCGAGCTCTTTAGCTTCTTTCGCCCAATAGACAATATTTAGATGACCACGAATAATTCGTGCATTGTCATCTGCATTTATTTGGTCAAGAATGTGTTGAATCTTTCCAAGTACTACTTTGTTCTGCGAACCGAAGTCTGAGCTCTTGTTCAGTTCCTCTATTTTCTTATCTAGCAGCTTGCGCCACTTCTGTTTATCATCCAAATAAATAATCTGGTTAACAATATGGTTTTCATTAAGCGTAAGCCCTAAGCCATCAATAAACCCTTGATGAAACACAAAATCGTCTGAAGTGAATTTCTCATTGGTCTTGCTACTCTGTACACTTTCGCCAAAGCACAGTTCGCTATTGATGGCAAGGGCATCAAAATGGTTTTCGCCAATATTGACGCTTTTCTTTTCAAGTAGAATATCGGTATCAAAGCCTTCGTTGAACCCATTAAAATAGCCACTTGTGAGTTGCTGAATCTCTTCCGCCTTAAGCGGAATAAATTCCATTTTTCTGCTATTGTTTATAAAGGAAACTGAATCGCTTACAGAGTTGACAAAGCCCTTAATGTTGTCATCCAGTTCCTGTACAATTCCCTTTGAAACCTTTCGGAAAGGATTTACATATTTTGGATTGTTGAGCGCTTTGTTTTTGCTCAAGATGAAGAACAAATAGCATTTATGTTCAATATGTCCGCGACCTTTAAAATGCTCGTGTGTGGCTTTTTCTAAAAAAGTATTATTCGGAAGTTGTTCCGAGGAATAGGTTTTTTTAAGGTAGATATCCTGTTTGTGAACTACAGTTCCCACAGGCAATGATTTTAGAGCCTGAAACCAAGCACCGTGCATATCCTCAAAGTCCTTTTCGGAAAGCGAGTAGATTTCTGGTAGATTTCCCTCATAGCACAAAATCACATTGCCATTGTTGGCAAACACGATATTGTCCTGAATATCCGCAATGGGTTGATATGCCGAAAGGTTAATCTTGTTCATAATCAAAGCCTGAATTTCTTTTGTTACTGATGATTCTTGGGAAGGCTTTCGCCATCTGAAATAGTTGTGGATTGTTTGTGATTCGGGTCAACGCAACGTAGAGAGCAGCATTAAAAATTAAGACACCTATAATTATCCCGAAACTGAATGAAAAAATGATAATCATTAAAGACCCAAGTATGGACATCATCATTAGCGCAAACAGGGAAATGGGCAGCCCAAAAATGACTGCCTTTTTCCTAATATTTCTATAGACCTCGAATTTCTTCATACAGCTTTAATAATAAAACCCTCGATGAGGGTTCATTAGACTACGATTCCAATTAGATAAGTAAATATTCCAACTACAGCACCCGCAATTAAGACGAATACCAGAACTCTAGTAATACCTTTTTTTAAATCTGCATTCTCGCCAAAGAAGTGTCCTGCATTAAAAAGGAAACCAACTAAAAAAATAACACCGAGTAAAATTGGAAAGATTGTTCTTATAGTATCACCTACATCATTAACGGAATCTTCAATTCCCCCAATTTGGGCAAAAAGAGATGTTGAGAGAAGTGAAAGAAATACTGCGAAATAATTTGATTTTTTCATAACTGAAAAGTTTAATAATTTGTGTTGTTTTCGTTATTGGAAAAATACATATATTTGTTTACAAATAACTGATAATCAAATAATTGTGAATAAAATATTATTTGATTTCGTTTGATTTTAATTGTTATTATTTGGTATCAAATTCTATGATTTTTGGAAGTTGAATTGTTAATAACCCAAAACTTGAAAATGAAAAAAGTGCTCAAAAACGTCAGTTTTGTGATTTTGCTCTTAAAAATGTGCATCATTTTTGGACAAGAAACGAGTACGCAAAAACGAATAATTATAGACGTTGGACACGGCGGAAAAGATTCTGGTGCAATTGGAATAAATGGCATCCAAGAAAAAGATGTTGTACTCAATATTGCAAAAGCGATTTTGAAGCTAAATAATGAATTAGATAAGCCTCTGGATATTTATTTAACTAGATATAGCGATACACTTATCTCGCTATCGGATAGAACGAAGCTGGCCAAAACTCTTAAAGCTGATTTGTTTGTGTCGTTGCATTGCAATCATTCGGATAATCCGAATGCTAGAGGTGTGGAAGTTTATGTGGCAGATGCAGAATCCAAATATTCAGATGACTCTACCTGGTTGGCTTTTCAATTGCAAGCTGCACTTAATAAGAAATTGGGATTTGAAAGTAGGGGTGTGAAGTTTGCGAATTTTCAGGTACTACGAGGAACTATTAATTATTGTCCATCTGTCCTTTTGGAATCGGGGTTTTTGAGTAACAGGTATGAAAGTGGTTACTTAAATCGAAGAGGGAATTTAAAAATAGTAGCTAATCAAATATATAAATCGTTAAAAGAAGGATTATGAATGGATTTTTTAAAGAAATTGTTATGTGCCTCAGGTCTCTTATTTACTTATTATATGCCGAAGTTAAAGGTCTATTTAATAAAAATATGGATAACCGTAACTAAGGCAATCTCAATTAATTATCTTTATGGGGAATTTTGTTAAAAAAATGCCCTGATATAAAAATTGAACGAAAACAATAAAATAAATTTTGACTTTGTAAAAGAGATTAAAGAACCAGGTGTTTATCAGCTACTTTTCCCCAAGAAAGAAGTAGGGTTAGCGGTTATGGTTTTATTTCAAAAAATCGATGATAAATCACTTCCTGATGGAAAATTTATTGAGAAAGATTTGCACGATGCTTTCGCTCAAATAAGCAAAACGACTGAGAGATACCCAAAAGAAATCTATAGTGCGCACATTGAAGAACTTCAGGAATATTTTTTAGACTACAATCAAGAAACTCAAAAATATTATTTTAAGGACTATGCTTATAGGTTTTATGCTTATGCTAAAGAAACCTTAGAAGGTAATTTCAGCCCTACTCATATTGAGAAAATTTGCATTCTTCTTACAGCCTCACTAAGAAAAAGAGAAACTTTAGATGATTTAAAGTTTTGGCTTAAAACTGAATTTAAAAAATACGAACCCGATCTTAGAGAACAGGTAGATTTTTTAGATAGACAAATTATAGAATCAGTAAACAAGCTTAAGGATAATACGACAAATTCAGATAAGAAATTCATCGACCTTTTAGAAGAAGTAGAGCGCAATCTCGATAAGGCGCAAGACCAAAGTAAAGAATTAGCAGCGGCCTATTCTGAAACTAAAGTTATCCGCTCAATTTTAGAAAAGCGAGAGGACACAGATTCTGAAGCTGATGATTTAATTGTAGATGTACACTTTTTTATAAAGTATCTTAATGAAAGGCTAGATTCCATTGACAGGAAGTTAGATAGGATTCAGCCAAAAATTAGGCGATTATTTGCTATTTTAAATAGACCTCAATTTAATACTAAGGTTGAAAAGTTTCTACATTTTCTTTTAGATAAAAGTACAGTAGACAGTAAAAAGGCAACCTTATTGCCAGATAATGTTGCTAACCCTATCCTACATATAGATACACCAAATTTTACGATCGTTGAGCGAGAAAGGGAATTGTTTCCTTCAAAACCAAAGAAGAGAACTACCTATTCATCCAATACTGTAAAGATTGAGGAAAATACACAGAGCATCTTAAATGTGCTCAATCAGCAAGATTTAATCAGTAAGTGGGAAAAGCATATTATCGCTGAAATTGAATTGAGAGGAAGCATTGATTTATCAAAAACGTTTTTTCAGATAATGGAAGAAACCAATGATGGACAGATAGCAGTAAGCGCAATTTACAGTTCGATTCAGCACGCAAATAAGTCGAAGAATTTTAATTTTAAAATGAACAAGACCAAACAAACCAATACCAAAATAGAGCACATAAGTTTATGGAAGATGAACATACAGAAGACATAAGGGTACGGTTTTTAAACCACCCAGATACTCAAGATTTATTTGCATCTCTCGATTATATGCTTAAAGATGGCGTGCATTTTCAAAGGGAAGGCAGCCAAGCTAAATACTACAACTATATCTATTCTAATGAGGATAGCTTAAGAGCATATTATCAATATCTGTTTAGTGTTGAGTTAATTTTTGGTGGTACTGAAGCGAGTGGTTATTATTTTTTGGATTTCATAGGTTCTACAAGAGGTAAAATCGATGCTAGTCACAGACATCATATGAAAAGTGAGTACGTCATTATTGGATTTATTATCTACAAGATTTTCTTTATCGATAATCAAATTGATGTGGTTTCAGTAAAAGACCTTCAGAAAAAGATAAGAATAGATTACG
The DNA here is from genome assembly GCF_056238645.1 of Formosa sp. F44. The sequence goes on from NZ_JBWDLJ010000003.1 coordinate 101,327, forward strand.
AAGGTTTAAAACCAGGTATTTACAGACTAATTGCAAAATCTAGAAACACAAACCCAGGAAACCTTAACGATGATGCTATTGATGCAACTGTAGAATCAGCACTTAGGGAATTTAAAAAAATAGGTTGGGTTACACTTAATGATGATGATTTTGATTTGCTTCCAGCTTTCGACAGGCTCATCGCCATACACGAAGACTTGATAAATAATCTGGACGAAACATTAAATGAATTGAGATGAAACGATATCCTAGAATAAAAAGATTATCCACTTTAGGTATAGTGCATCATCAATCGTTTGATTATGAGTTTAATCCATTTAGAACAGATTTTGTAGGCGAAGGTGGTTCAGGTAAAAGTATGATTGCCGATATTTTGCAACTTATTTTTGTGGGTTCTGGTGCATTTCATTCCCCAACCGATAGTAGTGAGCCAAGACAGCCCAAAACGATGGTTTTGAGAACTGCTGGAAATGGTACAGATATGGGTTACGCATTTATCAATGTTGAGCTCGGTAAAGATGAATTTGTAATTATTGGTATTTACTTAGAAAGCACAGGAAGTTCACAATCTTTTGTAATACAGCAAGGCGATAATTTTGAGCCAGAGAGCGAACTAATTGCTTTTAATCAACCAATTGGTTTTTTAGATTTTCTAAAAGATAACAGCATCTTACCTATTGATGATTTAAAGAATCATATTTTCGATTCTAAAAGGTTAGTCTGCGAATCGTGGTCTAGACTGGGAAAGTTTCATAAACTTTTATTTGAAAATTTTATCATTCCCGTTGATTTATCTATCAACCAAGAATCCTTGAAAAGTTACGCGAAAATTATACAAGCATTTTCTAGAGAATCACTCGATATTAAAAAGAGTGAACGCATTCAAGAGTTTCTCTTCGGAAATGATAAAGAAAAAGAACTAAAGCAAGAGTTTGATAAAGCTGTAGAAGAGCTAAGTGGCGATATTAAGCAGTTTGAATCTAATAGAGAAGAAATAGATTTACTAACTCATAAGCAGACAGAATTGCAAGAACTTCTCAATCTCAAAAAAGAGCGAGACAAGGCCAATACAAATTATCTGACTACAAAATATCAGTATTTAAATCAGCAGATAGCATTGTCTAATATCAAGATGTGCAAAAAGTTAGATGCATTTTATGATAATCGAAATACATTACGCGGGCTGAAAGATTTTGCAGAAGCCAAAGTTGTAGAACTGAAGTTAAACGTATCAGCTTTAGATGAAGCGTTTGAAAAAGCTTTGGCAATTAAAATGTTGTGGCAGGGTAAAAGTGATAACCTGAAGAAGTATTTTTCTTGGATGGAATATTTTGAAAAAACAGGGCAAGAACTATCAGAACACTATCACAACTACCATAAAAACAAACAGGATATTGAGCGAATAAAATATTTTAAATCTCAATTAAAGGAAAAAGGAATTAATCCTTTCTTTGGGAAAAACAATAAGCTGAATAAAAACACATTACTAACTATTGGCGAAACAGTAAGTAGTTTAGAAACTTCTCTTGAAGAAAAAAGAAAACTAAAAGTCCTTAATAATCTAGACGATAAAGCTTCCCTTGCACATTGGGCATTAAATCTTAAAAGAAAACTGACCTTGCAAGAGGAAAGTGTGGTTCACAAATATCAAAATGACAACATCACAACTAAAGAGCCAAAAAACGGAATTAATTCAAGGTACATTCCTGAGCCAAAACTGTTAATTCAAAATCTACAAATCACAAAAGATGAAGCTAATGGATTTTGGCTGGATTTAAATGGTATACGAGAATACATACCGTATGTAAAAGAGCCAATATTCGATACAGGGAATTCAGATAAAATAAAGGACTATTTCACGAGCCAAAAAGCGACTTTAGATAATGACATTAAACTATTAGATCTTGAACTTAAAAATTGGAAAACGTTAAAAGAATTACTTAACAGTCTTGATAATCCTTCTGAGTATCTTTTATCTTGGGAATCAAAAGATGTAAATTCTAATTTTGATAAACACGATTTATTCGATGAAACTTCTGATGCCATTAGCCAATATTTAAAATTACTGGATGAAGATGAGCAGATAGATAAAGGGTTAAAAAAGGCAAGAAAAACATATAAGCTTGCCGACGATAATAGGTCTGATAATTCTGCGCTCATAAAAGGATTAACAACGAGTTCCAAAAAAATTGTCATTACAGATATAGATGAAGAGATTCTTCTACTATTAAAAAAGTATACATACGAGATTAAAGAATCGAATGACTTAGAAGCCATAAAATCAAAAATTAACGCTTCAGAGGATTTGTATAGTTCTTTCCTTTCTATCTTAAATGAAACATCTAGAAAAGAGGTTGCTGCAGAGGATTTAAAATTTGAAGATAAAGAGATAGATGTATTTAAAGTTGATTTAGAAAAATTGATTAATAACAATCCTGATTTTACTTCAGAAATTGAAATATCAGAAACAAGTATAAAATCAGAATTTTTAGAAGAACAGCACGGTTGTTATTCTGAATCTGAAAAACAATATGGTATTAGATATGATTTGATTGTAAAAGAATTTTTAAAGCAAAAAGAAAAGCGATACTTGGGGGAAGATGATTTTAAACAGATTTGTGCAGAAATATTACCGCCAGAGATTTTTTCAGAAAAGGATTTAGAAGATGACGAGATAATTCCACGCATTAAGCAATTGCTCGATGCAATTAATATCAAAAACAAAAAATTGAATATTAGAAAACTTCAAAAGTTGACGAGCATTATAGATAAAGTCAATAACGAGGTTAGTGAACAGATATATTACTCAAAGAAAATTAGAGATTTTATAGACTCAGACGATAAAACAATTACTGGTGGTCATAGAGCCAAATTATCCATTTACTATGAAGGTAGTTATCCAAGAACTTGGATGGAAGAGTTTATTGAGGAAATCAAAAAGGATATTAAAGTTTCTAGTGAAGGCAATTTATTTGATGCTTTACAAGGTATTTCAAATGAATTGGAAAAATTCACCTCTTTGGAAGAAAAAATGCAGGAAGCGTTTTACAAATGCGGTGGCTCTAGAAATTTGAAACCTAAAATTTGGGAATTGCTCAATCCTAAATCTTATTACGGACTAAATTTTACAATTCAATCCGTTCACGGAAAAAAGAATCCTGGAAGTACAAGTCAAACTTATGCAGCAATTGCCCTTTTGTGTATTTCTAGGCTCTCATTAATTAATAGAGAAGCCAAAGATAAGGTAAGGGATGGAATTCGATTTATGCCAATAGATGAAGCAGCTGGACTAGGAAGTAATTTTGATATGCTTTATGATATTGCAAAAGCGAATGATTACCAGATTATATCGCTATCAATTCAACCATATAAAGTTGATATGCAAAATCAGTATATCTATTTGCTTCATAATAATTTGGAAGAATCGGATAAAGTAAATTATGAGCCAGTTCCAATATTTGGGGATTTTGATAAGAATACAAACTAATTAGAAAGCTGCTAGTTCGCAGATATCAAAAATGAAAAAAAGTGTTGAATGGAAATATTTAATTGGTCTTAACCAGTTGTACAAGAATGATAAAACTAATCTTAAGATTGAGAATAATAGTTTTATTAAGCAAGTGCTGATTAAGCAGAAAAAATTAATAAAACCCAAAATGGGCAATCCTAAAATTTTGGAAGCAAAATATGGCTTTAAGGAATATTACGAAGAAGAATTTTTGGACTATTTTCAATACTATTCTAAGTTTTTTGAAAAAGCTGGATTAGAAAGTAACGCTCACAAAACGTACAACGATGATGACTTAAAAAGTTTGGCCTTTATATATTATCAAAAAGACGAACTTAAAAAGCACTTAACAACTGAATATACCTTTTCAGCAAGAGTTTTCAAAGGTAAAGGTGCAAAATACCTAACAAATAAACCCAGCTTACGTAATGCCGTATTACAGCTTTTAGAGATTGAGGAATTCCCAGAGAAAGACCCAAAAAACAGTCAATGGCGCTTTGTTGTAGATTGCGAAAATCCTAAGTTGGTTGTTATTTGCGAAAATATAGCTTGCCTAAAAGTGCCCTACGAATACAAACAGAACAACATAGAATTATGGTATGTAGGTGGTAACAATACAAATCCTTTAAAAGACATTCCTACCAAAAAAATAGAACTGCCTTTGTTTTACTTTTGCGATTGGGACCATCACGGATTATCCATTTTTTCTAGAATAAAAGGCATCTTTAAAGAAAAAGGAAAGGAAATTACATTGATTGAGCCCAATACATTAGATGATGCACTACCTGTAAATTCACCACATCATAAAAGTAAATGGCGTAAAAAGGAATTTTCAGGTTTGAAAAGTAAGGACTTTTCTGAGCAACAACAAGAAACAATCAAGAGCTTAATTCAAGATGACACTTGGGTAGAGGAAGAATCAATGAACTTGGTAGAGCTTCTTTCTATAATAAATGAAATTTAAAGAACTAATAAATATTGAGATTTGGTAGAGATAGAAAAAATAGATTCAAAACTTGTTTTAAAATACTATTCCGATTATGAGCCTACGGAATGGCTGGATAAGAAATTAGAAACCGAGCTTCCATTCAAAATTAAGCACATTTTTAATGTAAATAGTAAGTCACTTCTCAAAAAGGTTGGAAATGAATATGATGAATCCGAATACTTCTTTGAGCTTGGGGAATTAATGGATGATTACTATGGCGTGTATAGAGAGGTTTTAGGACTTGCTAATACTTTTTTCTTTCATAAATCTTTAGCTATAAATCTCGATTATTTTTTTGTAAAATCTAAATCCTCACTTCTATTACAAATAGATAAACACTTAAAAGAGGATATCTATATTGGTGGTCCAAGAGAAACAATATTACCAATTGAAGAGTTTGAAAACCTTATCAAAGTGTTTCCTACTACACACGAAATTAGCCTATATCGTCAAGCGAAAGTCACATCAATCTTAAAGAATTATTTTGACCATATTTTGGATAAGGAAGAGTCTTATCAAAACTATTTAAACAAGAAAACACCCACTTATGGTAGCAACTTAAGAAAAACATTTCGAGAAGCCGATATTATCAAATATCAAACGCTTTTAGAAAAATTAATAGATATGCTTTCCAATGAAATCAAGTACTCAGAAAATCAATGGCAAGCAGAAATGATTGAAATAATATTATTGCTCTTTCCTAAGTATATTGCTGTATTTGACGAAGTAAGATTTAAGGATATCTATAATAATAAGACCAGAAGATTAGATTATGGATTAATCGACTTTATGGGAAATCTAGATATTGTGGAAATAAAAATTCCTTTTGATAAAAATATAGTGTCGGCTAATCCATACAGAGATAATCATATACCTAACAGAGACCTATCAGGAACAATAATGCAAATTGAGAAATATATTTTCTATTTAAATAAAACAGGAACGGCAGGCGAAAAGAGATTAACGGAAAAGTACAAAAGTCGACTTCCTGAAAATTTAAAAATAAAGATTACAAATCCAAATGGGATGATTATTATGGGAAGAGATAATAACCTAACGGAAAGTCAACTTTCAGATTTTGAGATAATCAAAAGGAAGTATAAAAACATAATTGATATTTTTACATATGACGATTTGATACGTAGAATGGAAATTATGTTAGCACAACTAAAACGTATATGATACTTGGGGAATTGAAGAATTTATTCTTGTTCAATGAGAGTATTAAGAGTGTGCATCCTATTTTGTTCAGTTGTACCTGTTATATGATGAAAAAAACCTGGATTATGGTTATCAGATTTAGAAATAACCTTCAAGTACAGCTGAAGATTACTTTTTTGCAAATCATTTAATTTTTCAAACTCTGTAATTATTAGTTCTTCAGAATGATTATTTATAAAGCTATGGTATTTAGAAGTTAAGCCTACAATGATATCGGAAAGCTGAATCATAACTTCTGATTTTGAATCTTTAAATACATAGTTTTTTAAAGTTCTTTTTCCATCAATAAGATTGAAGTCACCGATAATTTTTTGGATGGCATCCTCATTATCGAATGTATGGGTAGAGTTTTTAAACATATAAACCTGCTTTATGTAAAACTGGTAAAATTCTTCTATTAGCATATTATCTTTTTCTCCTCCTAGAAACGGCATTTTATGTTTCTTACCTGAAAAGTCAAGTATTTCTTTAAGAATTTTTAAGCTCTTCTGATTTTTGATTTTTTCGTTGTTACAATTTGCTATAGCTATAATTTCTGCTATAAATTCAGGAATATCTTCCTGACTTATATTCGGATAATTAAATTTAAAAAATAGAGCTCTAGTATCATCTAAGTGCTCTCTAAGCACTTGATGCATAGTGTTTTTTAGTTCTGCAACAAATTGAGGACCACGTTCAAGCAATTCCTTGCGATTCATAATTGCAGAATCTACTATATCTACTATGGAATAATATAACAGATTGATGTTGGACAAATGGACTAATATATCTTCATCATCTATAAATTGTAAATAGGTATTTATTTTTTGAGAGTTTAAACAGTTTATAAAATCGCCACTAGCTAAATGTGTGAACTTTAACTCCTTTACATTTTTTTGCAATTTTAAAGAATCCTTAAGCTTTTTGAAGTTGAATACATTCCCTTCATCTACTATCCCACCTAAAACAAAACTACCAGTGATTAAAGTATTAAAATCTGCTTCTCTTGTATATAGTTTTCTCGGATTATTGGATTCATCATAGAAAAAATGATATTTTCCATCAAAGTTGATATGTGGTGCAAGTGATTTCTGATTGTCTCTTATTTCGTTTATAGGAAAATCCATTATGATTTTTTTATTTGGTAATTGTGTTGTAATTCATTGAAGCATAAGGATGAAAATCTGGTGTATAACTTACTAGTTCTCCATCTATAAACTTATGATGACCTATGTTTGGAAAGTATTCCATATCAATAGGGTGCTTTGCTTTTGGATTATGAAATAAGTTTAAACCTTCTCGCCAGTTTTCTTTTGTTTCTTCTGATACTTGATATTTAAATGACATCGGCTCCAAACTTTTTGGGTCTTTATGAACACAATCTCCAATACGTATAACTATTTGACCTTCTTCGGCAAAACCTGCTTGCATCCCCATACGCGTAAATTTTGCGAGAGTACCTGTAGCAGAGAATAATATAGCGCTTACATTTTCTGTTTCAGGTTGGTCGAAAAAACCTGTAGGGATTATTTCTCCCGAAGGCTTTGTGTAATTATTTGCTTTTACAGACTTAACTATATTTTTACCATTTTCATCTTTCTCAATTATTTGCTTATGGCCATATAAATATTCAGTTAGAGCGACAAAAGACCATATCATTGAGGCATCACTGTGGAAATCTGCAATAGCAAATACGAGAGGTTTATTTTTTACGTGGTCAAGTTTCCAATATTCTTTTTTAAGTTTTGAATAGAGCGCACTACCATAGCGTAGTGGCGTTTCATTTTCTAGTTTTTCTTCAATGTCTTGCAAAGTGGTGGAAGGTGGTTGTATATGTACTAATTTAGGTGGGTCGTTTTTACGTCCTAAAATAACAGCTTCTACAGCAATAGTTAAATCATCCTTTTTAATCAAGAAATCGGGTCTATTAAACTCTCTTAACATTTCAAATTCTAACTCTATAAAAGAAGCAAAGAGATAAAGCTCCCACAAACGAGCATCAAAACCATTTATAGATTGAAACTGCTCCACAAAATTTCCGTCTATGTCATCTAAATGATTTGATATTTCAATAATAGCTTGTTTTGAAGCCTTTGAACCCTTATTGTTTTTAAGATTATTGAAATACGGATGAAGTTTTTCTGGTGGTTGGTTTACCTCGAATAGTTTAAGTCCTTTAGGTGGTCCGCCTTGTTCTACAATAGTCAGATTTTGAGAACTATGCCATTTCATTGAATTGGTTAGAGCTGTTATGCATTTTTCTTCGGTAGTGTAATCTGTTTTTATTTCAAAAGCCCGGAATTGCCGATTTTCATCCCGTGCCATTAGTATGTAATTATAATCTTGGTCCGTATAGTCAAGAATAACAACTCCTAAAAGTGTATTGGAATCATTGGTATAATAGTGTAGTTCTTTGGCAAGAAAATTTATAAAAGGATGCCTCGTAAAAAGCATAAAAATATCGAAGCGATTTTTATTGATTTCTATAATCTTAATAGGTGTTATTTTTTTCATACGCATTGGTTCAAGATATTGAAAGTCAAATTGTAATATCCAAAATTCTTTTAAAATCAACTAAAAAAAATCACATTACTTCCGTTTATCCCCAGCTGTCTTATTAAAAGCAATCAAATTAAACAGCTCACGCATTCTGCTTCGAACACGATTTCCGTAGCGTTCTTCCAGTTCTTCAGCGTTCAGATTAGTGGTGGCGTGGGTTTTAATTTTCTTTTTGGTTTGCAGATATAATTCGTAACGAGACAAGAGCACTTCGCCCATTACGTTCAGATCCTTGCCATAAAACCTTCCAGCAGGCTCGACGCCTAAATCATCAAAGCAGAAAAATTTTGTATTACCATATTCCTCGATAGTCTTAAATCCCAAGTGATTAAAACTAAACGCTACATTTCGGCAGGGAATCATTTCATAGGATCGTTGCATTGGCACGATGTATCGCAGTAGTTTCATCAAAGTGGTCTTTCCACACCCTACAGGCCCTGAAAGAAGTATGCCCTTGTCAGGATCGATATCATCTTTCAGACAATTTTCTTCATCCTTGATGAAATAATGGCATAGTTTGCGGATGATAACCGTGTCCTCATCATAGATTCTAAATTGTTTGCCAAAGAGCAACTTTCCCTTTGCATCCAAGTAAATCAAGATTTTGTCAAAATCGTAGAGAACGCTTTTACCATCAAACTTTCCGAGCGAGTATTCCACGCCACCTTCGGTAATTTTAGAGGGGTTGTCCATAATCTTTGTTTTTAGTGGTTCGCAAGTTGTCCTTGATTTGGGACGGTTGTTTTTTGTTTGGTTTGTTTTCCTCGGTATATAGCTCTGTTCTGTCCATCCAGTTCGTAGCCAAGGCACGCCAATCTCTAATTTCATTTCCATCACTCGTTTTCCAGTTCCGAGTTTCGTAATGCTCGAAGAATTTTTTTCCTTCATCGGCAATAAAACCTTTTTCAATAAAAAAATCAATAACGGCCTGCCAGCCCTTTGGTTGTTTTATATTGTTTACTTGTTTGGTATTGTTTATAGTAGATACCAATGCTTGTCCACTGGTGGGATGGTGCAAGTCCACAACTTGTCCATTTTTGGGATGGTGGTGTCCCTCAAGCGGTACACCTCTGGGATGGTACTGTTCCGCAAGTTGTTCTAATATGGGATTGTACTGTCCCGTAACAGGTTCATCACTTGTCCCAATAATGGACATCTTGATTTTACTGCCCTTGTATGGATTGTTGGATGGGAAATAGCATAGGTAAAGCCACGAGTCTAAATCTGTAACGCATCGATGATACGTAGATTTTGAGCCTATTTTGGCAGCTCGCATCAAATCCCTTCGATTCACATAAAATTCATCTGCAAACCGACTACTATTCCATTCCTGAAATAGCGCCATATACAGGGTTATGTGCGTGGGATTTAGGCGGTCATCGAAATAGAATTTTTCAAATGCCGCATTAAGTAGCTTTATGTAGTTCATCGCTTAAGAATTTAAACCGTGCTGTACACGATTTGATGTCATCACGCCTTGAATTTCCTCGGCATCGTAGTAGATAATACCCCCAACTTTTGTGTATGGCAATGTTCCGTTTATGCGAAGATTCTGTAATGTCCCTGGACTGACTTGAAGCAAATCCATTACTTCGGAAGATTTTAGATATTTCTTAAGTTTTCCAGTTGCTTGTTTAGATAGAAGATTCTTAATGTCATCGAGCAATTCCATTTTGAATTCTCGAAGGTCGTCGGTGGTAATAATATTTGCTGGCATAATAGAACGATTTTAAAGAAAGGGACTATCGTTTCGATTTCAACTAATTTGATAGCCCCTGATCTGATTTGACTTTCGTTCTACAAATTTGGGATGGTTTATTGGATTTTATTCCCAAGTTGCACCCAAGTAGGGTGTTTTTATTTGTTCATTTTCAATGGTTTAGATTAGTTCTATTTGGGGTTTGTTCTTTAAATCATCTATACCAAATGACGATAAATAAAATTAATTTTACTTTTTCCCAAGTTCAACCCAACTTGGGAAAAATTTTAACGTTTTGAATTTTAAAAAAATTATCCGTCCGTTTCTTCCATTCGCCTTAAAAGTGTTGATTTTAGTCTATCGATAAACTTGGTTTGGTCAATTTTCCGTTCTCTAATTTCTAGAAAAGTTCTATATACATTTCCGAGTTTGAGTTCAAAGATGTCTTCACAAGCTGAAGCCATTTCTTTAATGCCAGCGGTACCACTTTTTATTGCCCCAGATGCCTGTAAGGCATAAATCAATTCAATGAGGTCTGTTTTTGAGGCTGTCCAACCAAGTCGCTCACCATTTGATAAAGTGTTCAATTTATTGGGTTTACTGTAGGACAGGTCTCTTAAATAACTTAATTCCCCAACGTAGTGGCTAATTAAAAGGTCATAGGCCATAATTTTTGCAATAGCGCTATCGTGGCTTGTAGAAAATTCTGCATCAGTATAAAAGTGTGATGTGTCAGAAACCAAGCTAATTTTGTCGTGTCCGCGTAAAAAATAAAATTCATCTAAAAGTTCAGAATCCTCTCTGTAATATTTGATAAAGTCTATATTTCGTCTATTGCTTTCTTGAAGCCTATTTATTTCTGAATCTATAAATTCTTCTTGGGATTTTATTGTTCCCGCAGGCCTATTTATTAAAAAATTATAGAGTTGGGCATAAAATTTTAATCTGCTGTAGATGTAAGGCTTATGTTTTTTAAAGAATATTATTTCGTTCTGTTGATCCACGAATTCATTTTCCCTGACACATATTCGTAACTTTTGTAAATATCGTCTTGAAATGGAAATACCTTTTTCAACATTATTGAAATCGCCAAGGTTAGATTCCTCAACTATTTTTATTTCCTCTTTATAATTGTCTATTATTATATGAATTAGCTTGTACATAGTATTATTGGGGCTTTGGATTTGGGTTAAACATCAATAAGTAATACGTATGTATTTTATGGCGGATTTTTAAGAAAAAATAGAGTGCTAATAGCAACCAAAACAATGATTCCGGCAATAATGAAAGGATAGTAAAAACCACCTGTAATTAGCCACGTTCCTAAAACGGGGCCTAGAATCTGACCAATGCTATTGGTCGAGCTCTGAATAGAGATGTTCCTGCCAGTATTCTTTTTTGATATTAATGAAACCGCAGAAAGTAAATTTGGTGTCACCATAGCACCTCCAGCAGCAAAAACAATGATTAATGCATAGACCAAAATTTCATTATTAAAAAATGGAAAGGCTATTAAGGATAGTCCAGATATAAATAGCCCTAGAGCAATTTGTTTCTTTGTGGATAAAAACCTCTCTCCGTAAGTAGCGAACACGGGTTGTAAAACAGCCATTATTGAACCACATAGCATAAATCCAATACCGACTTGATTACTGTTAAATCCTAATTCATCTTTGCCATAGATTGAAAAGACAGTTTCAAACAAGGTCACTACAAATTGAATGACAAAGGATAATACCAGTAATACGATAAAATATTTAGTAAATGTGAAACGCAAGCTTACTTTTTTTGTAGTGAACTTATCTACACGAGCGGTGTTCTTTAGCCATTTCATCACAACGAAAAGGACAATTAATCCTAGTATGGCAACGAATAAAAAGGGGACTGAAAATCGGTCTAAATGTAGCAGACCTATAGAATATCTTATATGAATGTCAGTTTGGGATAAAAAGCCGCCAATGACAGGGCCGAAAATAACACCAGAGCTAATGGCAACACCAGACCAGGCCATTATTTTTGTTCTACGTTTTTCAGATGTAATATCACTTAAATATGCATTGCTAACTGGAATAACTGATGACGTAAAAATTCCACCAAAAATTCGAGCAATATATAGCATTGTCAAGGATGTGGCTAGGCCAGTAAGTAATTGCATAATTACAAAACCGATTAGTCCACAAATGATAATAGGTTTCCTGCCGTATCTGTCCGATAGTTTTCCCCAAACCACTACGAATAGTAACTGAAAAAATGGATAAATGCTTGTGAGCAATCCAATATGGAAATTGATAAGGTCGGTGTCAAGATTGTCTTTTAAAGCTAATCTTTCGGTATAGTAAGGAAGGGTTGGCAATAATATACCATAGCCCAACATCACTACAAACAAACTCAACAGGATTAAAAATATCCTGTTGAGTTTTTCTTTTCTTTCCATTTATTTTTTACCAATTTTCCGCTTCAATAATTGCGCATTAATGGCCACTATAATGGTACTCAAACTCATTAATACAGCTCCTACTGCTGGCCCTAAAACAAAGCCTGAAGAATATAGTACACCAGCCGCTAGTGGAATCGCTATTACATTATAACCTGTTGCCCAGATTAGATTTTGAATCATTTTATTATAGGTAGCCTTTCCAAATAATATTAAGTTGGCAATATCTTGTGGATTGCTATTTACCAAAATAATATCTGCGGTTTCCGCCGCCACATCTGTTCCAGAACCTACTGCAATACCCACGTTTGCCTGTGCTAAAGCGGGGGCGTCGTTTACCCCATCTCCTGTCATTGCCACAAATTCGTCCTTCCCTTGCAATTCTTTAACGATTTCTACTTTTTGGTGGGGTAACACTTCTGCATAATAGCCATCTAGGCCAAGCTTATCGCTAACTGCTTTAGCTGTTTGTTCATTATCGCCTGTAGCCATCAAGACTTTGATATTGTTCTTTTTGAATATTCTAATAGCTTCGGCAGATTCTGGTCTTATTTCATCAGCAAGGGCAATGTATCCTGCTAGCTGTCCATCAATTAATATGAATACAACAGTTTCAGCAGCATCACTATACGCATCTTCAGGAATAGTAATTTTTTCATCCCTTAAATAACCAGGACTAACCACTTTTACTTGTTTGCCTTCTACATTTGCCTCTACGCCTTTACCAGTAATTGCATTGAAGTTTTCGGGTTTTGGGATGGTAATATTGTCTTCTTTAACTCTCTTAATAATACCTACAGCAATAGGATGTTCTGAACTCTGTTCCAAAGCACTGGACAGTCGTAAAATTTCTTCGGTTGAATACGCTTCATTTACAGATTCGATGCGTGTCACGCCAAAATCCCCTTTGGTTAGCGTTCCCGTTTTATCAAAAAGCAGGACTGAAATTTTACGTGATTCTTCAAATGCAGTTCTATTACGAATCAACAATCCGTTTTGTGCAGATACCGATGTAGAGATTGCAACTACCAATGGTATGGCAAGTCCTAAAGCGTGTGGACAGGCAATGACCATAACTGTAACCATTCTTTCTAAAGCATAGACAAATGGAAAGCCTAAAATCAACCAAACTGCTAACGTACCAAAACCAATAGCCAGCGCAATATAGGTCAGCCATTTTGCAGCCCTATCGGAAAGGTTTTGCATTTTGGACTTGGTCTTTTGTGCTTCCTCCACCATTGTGATAACTTTGTTGAGATAGCTGTCTTTACCCGTATGCTCTACTTTTACTTTTATACTACCATTGCCGTTTACCGAACCTCCAATTACTTTATCATTTTCATCTTTTTTTACAGGTTTTGACTCTCCCGTCAACATAGACTCGTTTAAATAGCTTGAGCCTTCAATAATAATTCCATCGGCAGGAACTTTCTCTCCCGGCTTTACCAATATTACATCATCTTTTAATAAATCTTCGAGTGAAATATCTTCAATAGTGTCGCCATTCACTCTGTGAGCTTCGGCCGGCATCATACTTACTAAAAGTTGTAAAGCTTTTGATGCACCGAGGACACTTTTCATTTCTATCCAATGACCTACAAGCATAATTGCGATTAGAGTTGCCAGTTCCCAAAAGAAATCAACACCTTCTAAACCAAAAACGGTTGCAGAACTATAGAAATAAGCGACACTTATTGCCATAGAAATTAGCGTCATCATTCCTGGTGCACCATTCTTTACTTCGGAAACAAAACCCTTAAGAAAAGGCCAGCCACCATAGAAATATACAATGGTAGAGAGTGCAAACAGTACATAAGGATTTCCTGGAAGTAAGAACTCATATCCAAAAAAATCTTGAATCATTGGCGAGAAGAACAAGATTGGAATTGTTAGGACTAGCGTTACCCAGAACCGTTTTCTAAAGTCTGCAATCATCATTTTATGATGATCGTGACCCATTTGTCCGTGACCCGGATTATGACCAGAATGGTCTCCACCACCCTTTTTCATTTTGGAATGATCCATTTTTGAATGGTCTTCTTTGTTGTGTTTCATTTTTGAATGATCCATTTTGTCGTGATTGTGATTTTCCATTATAGTATTGTTTAAGTGTTATCGTAATTTCTTTCTCATTGCTTCCGAGATATTTTCGGCATAGACGCCATAGGCATCTACCAAAAGACCCTTAATCCCATTTTTGGATGAAATGGCATAAAGGACGCTGTTGTCATCGGTACTGCTCATACCTTCAAAACGGTGCATCTCATCAACATCAAAATCTTCTGGATGTAATTTCAATTTTAAGGCATTGCATTCCAGATGTTCAGTCTTTAAATTAAAATCGACGGTATATCCTTTTTTCTGTAAATGCGCCATAGTTTCTGAAAGTGTATCGTAATTTTTCATTTGTTTTTATTTATAAGTCACTGTAAAATAACTGTTATCTGCTTCGGTAAATTTCTGAAAGGTCAATAAACCTTTTCCATTTAATTTCTCGTTAACCTTATAGTCGAGTTGCTTAATGCGAATTCCCCAAGCATAGGCCTTAATATTGATTTTTGAATTAATATTATTTTTGTTGCTCTCTAGTTTTCGATCATAAATCTTTATGATACTTTTTGAACCAAAAAAGTTTAATAAGCCCGAGTCAAAACTCATTTCCAGTTCTATATCTTCCAAGTTTTCTAAATCATACAGCTCTTTAAAATTTATAGAAGTGGTATTGATTTCTGTTTCTTTTGATTTTGGGTTTGAAAATGGAAATGCCATTACCATCACACTGGCTTCATTTGGCTTACAGCGATAGGTCGTTGTATATTTGTCGGTGGATTTTTTGTCTTTGTCAAATAATTCTGTGATTACCTCAATTTCAAAATATCCATTTTTCTCTATTGTTTTACCAGCATCAAAAGTTTGCTTGTTGAGAAAAGCACCTTCTTCATCAAAATTCTCCCTAACGACAAGTCTATCAGAAATCTGCCCAATAAGCATTTCATTTTGTCCAGTCATTGTAATGCTGAATAATATGACTAGTACTATGAAAACTCGTTTTCTCATATATGATGCATTAATTTCATTACTTCTTTTGCCAGTATATCGCTTAAATCAATAGCATTTGAAGGGTGTGGAATGGTATTGCAGGTCACTATTTTTTCTACTCCTGAATCCAACAAATCCTGATAGGCATTACCTGAAAATACTGCGTGAATACCAACACATATAGGCGGCTTCATTCCGGCCTTTTTTAAATGCTTTACCGTTTCAATCATTGTACGTGCAGTTGAAATGATGTCATCCACTAAAATGGGTGTGGCATTCTTGTATTTTTCTACATCTGGAACAGAGACTTCCACATTACGGTCGCCGTGACGCACTTTTTGTAATACCGTAAATGGTGCTCCTGCTTTTTTTGCAACTTCAGAAACCCATTGTTCACTTTCTGAATCTGGGCCAATAAGTACTGGGTTTTCGATGTTTTCCTTTATCCAATCTGAAATAGCATCAGCTGCGTGAATGACTTTATTAGGAATTTGATATACTTCCCCTAAAGAGCTAATTCTATGTAGATGTGGGTCAACCGTGGTAATGCTATCGGCAAAACCTGAAATCAGTTTTCCGAAAAAACCAGAAGTAACACCTTCGCCTTCATTGAAAATTTTGTCCTGCCGCATATAGGCGAGATAGGGTGCTACCAAGCACGTACACATTGCTCCTAATGATTTGGCAGTATGACTTAAAAAATAAAGTGGCAACAATTTTTCGTCTGGTTCGTGCAAGGTGCAAATCAGTACAACACATTTATCCTTTACATCAGATAAGATACGTGTATAGGATTCTCCATCAGGAAAGTTTCGCAAGGTTGCTTTTCCAATTTCAGCATCCATTTTTTTTGCCATAAGTGCTGTAAGTTCTTCGTTTCCGGGAAGGCTGAATAATATCGTTTTCATCGTGTCTGTTTTTAAGTTATGGTTAATATGTTATTGTGATAATTTTTGTATTCTAAAGCATAGTTCAGCTCGCCTTTAGATTCTGCGTATATGGTATATAACAATTGATCTTTTTCAATCTTTTCATTTAAATGGACATTCAAAAGAATCCCTGCGGATTTTGATTTAGGTGCTCCCGAAAGTTTTGCAAGTTTTGCTATCTTTCTATTATCTATGCACTTTAAAATCCCAGAGTTTTCTGCTCTAATTTCGGTTTTATAGGGTGCTAAAACAGGTTTTGAAAAGCGACCTTGCGCATTACAAATGGCAAGGAATTTTTTATAAGCCTGACCAGACTTAAGTACTTCTTTGGCGGTTTCTGTTCCTTTACCTTTTCCGACTTTCCCCGAAAGTTCCAATAGTTCGCCAGCCAAAAGCAAAGCTCTTTCCATTAAGTCGATTGGTGCATCATCTTCATTTTTTAAAACCTTTAATATATCGATGGCTTCTAAAGTGGGGCCAATTCCTCTTCCAACGGGCTGCTTACCATCTGTAATAACTACTTTCACATTTAGCCCAACAGCGTTGCCTACCGTTTCCATATGATTCTTAAGTTTTTCAGCCATTTCTGCACTTCTAACTTTTGCAGTTTCTCCCACGGGAATGTCTATGACAACGTGTGTGGAACCTGCCGCAGCTTTTTTCGAAAGTACCGAAGCGATAAGCTGCCCTTCACTATCAATATCCAAGGCTTTTTCAATTTTAATAAGCACATCATCCGCTGGGCTTAATTGTGCTGTTCCGCCCCACACAATACACCCACCTTCTTTTTCCACTACGTACTTTATTTCTTCTAAAGAAAGTGTCACATTGGTCAATACTTCCATAGTATCTGCTGTGCCTGCTGGCGAAGTAATGGCTCGTGATGAAGTTTTTGGCATTGTAAGCCCATAAGCAGCGACAATGGCAACCACTAATGGTGTGGTTCTATTCCCAGGTAATCCACCAATACAATGCTTATCTACCACAATTTCTTTGTCCCAATTCAGTTGTTCACCAGAGGCTATCATTGCTTTGGTAAGGTCAGATATTTCGTCAATATCCAATCGGTCACCAGCACAGGCTGTAATAAATGCCGAAAGATGGATATTGGAATAATCGCCTTCAACGATATCGGTTATAATCTCGTTATAAGCCTTATAATCCAGTTTTTGATTGTAGATTTTGGCCCTAACGTGGCTTAACGATTCAATAGGTTCTAAATGTGAAACGTACAGGGTGTCATTGTCTGAAACATTTAGCTTTTTTGCAGCTGCATCTGATAGTCCAATTTCGTTGGGCAACAGCATATCTGAATTTATAATGTTGAGGCTTGCTACAATTGAATGGGTTGCCTTTGATATCCTTATTCTTGTGAGTGCTTCAAAACCTTCGGAAATACATACGTGACAATCTTCCTTCATATAGACCACGTTTTCGTTTTGGGTATAAATGCCGAGATGTTTATATTTTAGGATATTTGAGTGTTTTGCCATAGCTTTCATTTTTTGTGATTTTTACAACCTATTTAATTTCTTCGATGCTATAAAGCTGTGGGATTTCAGCATCCCAATCGTAAGTTTCCATTATGCCTTTCTGTAATGCTTCTGCACTTTCTTTTTCTCCGTGCACAATAAAAATTCGCGCTGGCTTATTTTTTATTTTGCTCATCCAATCAATTAATTCAGCGTGGTCTGCGTGTGCAGAGAGACCTTGAATTTCGGCTACTTCCATTTGAAAGGATACCGTTTTCCCATAGACTTTTAATTCTTTTTCGCCTTCCAATAGCTTTCTTCCACGAGTGCCTTCAGCTTGATATCCTACAAAAAGCAAAGTGTTGTTTGGGTTTTGTGCTTGTGTTTCAAGGTAATTGAGCATTCTGCCACCAGTAAGCATTCCACTTCCTGCAATTACGATTTTTGGTTTGTCGTCTGTTCGTAACTCCATAGTTTCCCGATAACTGCTTACGACCGTGAAATGTGAACACATTTCATCACATTCATTGTCTTCCAACCTGTGCCAATCTCTTGTACGATGAAACAACTCCAATACACTCGCTCCCATTGGGCTGTCCATTATCATTTGTACTTTTGGGATTTTCTTTTCTTTCAATAATTTCCAAAAAATAAGCATCATCAGTTGGGCACGTTCTACTGAAAAGCTTGGGACAAAAAGGCTGCCACCTCTGTTGATAGTGTCGTTAACCAACTTTTCAATCTGCGGAAGTGCTTCCGATTCGTCGGGATGTAATCTTCCTCCATAAGTGGATTCAATGAAAAGCACATCTGCTTTTTTGGGTTTCAGAGGTGGATAAAGCAATAAATCATTGGTTCTTCCAATATCTCCTGAAAAAACAAACCGTTTTCCGTGCACATCCAACTCAATGTAAGTTGCACCCAAAATATGTCCGTTATATTGGAAACGAGCTCTGATACCATCAAATAACGGAATCCATTGTGCTTGTGGAATACCCTTAAAATGTGGAATGGTTTTTTCTACATCTTTTAAATCGTAGAGTGGTTCTGCTGGGCTATGCTTTGAATAACCTTCCTTATTGGCACGTTCGGCTTCCTGTTCCTGAATTTTCGCACTATCATTCAAGATGATTTTAGCAATATCCAACGTGGGATTAGTACCATAAATGGAACCCTTAAATCCTTGCTTAACCAACCTTGGCAGATATCCAGTATGGTCCAAATGACCGTGTGTTAGCAAAACCATATCGATTTCTGAAACTTCCACAGGTGGGTATTCCCAGTTTTTGAGTCGCAATTCTTTTAACCCTTGAAAAAGTCCGCAGTCTATCAGTATTTTTTTATTTCCTGTATCCACTAAATATTTTGAGCCGGTTACTGTACCTGCGGCGCCCAAAAAGTGGATGTTTATTTTATTGTTCTTCATTTGTAGTCGTTTTTAAGTCATTATATATAATATTACTCCAATAGAGTATCCACGAGTTAGTTGCCGCCACAACAAGAAGGGGCGTTACCTTGGTCTTTTTCAGTTGTGGATAAAGCCACAACTTGCTTATATAAGCCTTGGAAATCTTTTTTAATAAGTTGCGCTATTTTCTTGGCAACTTTTGGGTCGGTACTTACCATCTCCAAAACTGTTTCAAAAGCCTCTTCCAGCAATTTGGTATCATCTTCCAAGACTTGGTAAAATGGTTCGAAATCTATACTGTTCTGTTTTTGTAGTTCATCTGTCTTCATAAGTTTTGTTTTAAGGTTGTTCAACTTTTATATTAGTAATCCTTAAGTGCTTTTACATAGCTCTTCTGAATCTTCTAAAATCTTTTTGTGTCTTTTTTTATCAATTCCTATTTGTTCCAATAACGCAGGTTTTTCGTGAAGTTCTTTGCAGAGCACAATACCTTCATCTAATAACTTTGTTTTTTCGGCTTTGGACAGGGTAGTCAATGCCGTTAAAGGGTGTAGTCCCAACTTGTCTATTCTGTCTTTTAAACCGTTTCCCATCGGGTAATCCCAACTCGTCAATAATAATCCTACGCATTTACCATATTGCACAGCATCGGTGGTAAATCGTGTATTGGTATATACACCTCCCTTATGAAGTTTAGTTTCGTGCCCTTTTTGATGTTCCCATTTTGCTTTTACATCCAAAAATCTAGACTGGATATAGAGCGGAATTTTTACATTACAAGTCCTTCCTTGGTCACTATGGTATTTACATTCAATCATATAATGTTGGTTATCTTTTTGCGCTATCACATCTATTTCGTGCTGAACGCAATTACCTTGAACTATGACACCAACCTGTGTTGAAAATCCTTCGTGCGCCAATAGTTTGCCTACTAACTTTTCAAAAGGAAAACCAGAAGGACCTAATTCCATCAATGCTTTTTTGAGCTTATACTTTGAAGCACTTACACGTGATTTGCTTTTAAGTATTTTAAATGCCATTTGGTAGATTTTTTTAGTGGTAATACCTTCATATATTTTGTTTTCAACTTGCTCAACAATTTGCTGAATCAATTCTTCACTAGCTTGTGCACGTCTTAAGGAATGGATAAGTTTATCCACATCAAAGGCTACCACGTCGCCCGAATATTTTACTATGTTGATTGGATGTTTCATTTTTTAATATGTATGGTCATTACAGGAAGTTCTGAATGATTGGTTACACCTTCGGCTATACTTTTTGAAAATAGGCTCAAAAATCCTGTCTTTCCGTGGGTACTCATCGCAATTAAATCTGCTGGCTGATGTTTTAGAAATGTATTGATACCTTCTTCTACTGACGATTCGTTGTGAACGTTCATAGAAAAGTTTTTTAAGGTGGGAAACTTTTCAAGAAATAGCTTGACAGGGTTTAATCCAGCGTTGATACTATTAAAGTCTGTTTCTGTATTAATGCGTAACAAATGAATTTTAGCATCACATTTTTCAGCTATGGAAAGCACAGCTTGAAACGGATGACTCACATCTTCTTCAAAAGAAGAGACAAATAGAATATTCTTAAAAGGAAACGCTACTTCATCCTCTTTTACCACAATAATCGGGGCATTGGCCTTTCGGACAATTTTCTCAACATTGCTGCCAGTTATTTCCCTCACTCGACCCTTTGTTCCTCTACTGCCAGTTATAATAAAATCGTGATGAAAA
Source organism: Formosa sp. F44 (assembly GCF_056238645.1). The sequence continues at coordinate 122,305 of NZ_JBWDLJ010000003.1, forward strand.
TGGCCAGAATGTTCCAGAATATCTTTTTGTCCTGAATCGAACTGAAGAAAGGTTCGGCATTTAAGACCTTCGTGTTCCGCTATTTTTTCGAGTTCACGTAAATTAGCCTTTGCAGCACCTATCTGCTTTAAGGTTTCTCGATAACGCTTTTCTTTAAGTTTGTCTAATTTTACCCAATCCACAGGTGTTGTCATTTGATGTAGAAAGTGTATTTCTGCATTGTATGTTTTTGCCATTTTAATCCCGAGATGTGCAGCTTTAGTACAGTTTTCAGAGAAATCGGTAGGTACAAGTATGTTTTTCATAATTTTTTGTTTTAGGGTAGTTTGTTATTGTGCGGTATAGCCACCATCGATTACCAATTCAGAACCCGTCATAAACTTGGATTCATCCGAAGCTAAATAGACGACTCCATAGCCTATATCATCAGGCTCTCCCAAATGGCCAACAGGATGCAAACTTTCTAATTGCTTTTTGCCTTCTTCTACATTACCTTGAGCTTTCAGAAAATTTTCTACCATTGGTGTCCAGATATAAGCAGGATGTATAGAATTGATACGGATTCCGTAGCCTTGTCTTGCACAATGCAGGGCAGCAGATTTCGTGAATATGGTAACACCGCCTTTGCTTGCGTTATAAGCAGGTAGGTTAGGGTCACCGATAAGTCCTTCAATGGAAGAGAAGTTGATGATGGAACCACCTTCTCCAGTTTCCTTCATACCCTTTATACCATATTGAGTACCTAAAAAAGTGCCATTTAGGTTTACATCTATTAGGTTTTTCCAATCTTCAAGGGTAACTTCTTCTACAGTTCCACCTAATCCTATTCCGGCAGAATTAGCTAATATGTGTAATTTTCCGAAAGTTTTGAGCGTGGTCTCAATGACATTTTTCCATTCATCTTCCTTGGATACATCTTGTTTAATGAATATAGCCTCCCCACCGTTAGCTTTGATTTGTTGGACTACCTTTTTTCCATCTTCTTCATCTATATCTGTAACAACGATTTTTGCTCCTTCACGTGCTAATAAAATAGCACTTGATTTACCTAGACCAGAGGCACCTCCTGTGACAATGGCTACTTTATTTTTTACTCGATTCATAATTTTAAGATTTAAGTGTTACTACTATTTTTTGCTTCTTAATCAAGAAACTTCGTTTCCTGAAACTTTGCCTTTTTCAAAACAATCCAGATTATATATTGTGGTTTCAGCAATATTTGTCAATGCAGTTTCGGTTAAAAAGGCCTGATGACTGGTTATCAAAACATTGTTGAAGGTCATTAATCGGGCAATCACATCGTCTTGCAAAATGTCATCGGAATGGTCTTCAAAGAACAATCCTTCTTCTTCCTCATACACATCTATTCCGAAATACCCAATTTTTTTAGTTTTCAATCCTTCGATAACAGCTTTGGTATCGACCAATCCTCCACGACTTGTATTGATAAGCATTACGCCTTGCTTCATTAATGAAATATGTTTTGCATCAATCAAGTGTTTCGTTGAAGACGTTAGTGGTACGTGTAAGCTTATGATATCGGACTGCTTACAAATAGTTTCACAATTGGTATAGATTACATTGTAGGAATTGATTAAATTTTCATCCACAATGACATCCTGAACAAGTATTTTACAACCAAAACCGTGTAGTATTTTTACCAATACAGACCCAATTTTTCCAGTCCCGATAACGCCGACGGTTTTTCCATTGAGGTCGAAACCGGTAAGACCGTTCAATGAGAAATTCTGGTCACGTACCCTGTTGTGTGCTTTAATCAATTTTCGGTTTAATGCAAGTATGAGCGCCATTGTATGCTCTGCAATGGCATAAGGGGAATAGGCTGGAACACGTGCCACCTTCATATCCAGTTCAGCTGCTTTTGCTAAATTCACGTGATTGAATCCTGCTGAACGCAGAGCAATATATTTTACGCCAAAAGCATTGAATTTTTCAAGAATGTGTGCCGAGGCATCATCGCCCGTAAATAGACTTACTGCTTTAGAACCCGTTGCGAGAATAGCTGTTTCTTGAGTTAAACGACTTTCAAGCAGCTTTAATTGATGCTTGCCATCATTCGCTTTTACGAGATACGGCTCTTCAAACTTATGCGTGCTGAATACTGTTGTTTTCATTTCACTTTTTTTAATTTCCTAACTGTATTAAAATATATACTAACCCTACGATGACAACAGTTCCAAAAATTAGCATCACGAGTTTCCCGGTCTTTTTTGAACCTTTGAAATAGGTAATACCAAGTTTTACAATCATATTGCTTATGGTTGCTGTTATAATGACATTGGTGGCCAGCGTGAGTTTTTCTTCCAATGACCCAAATTTTGCCATACTAATAGTTATCGCATCCGTATCTGCCAATCCTGCAATTAGGGCTGAATAGTATAAACCGCTTTCGCCAAAAAATTGATTTCCATAAAAAACTGCAAACAGGATGACCACATAAATACCACCAAACCCAAGAGCGTTCCAAATATTGAGCGGATTACCCAGATTGATAGCTGTTTTTGTGACATCTGTATTCTTTTTGATGAATAAGAGTGCGCTTATCAAGCAGATAAGGGTAAGAATAGTAAATGGAATGACTAAATTTAAAAGTATGGCACTATTGAAAATATAGGCCAGAATCGCAAGTCTGGGAAACATAATTGCGGAAGCTATAATGATACCCGCAGCATATTCTTTTGAAAGTTCTGGCGATTCCTTACTTCGCGAAGCATATATCCAAGCTACTGCGGTACTTGAAATCAATCCGCCTAAAATAGCAGTGAGCAGAATACCACGTTTAGAACCTACATATTTTACAAGAAAGTAACCAATGAAATTCAGAAATGACACTATCACTATGATGGCTCCAATCTCAAAAGGGTTAAGCAATCCCTCTGGACCATAATCTTGATTTGGTAAGAAAGGCAAAATAAGAAGCGCAATAATTGAAAACTTAATAAAGGCGAAAAGCTCTTCGGAAGTAATATTTTTAATGAAGGTATTAAAGGTTGTTTTCAATGATAACAGAGTAACTATGATAACCGCAGTAGCAACTGCTTCCTTATGCAAATGATTAGCAACCATAACACCCAAAATCAAAGTAGCGAATAATGCCATATTGGTGGTAATACCAGTCATAATATGCTTTTGTACTATGGAAAGATGACTCAAAGACAGAAACAAAAGAAATGCTGCCGCAATGATAATGACCAACCAAGGTGTATAGGTTGTGGAAAGATTTCCCAATATAAAACCAATAATGGCAACAATTGGGAAGGTTCTTATACCTGCAAAGCCTTGTTCTTCCTTCAATTTATCGTATTCACGTTCCAGCCCAAGAATAAGGCCAATGCCCAGGCTGATGAGTAGTCCGAGGATAAATGGGTTGATATTTTTAAAGACTTCTATCATTTTTTACTTTCCAAATAGTTCTAAAAGTTCATATAATTCAGTATTTACCTGATGTTGCTTGACCACATCTTTAAAAGGGGTTAGATGCAATTGATTATTTAAAATTCCTACCATTACATTTTTTTTACCTTGTAAAAGTGTTTTCACAGCCGCCACTCCAAGTCTAATGCCTAACATTCTATCTAAAGCTGACGGATTTCCGCCTCGCTGGACGTGGCCGAGTTTCGTAATTCGTAAATCGACATTGGGATTGACTTCCTTTATTTTTGAGGAAACCAGTTCAGCGCCTATTTCATCACCTTCAGAAACCACGACAAGAAAAGCATCTTCGCTATCGTAATTTTTAATCTTGTCCAATAGGTAAATAAAATCTTTTGCACTTTCAGGAATTAGTATGGCATCTGCACCTACCATTAATCCCGAATGAATAGCGATGTAGCCTGAATCCCTTCCCATTACTTCAACAATAAATACGCGGTTATGAGATTCGGCAGTGTCCTTTATTTTATCAATATTTTCAATAGCCGTGTTTACTGCGGAATCAAAACCAAGGGTATAATCAGTACCAGATATATCGTTGTCAATAGTCCCGGGAATACCAATGAATGGGATGTCGCATATTTCTGAAAAAGCCAATAAACCTTTAAAAGTGCCATCGCCACCAATAGCAATTAAAGCATCTATGTTGTTTGCTTTTAGAGTTTGCAATGCTTTTTTACGGCCCTCTAATTCCAGAAATCGTTTGCTTCTTGCTGTTTTTAGAATGGTACCGCCTTTTTGGGTTATTTTTTTTAGTTCGTGTGATGCTAATGGAACCAAATCACCGTCTATCAACCCTTCATACCCTTTTCGAAAACCACTTACTTTTATACCCTTTACTTCAGCGGATTTTGCAATGGCGTACAATGCAGCGTTCATTCCAGGACTGTCGCCTCCTGAAGTAAATACGCCTATATGTTTAATTTTATTAGTGCTCATTAGATATGGTTTTTTGTAATTTTTTATCTGAAATAGTAAAATCTTGAATTGTGTTCCAAACAAATTCTGCTTCTTTCAGAAAGAACTGATGGTCTCCTTCAGATGAAGTAATTAGTTGTGCGTTTTTAAATTCCTTTGATAATTTTAAGGCATTTTCTAAAGGTGCAGTGGTGTCTTTTTCTCCGTGAATAAAAAGCACGTCTTTATCCTTAATTTTCTTTGCAATCGCATATAAATCTGTTTTCAAGATGACCTTTGTAAGTGAATAATAATAACTCTGCCAATGATGCTTTTTTGCATCTTCATAAACATCATCTGTGAGGTTGTCAGGTTTGAATGCGCTCGACATAAAAATGGGATGAATCATACAAATGTATTTCGAGAATTTGCTTGTTGAAATCCTATCCACAAAGGAATGGGATGACATAATTTCTTTAAACTCATCAGCGTTCTTATAAACAGGTATGCTTATAAAAATTCCTGCCTTGAACCAAGTTGGTTGCTTTTCCAATAGTGCCAATGAAATCATAGCTCCCATAGAATGTCCCGCAATAATTGTTTTGCCATCATTGAATTCTTCTTTGTTTAAAATTAATTCAAGGGCTTGCAATTGTATTGAAAGGGAATAATCACTTTGTGGTTTTGGCGAATCACCAAAACCTAGCAGGTCGACTAAAAGTAGCTTATGTGTAGTTGTAATACTTTCTAAATTGCGTTTCCAATAATGCAATGAGCCTGTTAAACCGTGCAACAAAACAAGTTTGTTTTCTCCAGAGCCTATTATTTCATAATTCAACAGTGTTTCTTTGGCATCATAAGCTGGTTGCTTACCAATTTTGTAATGCTGATAGCTTGCTATAGCTACAACAGGAAGAATGAACACTATGGATATGAGTAGTAATGTCATTGTTTTGAAATTGATTTATTATCCGTTTTCTCACTAACCAAGATTGGGGTTTTACCATAGAATCTATTGAAAACCATACAGGCAGTCAAATCACCAGTTACATTTACCGCAGTCCTAAACATCCCCAAGAGTCTCTCTACACCAATAATAATAATGATGCCTTCAGCGGGTATGCCGACACTTCCCAAAACAGAAGCGAGTATAACCACACCGCCTCCAGGAATGGCTGGTGTGCCAATGGAAGCAGCTACTATGGTTACGATGACCACTATAATATTGAGTAAGCTCATTTCCAGTCCATAGGCTTGGGCTATAAAAAGAGTCGTTATAGTTTGATAGAGCGCCGTTCCATCCATATTGACGGTTGCGCCAATAGGTATAATAAAATTGCTAATGCTCTTATCCACTTTCAGTTCTTCTTCCGCTGTTTTTAGTGATAAGGGCATTACAGCCGCAGAGCTCGTGGTTGAAAAGGCCAATAGTTGAACATCCCTTATTTTTTTTAGGAAATGCAATGGGTTTGTTTTTCCAAGAAGGACAACCAGTCCTAAATAGAAAAACACCAGTAACAATAGACCGAGTAACACCACCACAACATAGTAGGCTAGACCTGACAGAGAGCTCAAGCCAACACTAGAGGTAAGCTGTGCCATAAGCCCAAAAACAGCAACAGGTACTAACAACATAGACCATTTCACTACCGTCATACAGACTTCTTGAATGGCACTTAAGAGTATCTTTACTGGGCGCAATAATGCTGCATTAAGTGAGAGCACAGCCACACCAATAATAATTGTAAAAATCACGATACTTAACATATCGGCATTTACCATAGACGCCAAAGGGTTTTCGGGAAGCAGGTTTGAAATGGCATCTGGAATATTTTCAAGCCCAAAAGAAAGTTCGGTATCCTCCGTAGAGGTGGTCATTATTTCATTATGTTCAGCTAGAGCTTGTTGATGTAGAAAACGCCCAGGCCTAAAAAGTTGAGATAGTATGACACCCAAACTTACCGAAACTATGGTAGTGCCTAGAAAATATAATAAAACGCCACCACCTAATTTTTTTAGACTGTCCTTATCATTACTTGCGATTCCTGTAATGATGGAAGCCACAATCAAAGGAATCATAATCATTTGAACCAGTTTTAGAAAAAGTACGCCAGGCAATGCCAGCCAATTCCCTGCGATGTCTGCTGTTTCTTTAGTAATCCACCCGTTTTGAGGACTTAACAGCAATCCAAAACCAACACCCAGAAATAAGGCAATGATAACCTTTAGCCATAGACGACTTTCTACCAATTTTGAGAGGTAGTGATTGAATGATTTAAGTGATTTTACTTCTGTGTCGAACATTCTTTTTTATTGTTATGCAATGCTAATTTTAGTATCCAAATAAACTTTCTGAACGGATTGTAATACTTCCACGCCTTCGCCGAAGGGCTTTTGAAACGCTTTTCTTCCCATTATCAATCCAGAGCCACCAGCTCTTTTATTGATAACGGCAGTTGTTATTGCCTCCACCAAATCAGACTTACCTTTAGAGCCACCACCGGAATTAATCAATCCGATTTTTCCCATAAAGCAATTAGCCACCTGCAACCTGCATAGGTCGATGGGATGTTCTGTTGTCAGCGTATCATACATTTCATCATCATATTTTCCGAAACCGATTTCTTTGAAACCAAAGTTATTTGTAGGTAATTTTTGCTTAATGATATCTGCCTGAATGGTTACCCCAATATGATTTGCTTGCCCTGTTACATCGGCAGCAGCGTGATAATCTTCTTTTCCAGTTTTGAAAGCTTCGTTTCGGGTATAGCACCATAAAATGGTAGCCATACCTAAATTATGGGCTTCTTCAAAAGCTTCAGCTATTTCTTTAAGCTGTCTGTTACTTTCTTCGGAACCAAAATAGATAGTTGCACCGACGGCAACTGCTCCCATATCCCACGCAGCTTTTACTTTGCCAAATAAGGTTTGGTCATATTTATTGGGATAGGTAAGTAGTTCGTTGTGGTTAATCTTTACGATAAAGGGAATTTTATGGGCATATTTTCTAGCGTTCAATCCCAATACACCAAAGGTGGAAGCCACGCCATTACAACCTGCTTCCATCGCTAATTTTATAATATTCTCTGGGTCAAAATAATCCGGATTTTTATAGAAAGAAAAAGCTGCACTATGCTCGATACCTTGGTCTACAGGCAGGATGCTCAAGTAGCCTGTACAACCAAGATTTCCGTGGTTATACAATTGTGAAAGACTTCGTAGTACCTGCGGATTTCTATTACTTTGAGTAAATACCCTGTCTAGGCTTGTCTTACTAGGTGTTTGCAATTCGTCCTTGGTTATTTTTTCACAAACGTGATTCAAATAGAAGGACGCTTTTTCACCTAATAGTTCTGTAATATTTATATTTGTTTTCATTGGAATAAGATTTAATGAATTCCTAAACTTTCATTAGTTTTAGCAATGGATTTTGCACCATCTGTTTCAATTCCAGTTAATGCTCTAATGGCATCAATAGTTTCTGGGATTACAATGGCTTGGTTATCTACCACGTAGGCATAAAAAAGTTCATCGCCCACTACCTTCAACATATCTTCCCAAAGGGCTACTTCGTACATATCGCCCCAAGGTCTTCCCATATCCAAGAACATTTCTTTAATGGTGTTGTTTGAAACCAGGCCTTGGTCATATTGAATCAGTTTGATGCGACTAGACGTTTTGAAAGCATTCAGCACTTCTTCTTTTGAGGCTTGCTTTTTTAACTTCACATTCCAATAGTGCATATGGCTTAAAGTTTCTGGAACTTTTACTGCGGAAGTGATGACGTCTAAATCAGGATCTACGCTTTTAGCGTCAGGACCTTGATGGCTCGGAATATCTCTTTCGGGAACCATTGTGTTCATAATGCCACCTAAATGGCTTTCCCATGGATCTGTAGCTCTTCTCAAAAGTGTTCCTCTAGCATAATCTAATAAATTGGCTCTTTTTAAAGCGGTCAGCGTTCGTAGAATAGAAGTGGTATTACAGGAAACAACTCTTGTAGCATCCAGATTTAGTGCCGAATCATAATTGTTTTCTGCACTAAAAGAATGGTTAGTGGTTTCGTGTTTTTCACCACCCTGAACAATGAACTTTATGCCTTGTTTTTTATATATTATAACATTCTTTGCTGCTATATTTTTTGGCGTACAATCGACCACGAGATCTGCTTTATCCAATAAGCCTTGCAGGTTGCCTTTTACCGAAATGCCGGTAGTCTTCATTACTTTTTCGGCTTCGGTGGTTGCCGCATAAATATTATATTCTTTTCTCACGGCGTTCTGAATACGCCAATCACTAATGACATCGCAAACTCCAATAAGGTTCATATCATCTTGTAAATTAATGGCGTCGGCTACTCTTTTTCCAATGACCCCGTATCCTATAACTGCTATATTTTTCATATAAATGGTTTTTATTAATTATGTTTTATTGTTTTTTTTAGTTTCCATTCCCATCTCCATATTACCGTCATCGTCTGTGTGCGACTTCATAAAAAAGCGTTCCGCAAGAATAATCAAGATAATTCCAATTGCTGCTACGATGAGCACCATTGGATCATTCAGATATTTTATATATAGAAAGGCGGCCAGCACTGCAATGTCCATTACGATGGCTATTAACGGAATGATGGGTTTAAATTCCACCTCTTTTTTTAGGTGGCGAAAAAGCCCCCAGTGGATAGCGATATCCATAATAAGGTAGAAAATAGCTCCTATGGAAGCGATTCTTGTTAAGTCGAAAAGGGCAGTGAGTAAAATGGCAAGGGAAACCGTGAATATGAGTGCTGGATTTTTAAAATCACCCAACTTTTTTAAAGAGGGTACCTGTTTCATATTGCTCAACATCGCCAATAAGCGCGATGCCGAAAATACACTGGCGATAACCCCTGAAAAGGTTGCTACAATAGCGATAGCTATAGTAAACCATAAACCCCATTCTCCAAAAACAGGTTCTGCTGCTGCTGCCAAAGCATAATCTTTTGCCTTTATTATTTCAGGGATGCTTAAACCGCCTGCAACAGCAAGTGCCAAGGCCACATAGATAAGTGTGCAGATAAGAATAGAAATCACAATGGATCTCCCAAGGTTTTTGTGTGGATTTTCGATATCTCCACCTTGATTCGTGATTGTTGTGAACCCTTTATAGGCAAGTATTGATAATGCCAATGCTGCTACAAAGCCGAACCCTTGAGGTAAGGTTTCGGTATTTTGTGGAATATAGTCTCCTGTAATATCTGCAAATCCAGAAGCTATAAGGCCTGCAATGGCGAGCAATGCAATACCAGCAACTTTGATAATTGCTGTAAAGGTGGCTGTTGCGCCAATTACTTTATTTCCTAGAATATTTATTACATAAGCTGTTACCAAAAGTAGAATGCCAAGAATGGATGCATAACCAGCATAACTTTCTGGGAATAATCGAAGGGTATAAGCGCCAAAGGTTCCCGCCACCAAGCTTTGTGCGACAACCATTGAAACATACATTAGTAGAGAATAGACACCGGTTGTTGTTCCAGGGCCATAGGATTTATTGAAAAACTTAACCACACCCCCAGATGACGGAAAAGCATTTGAGAACTTTACGTAGGAATAAGAGCTAAAACCAACCACAACAGCTCCAGCAATAAAAGCAATTGGGAACAGATCGCCTACTAACTCAGCTATTTGCCCCATAAGAACAAATATACCAGCACCAATCATTACACCCGTTCCGAGAGATATGGAACCAATTAGGGAAAGCTTATTGTTTTTTGTTAAGGTGCTCTTCATTATTATACGATTTTTATTTTTCTTGAACTATTAATTAAAATGATTGAACCAATTATTCCTGCGATAAGCGAGGAAAACAGAATACCAACTTTTGCTGTATAAATGAATTCTTCATTTACAAAAGCCAATTCATTGATGAACAAAGACATTGTGAATCCGATTCCTGCCAGAAATGCAACACCATATAATTGGTTCCAATTTACTGCATCGGGTAATTTGGCTAGTTTTAAAGCCACAAGTAGCCTTGAAATTGATACAATTCCAATGGACTTTCCTAAAATTAATCCCGCGCCAATACCTAAACTAATGGGATTGAGTAATACCTGACCAACTTCACCGTGCAAGTGAATCCCTGCATTTGCCAATGCAAAAAGAGGTAGCACTAAAAAGCTTACAATAGGATTTAATGCTTTTTCTAATTTTTGAAGAGGTGTTTCGGCTTCTGAACTTGTTGACTTGATATCTTCCAGTATTTCGAGTTGCTCGCTAGAAATGAGTGCTCCTTTTACAGGTTTTATTTTTAGAAAACGAGAATGAAGCGTACTTAAACGTTTTAGAAAGGTATCTTCCTTAATTTTCACACGTCCCGGAATTGCAATAGCTGTTAGTATTCCAGCAATAGTAGGATGGACTCCAGAGAAAAAGAAGGCCAACCATACACCACCTATTCCAACAATAGCATAAAACCAAGTTTTTCGGATACCTGCATAATTACCAATTATCAATATGCCAAAGAAAAGTAGTGCGTGGAACAAATTCATCATAGAAATACCTGAAGTATAAAAAACAGCTATAACTAAGACACCTCCTAAGTCATCGACGACAGCAAGTGTTACCAAAAAGATTCTTAATGCTACAGGTAATCGTTTACCAAAAAGAGCTAATATTCCTATTGAAAAAGCAATATCGGTAGCCATAGGGATACCCCAACCTTGTGAGGCTTCGCCAGTAGTGTTGAAGAGGAAGTAAATAAGGGCAGGGAAAACCATACCACCGATGGAAGCGCCAATAGGAAGTACAGCATTTTGAAGAGTTGAAAGCTTTCCGCCTAATATTTCTCTTTTTAATTCTAATCCTACTTGAAGGAAGAACAATGCCATCAGGCCATCGTTAATCCAAAGTAACAGCGGTTCAGTAATTTCAAAACTGCCTATGGCAAATGAGATGTCCGTTTTCATTAAACTGCGGTAGATTTCTTGCCAAGGTGAATTGGCCCATACCATTGCAATTATTACTGCAATGAGAAGTACAATACCTGTGTTGTTCAAGCCTTTTGAAGTAGCATTGAATACACTATGAATTCCACTGTATGTTTTACTTTTCAACATTATTGGGTTATATTTTCAACTTCTTCTTTATTATCTATTTTGGGTTTTGTTTGTTTGCTAACGGTTTGTGGTTTAAAATTCCTAATAATTAGGCGGTTGCTCTTTTCATAGGTGAAATAGCTAACCGCCCAATTAAAACCAACCATCAATCTATTTCTAAAACCACTTATTGACATTAAATGCACAATAGACCATAATAGCCAAGCGAAATAACCTGCAAATTTGAATTTACCCAAATCTGCTACGGCTCTGCGCTTGCCAACAGTTGCCAATGAACCTTTGTCTTTATATTCGAAAGGTTGTGTTGGTTTATTATTTATAATATTCAGTATAGAATTACCCAGATATTTTCCTTGCTGAATTGCTGTCTGTGCTACTTGTGGATGCCCTTTGGGTGTGTCTTCAGAAATAAGTGCTGCTATATCGCCAATGGCGAATATATTTTTGTAACCTTCTACTTTTAAATTGCCATCAGTCTTGATGCGGTTGCCCCTAACCACGTGTTTTTTATCAATACCTTTTGGAAACTGTCCTTTCACACCAGCTGTCCAGATTAGGTTTTTTGTTAAAATAATCTTATCACAATTTGTGACAACCTGTGAACCATCGTAATTGCTTACCGATTCATTGAGTAATACCTTTACCTCCAAATCCTTCAAATATTCTAGCGTTTTTGATGATGCCTTGTCTGACATCGTACTTAAAAGCTCATCAATGGCTTCAATTAAATAGATGTTCATTATGGAAGAAGGATATTCTGGATAATCTTTGGGAAGAATATATTTGCGGAATTCTGCCAAAGCTCCTGCCATTTCCACACCAGCTGGACCACCGCCAACGATGACGAAATTTGTTAAGGCATCACGTTCTTTATCATCACAAGTGATTGCAGCTTGTTCCAGATTTTGCAGCATCATATGGCGAATATTTAAAGAATCGCGAATGTTTTTCATCCCAAGACTATGGGACTCGACATTGTCCATACCAAAAAAATTAGTAGTTGTTCCCGTTGCCAATACGAGATAGTCGAAGTGAACGCTTCCCTTATTGGTTATAATGGTGTTTGTAGAAGGTTGGATTTCTTCCACTTCAGCCAAACGAAACAATACGTTTTTATAGCCATTGATTTGTTTTCTGAAAGGGAATACAATACTGTCAGGCTCCAAAGCACTCGTTGCCACCTGATAAAATAATGGCTGAAACTGGTGGAAGTTGTTTTTATCGAACAGTACCACCTGTAGGTCTTTATGCTTCAATTTTTCTACCAATGCCAAACCAGCAAATCCACCACCAATGATAACAACACGAGGTACATTGGAATCTGGAAGGCAGATTTCATCTGTTATCTTGCAAGTAGATTCTCCTATTCTATTATTTAAGTGATTAACTTTCATATTTAATTTTAGACTTGATACCTTTCTTTAGAGCATTGATGTTGGCCATACATTACTTCTCCTCTTTTTCTTTCGCAATCATTACTGAACAGTTGGCGTGGGTTGCTAAATATTGTGAAACGGAACCTAATAAAAAGCTTGAAAACGCTCCATGACCTTGAGAACCGACCACAATTAAGTCTGCACCAAAGGATTCTGCCTTTTCTAAAATTTCTCTTTTTGGAAGACCGCTAACAATAGTGGTTGTTATTTTAATTTTGGGATTTAAAGTCTTTAACAATTTCGATGCACTGGAAACAAATTCTTCAGCAGATTTTTTATTTTTGGACATCATTTCCTCATAATAATCGCTTGGAAAACCTCCCATAGGAATAGGCGCTGGGCCAACTATTATAGTATGTTCGTAAACATTTATAACACATACTTCGGTTTCAATCGGTAATGGCAGAGCTCCAAGTTGAGAAACGGCAACTTTACTATATTCAGAACCGTCTATGGCTAATACTATTTTCATAATTTATTTATTTTAGGTTATAGATTAATACTATTCTTTAGGTTATTATGCTTTTGCCTTCATTGATTTTTGCCAATACAGGTGTTCGTATAATCCTGACCAGTACATTCCAAAAGTGAAGGCAAACAGCAATTCTTCAATAGGAATTCCTAACAAAAGAATATGTGTCAGGCTGTCAAGGTTCCAGTACAGCCCCACATAAAGGGGGTAAAACGGAAGGATACTTCCAAAATAAATGAAGTACAGTACCATAAACAAGATGCCCCCAACCCAAATCTTTCCTTTTAAATCTGGACGGCAGTAAAGCGTTGCCAACCCACCAATGAACAAAGCTATTATACCACAATAAATATGGTTAAGCGCCGTGAAAAGCGCCAGAACAATAAATACAATGACTGGTATAAAAAGTATATAAATATGCAAACGATGGCTTTGGTGACTACGTTCGCTATGTGGTATTTCGGCAAGGCCTCGTTTAAAAATCAGATTGTAGAGAACGGTGCCTATTCCACCTATAGCAAAAGAAAAGATAAGGCTCTCTATATCGAAACTTGTTTTTTCTGCCAAATCAAACAACGACGGCGGAAACCAATATTCTGGCACAAACAATGGTTCTGTTAAACCAAACGGCATGGTAATCAGGCTCATTTTTAGCATTTCTTTTCTAACCCCTTTTTTTGACACATAGATAATTACCCATAGGAGAAGAATGATAAGTGACCATATAAACCAGACGTATTGCATAACTTTATGATTTTCTAGTTTCTAAATAATTAACAGCTTCTTTAACCGATAGTGGATAAGTAGCGTTACCTGTCCGAACATAAAAGGTGGTATTTTCGGTATCGCTAACGTAAATAGGTTTTTCAGAAGGTTCTATATCTACTAAACACACATCTTTTTCATTTAAACTATAGAATGAAATGTGATTGCTGAAACAAGCTTCGTGGCCTAATTGTGTAGAAATGATTCTGAAAACTTCGCGCTCATAACCGTCCCTGTTTTTGTGCTTTAGGGTTTTGAAATCTTTTTCTAATCCTAAAACATTTCCATCATCATCTACGCCAATAATTAATTTACCACCATTTGCATTCATAAAACCTGTGATGGTTTTAGCAATAACCTTTTCAAGGTCGCGGTTGGTTGCTTTACGATAATAGTCATAGCGTATGGAAGACTTGAATTCTACCATCTCATTTTCGCCATCTGCGATAATTTCGGCAATGTCTCTTTGCAATAAGCGCTGTTGGGTACCAATTATATTGTTTTTCTTTTTAAGTTTAATCCAAAAAAAACCTGATACCAAGCCCAAAACACTTCCAAGTAGCATTAATGAACTACTCATTCCTCTCATGTTAAAACTGAAGGATTCTATAAAACGTTCATTCAAAATCTCCAAAAAAAGTGACGTTGAAAAGGTCGTATGGCTATATTCAAACCAATACAATACCATTGTAAATGGGTGTACTAAGAAATAGAATATGCCTGCGCCTGCTAATATCTGAATTATTAATATTTTAAGATTTACTGAAATCATATACCACTATGTCTAGTTTAGAATTTTCTTATTTGTAAGATTCTTGTGTTATTTGTTTTTTATCTGTACGTTATAAAAAGCGCCAATACAAGCACCAATAAGCCATCCCAGAATGAATGTTTGAACAATGCCAAACAGTGCTTCCAATAAGGGAATATCCATTCTTATTATCTGGCTTGTATCTAAACCGTGCAACAGGCTGTTGAAAAAGATAATTGTTCCTTCTTGTCCTGCTGTAGTCATAACAATCATACATCCTAGATAAATAAGTGCTCCAGTAAGCCCGAAGGCAAAACCGAGCTTTTTTATGTTTAATCGATACATAATGTTTAGTTTTTTTATTAGAAATATTTAATCTGTTGTGCGTTATTATTCATTAAATCAAAAACTGATTTGATTACAATTCGAGCAATTTTTGATTAAAAATTACTCGAATTGTGAAACTTTATTCAAAATGTACAAATGGCGTTT
The DNA here is from genome assembly GCF_056238645.1 of Formosa sp. F44. The sequence goes on from NZ_JBWDLJ010000003.1 coordinate 137,670, forward strand.
TTATTTTAAAGTCTCTTTTACCGAGCCACAATTGGGCATTTTTGAGCCCAAATAAGGATTCTTGATTTTTTCGGTTAGGCTTAGCCAATTAGCACCATTACCATCCATGGCCATTGGGCAATGGTTCCAATAAAGTGTTTTTCCAGCTAAATTGATTTCCTTGAAAACAGTGTACAGTTGTTTGGACAAATTCGCAAATTGATTTCGTTGTTCGTTAATTTCCGTGGATTTTGATAGTTGCTCCAATGTCTTTTTCATATAAGTTTCATTCAGGGCAGTTTCTTCATTCAGTAGTTTTATTGCTGCTTCCTGAGCAGACTTGCTGTTATCGGCAGCCAAGGCATTTTCAATGTCCATATACCCTGATATTATGGCTTCCATATCATCTTCTATCTTCTTCTCTCCAAAAAAGCAATGGGTGGCACAGGCATGAAGTTTATAGTTCTTATGAACGTAACCTATAACATGACCTTTAGGATCCAAAATTTCACATTTTTCATCATTCCCTTTAACAGAGAGCACAAACTGACCGCTTTCATTATAATATTGCCCTCCTTTTTTTGCTTTCCCTAAAGAATTGCCTTCTGCGTCAAATACCTTCCCGTTTTTAATGAATCCTAGTTTCTTTCCTTGGTTGTTATAAACAATATCCTCCTTGCTTATATAGCCGAGTTTTGTTCCACGATCTAAGACTTCGCCTTTACCGTTAATAGACATCTGCCGTTTGGTTTTATCACTTGCTTGGGCGAATGTGGTTTGTGCTGATAGCAGTATTCCTACCAAGAATACTAGGCTAATAATTACTCTTTTTTTCATTTTTTTTAATGGTTTTTTTACATGTTTTTTTTAATTAATCTTTTAATTAATCTTTTAATTAATCTTTTAATTCCAAAATCTTTTTAGATTCTTCATATTCTTCCTTGGATATTTCGCCTTTTGCAAAACGCTTTTTTAAAATTTCCAGTGGGCTGTCCTTCTTTGTTTTTTGATATGGAATATCTACAGGGATAAAGAATATCCAAGCAATAAGGATGACCCATATAATCCACCATATTAGGTGCATACCTCCAAAATGTCCGTCGTATAAATGCATAGTTTTTAGGTTTTAATTGTTATTGTTTTAGTTCAGTAATTGTATATCCAATAAGTTTGCTGAGTTGCTTTTGCAACTCAGCAATTGAAAGGGCCTCTTTCATTGTGATGATTGTAGCTCCTTTAGGTGCCAAGAATATCTGTGCTTTTTCAATGCTGGGATGAGCTTCTAGGGTTTCTTTGACTCTTGTTACACATCCGCCACAACTGATTCCGTTTATTTGAAATTTTTGTTTCATTGTATTTAACTTTTAGTGATGTTGATGCCCTTTGTGTTTTTCTATTGGCTTCTCTGTTGATTCTTTTTGTTTATGGTCGTGACCCTTATGATTTTCACTATTGTGTTGATGCCCACCGTTTCCGTGTGATCCGTGAGGCATAAATAGATGAATGGCAAACATTATAATTATAAAAGTGAAAAGGGACGAACCGCCACCTATCCCAAACGAGGGTGCTAAAAAGATGAACAGTAGTGGAAGTCCACAACCAATAACCATCCATATCCAGTGATTGTTTTTCATTTTATTAGTTTTAGGTATTATTGTTTATTTATTTTTTTTAATGTCCCCTTATTATTTTTGTCTTGAACCAAGACTAAATTGTTGGAAATAAGCTTGGATGCTATGACAGGGGGATTTTTATCATTCTTATTTTTGGGTGAGATGTGAATGGCTAACTGAGTTAAATGGTCAATGGTCTTTCCTTGTTTATCTATAACTACTTCAAAATAATGGTAGCTAACCACGTCTTTGTTGAAAATATCATTGTAACCAATGGTCTCTTTATGAACTGTTAGCGCTAATGCCTTATCATTTTTGAAATTAGTAGCGTTCAGGAATTGAGGTATGATGGTAGTTTCCCCTCTTTTATTTATGTAACCATAATACAGCACCTCTTCCTTATGATGTGCAATCAAACATCTATCATTATAGAATAAGGGATAGCTTTCGCCATCTATTTTTGTTGACACCAAGTCGCTTCTAAAATCTATTACAATCTCTCCTTCTTTGTTTATAAAAGCCCATTCGCTTCCTTTTTTAACTGCTGCAAGGTCATTATGAAAGGGTGATATATAATCTATGTTTTCTATGGTTTGTGTCATTCCCAACACAGGAATTAGCAGTAATATGATAAGTAGTTTTTTCATTGTGATATGCTTTTGGTTTTGTTGAATTTAGTTAAGATACTCCTGTTCTATCTACAAAACTTTCGTTCTTATTTATATAATTTCATCATAGAAATTACGTTTCCATTTTTCCGTGTTTTTATAGTCCGTCATACTCATTCCCACTATGTCTTTAAACTGTCTTGACAAGTGGTTTACACTACTATAATCCAACAGGTGACCTATGTCAGAAAATGAGTTTTGTTTAAGCTGAATGAGTTCTTTTGCTTTTTCAATTTTTAGTTTGATAAAGTATTTTTCAATTGTGGTCTTTTCATTTGCAGAAAACAATTTGCTTAATACTTTGTAATCACGATGAAGTGTTGATGCTAAAAGTTCAGAAGTCTTAACTTTTATATGTAGTGGCAACTCCTGCAATTCTTCAATCAAAATGATTTTGATACTTTCTATAAGCATTTCCTCTTCAGTCTGTACAATTTCAAAGTCATTGGCGTGAAGTACATTTGTTACAATATCAATAATTTCATTATTGGTTTTGCCAAGTGCTTCTACCGACAGTCTTCCTAGTTCTAATGAGAGTACAGTTACTCCAAGTCCCTGTAGTTCTTGTTTAATTACTTTCAAGCAGCGATTACAGACCATGTTTTTAACCCAAAATTCTTTTGGTTCATTCATAGTGTTTTAAATTATTGCTATTGAGTTTTAAACTCAATAGTTCGTAAAGACGTAGCCTTTACAAGATTAATGGTGTAAATAGTGTTGTTCAGAAATGGGTACAACAATTGTTAGCCAGAAGTGAAATAATGGCTATGATAGGAGCAGATTAAATTTAATCTGCGATGTAGAAAATCAAATTAAATAAGTCTCGTGTAGAATTTGTATGTCCTTGAATAACAAGGGCGGCCTGTAATGTTTAAAAGGAACAACATTTTCATCTAGTCCTTCAAATAGATTTATATAAGTGTAAAAAAAAGTGTTTAGGAAAACGATATCTTCAGCCTGAAGTTCATTGTTGGCTTTTTTGACAATATCATCTCCTGTTTTTAAAAATGACCTACTGTTACAGCAATCTTTTTCTTGAAATGTTGTGCATTTCTTGGTCGAGACATCTTTCTTTTGAACTTTGTCTTTGCATGCTTCTGCTTTGCTAAGAATGGCCATATCTACCAATTTGTTACAACAAAAGTGCATATTCACGGCAAACGAAGAGGTGGAAAACAGTATAAAAACTGCTAGGAGAAAGGATAATATTTTAGCAAAATAAGATTTCACGCTATAAAGTTAAGAAATTTTTGTTTAACATTTGAAAATTGATAAAATCAAACAAAATTATTTTAACATGTTTAATATTAAGTATTTATATTTTTAAATCAATAATCCAATTACGTAAATATAATTTTAAAGATTGAACAAAAAGATGATATAAATCATATTTCATTTATCTTTAAAATTGATATCCTAATATAAAATTTATGCCTAAAGGATGGCCAGGTCGTAAACCTGCTGGTACACGAGATACAGCATATTCTGTGTCAAACAGATTAATTACGTTTGTTGATAGCGTAAAATTTTCATTGAAAAAATAATGGGCAGATAGGTCAACTATAAAGTTAGAATCCACTTTGAAATTTTCAGGAATCGGTCCAGAACCCGCTTTAGTTCTAAATGCACCTGTATATCGTGAATTTAGGTTTACGTCAAATTTCTTATGCTGTAGCCCAAACGTTGCATTCAATTGGTTTTTTGCAATGTATGGTATTTCGTCCCCTTTGGTCACCACCCCATAAATATCTTCGTTGCTATCGAAACTGGTCAGAAATTCGGTGTCCGTGAGGGTATAGGAAACCGACACAGGAAGTTTAAATTTTTCTGAGGTATTATATAATAGGTTGTAATTCAGTAAAAATTCAATTCCGCTTACGCGAACTTCACCTGCATTAAACTGGTCAAGACTTCCCGTACCACCTGTAGCAGCCAAATCACTTCCCAGTAGGTTTTGATAGTCATTGTAAAACCCAACAAGTTCCCCTTGAAGCCCTTTAACGCTAAATCGAGTACCTACTTCATAGTTAATACTTTCTTCGGCATTTTGCCCCGGTGTATTACTTGGTGGGGAAAACCCTTTGTGCACACCACCAAAAACCGAAAAATCGTTGTTGAATCTATAATTTGCGCCTATACCAGGAATCCATACGTTTACTTTGTTTTCGCGAACGGATAAATCTTGACCAGTCCTTGAAGGGTCATTAGTACCATAGTCCATTCGGGTTAGGGTTATATTCTCATAGCGTAAACCAGGTGTTAGGGTCAGGTTCTCAACTTTAATGGTGTACAAGAGGTGTGCGGAGAGAGCTTTTGCACCACTTATGCGGTTAGCGTCAGACCCTTTCTCGCCTACTGTGGTACGTATCAATTCGTTGTTCAGGAATGCATACCTGTCCACCCATTGAAATCTGTCCTCGTCATCTTCGTGGTAGCGTATTCCGGCTTCCAAAGTCTGTAACCAATCAGAACCCCATCGTAGTTTAGCAATGGATTGAACACCATTTGAAGTGTATGCCCTGTTATTTGCCTTCACGCCCATAACATCTTCTTGGGTGTTTTCGTTTCCTAAAATGGTCTGGTATTCTAAAGGATAATCCTGTGGTGATGAGAGGATATTGCTAATGCTCACCCTTTCGCCTAAATTTACGTTGTCCAATTTGTACCAATTACGCTTGAATTTATTCAAGTAACCGTTAGTGCTTATGTCTAATGATGGTGATAATCGTACAAAATGGGTAATTTGATATTGTTGATGCTCGGCGTTCATTACATCCTCTGAAGAAGCTCTGTATCTTCTATAGGGATTTTCTTCAAAATCTTCATCTGTCAATCCCAAATAAGTTTCGTTTGCCTCTTCTTCAGAATATTGGATTTTAAACGTTAATGACTGATACGTTTTTGCATCTAAATTTGAGTTAACCCGAAATTTGGCAGAATAATCAGATTTATCAAATCCTGTATTACCACCGCCATCGAGATTTTTAAAACCATCAGAATTATAATTAAAATAATCCGTTACAAATCCAAAGTTTTTATAGCTATCACCAATTGTTAATTGAGTACTTCTTGAATCGTAATTTCCTACAGCAATGGAAGCCCTTCCAGAGAATTTGTTTGGAATTCGGGAAGATATCATATTTATGGCGCCACCAGTGGTGTTGGGTCCGTATTGAATTTGACTGCTTCCTTTTAAAACCTCTACGGCCTGCATACGACCAATGGTAGGAAAATAATAGGCGGCAGGTGCGCTGTAGGGTGCGGGCGCAATCAGAATACCATCTTCCATCAAGTTGATTTTTGCACTGCGCTCAGGCGATGTGCCTCGCAAACTTATATTTGGGCGTAGCCCAAATCCATCTTCTTCATAGATGTTAATTCCTGGAACTGTTTGTAATACCCTGTTGATGTTGGTATAAGAGAATTTTTTTAAGTCTTCTTCGGAAATATAGCTTGCAGAACCCGTTTTGTTTTTAATCTCAAATCTACTGCCTAGTATAGTATTTCCAGAGACTATCACCTCCTTTAACTGTTCTGTTTTTTGTTGGATAGTATCCTTCTTTTGGGGATTAGTTTGTGCCCATATAAATGAAAATGGTAAAATAAATAGTAGAAAAAAAAGAGTTCTCATTTGCTGTAAATTATTTAGAATGAATATAAATAAAGAGGCAAATGTAATAGTCTTTTTTAATTATACAAATATTATTTAGAATAATTCTTAATAATATTTTGGTTCATTGAGACTATTCATCGTAGAGCAGAAATAATTGAGTACTCTAATTTGGGTTTCCAAGACTAATCATAATAGACAAAAACAGTATTGAATAAATAATAAATTTAATCAAGATGATATTTATCATAAAATATAAAGAACAGGTATCTTTAATTTGCTAAGACAATTAGTGCAGTTCGTTGAAATGAAAATCACGTTATTTAGATTTCAAAATAATCAAAATAGCTCTACTATTTTCAAACAAAAAATAATTTTAAAAATCTAATTTTTTGTTAAAGAAATGAATTGTAATCAATTTTTTTTAACTTTGCAACGTTAATGAAAAAAACTTTCTATAAAATATCATCCTTTTTAATGGCATTATTAGTCATGCTCTCAACAGTGTCTTTCACTATTGAAAGTCATTATTGTGGTGATTTTTTAGTGGATACATCTTATTTTGGTTCTGCCGAAAGTTGTGGTATGGATCTAGCACAAACTAATTCTTCAAAGGAAGATACTCTTGAAGGAAAGAATTGCTGTAATAATGAACAAATTACCATAAATGGGCAAAATGAGTTAAACGTTTCGTTTGATAATCTTACAAATAATCAGCAAATTTATGTTGCCACATTTGTATATGCTTATATCAACCTTTTTGAAGGTTTAGAAAACGAAGTATCGTCATTTTCACAATACCCACCACCACTTATTGTCAAGAATATCTACAAGCTTGATGAGACTTATTTAATTTGATTTTTAAACAATAGACTTTATTATCCAATGGATGCTTTTCCATTAGGGTAGCTTTATGTATTCGGTATTTTCTTAGTACCAAAGTTTAATTGTTTAATTATCAAAATTTATGTTAAATAAAATTATCCGTTATTTTCTCGAAAATAAGCTAATAACATTTATATTACTCGCCGCATTTATTGTTGGAGGTTATGTAACCGCTCCGTTTAATTGGGAAAGCTCTTTAATAGAGAGAAACCCAGTACCTGTTGACGCCATTCCTGATATTGGCGAAAATCAACAAATTGTATTTACCGAGTGGATGGGTCAATCTCCTCAGGATATAGAGGATCAAATAACCTATCCATTAACAACAGCATTACTTGGTATTCCAAACGTGAAAACCATACGTAGTAATTCAATATTTGGACTTTCTAGTATTTACATCATATTTGAAGATGACGTTGATTTTTACTGGAGTAGAACTAGAATTCTAGAAAAACTAAATTCTTTACCACCTGGTACAGTACCTAACGAGGTGACACCAGCACTTGGACCTGACGCCACAGCTTTAGGGCAAGTGTATTGGTATACTCTTGAAGGTAGAGATGCTAAAACGGGCAAACCAACTGGTGGTTGGGACCCTCAAGAATTGCGAACCATTCAAGATTTTTATGTGCGTTATTATTTAACCGCTGCCAGTGGTGTTGCCGAAGTAGCTTCCATTGGAGGCTTTTTAAAAGAGTACCAGATCGAAATAGATCCTGATGCTATGAAGGCCAACAACGTGGACGTTAAAATGATAATGAACGCTGTTAAAAACAGTAACCTAGATATTGGTGCCAGAACTTTAGAATTTAATAAAGTAGAATATTTAGTTCGCGGTCTAGGGTATATTAAAAATTTATCTGATTTAGAGGAGAGTGTTGTTACCGTTAGGGATAATGTTCCCATACGATTAAAAGATGTAGCCAAAATACAGTTTGGTCCAGCAGGTCGTAGAGGAGGCCTTGACAAAAGTGGTGTGGAAGCTGTAGGTGGAGTAGTTGTTGCACGCTATGGTGCCAACCCGCAAGCTGTAATTAAAAACCTAAAGGCTAAAATAGATGAAGTTGCTCCAGGATTACCGTCTAAAACACTAGAAGATGGCACAGTTTCCAAAGTAACTATTGTACCATTTTATGACCGTTCTGGTTTAATTCAGGAAACCATTGGAACTCTAGAACTAGCGCTCTCTCATGAAATACTGATTAGTATTTTAGTGGTAATCGTATTGGTTCTTAATCTTAGGGCTTCCATATTAATTTCGAGTATATTGCCCGTTGGCGTATTGATGACCTTTATACTAATGAAATATTTTGGCGTAGATGCCAATATTGTTGCCCTTTCGGGTATAGCCATTGCTATTGGGGTGATGATCGATGTAGGTATTGTTTTTACCGAAAATATAGTGAGGCATTTGGAAATGCCCGAAAATGAAGGTGTAAGAGGTAAAAAATTAGTGCAGGTTATATATATAGCAACCGTAGAAGTGGCATCAGCTGTAATTACGGCTCTTGCTACCACTGTTGTGAGTTTCTTACCAGTATTTGCAATGCAAGCCGCAGAAGGGAAGTTATTTAGTCCTTTGGCGTGGACCAAAACATTTGCGTTGATTTCAGCACTGTTCATTGGTATTATGTTTATTCCAGCCTTGGCAAAGGTTCTGTTTTCCATTAGAATTGATTCAAAGCGAACGAGCCGAATATTTAATGCAATCTTAATAAGTTTTGGATTTGTTTTCCTAATCGCTTATGGAAGCATTATTGCCATAGCCCTAATTGCCATTGGTATAAATAATCTATTGACACAAGTACCGGAAAAAACCTTTTTAAAAGGAAAATTAAAGCTTCCTTATTCCGAAAAAACAGCCAATTATGTCAACATAGTCATCACCATTATAATTTTAGTCTATTTCCTGACTATAGAATGGATGCCTTTAGGAGTTGCTAACTCCACATTTGTCAATTTTATTTTTGTGATAATAGTAATAGGTGTTGTTTTGGGGGCATTAATGGCTGTAGTGTATTTTTACAAAAGCATTTTAACTTGGTGTTTGGATAATAAATGGAAATTTTTATTGATCCCCATTCTCGTAGTTTTCTTCGGAATGACCATTTGGTTAGGGTTTGGCAAAGTCCTTGGTTTTATGCCAGAATTCACTAAAAATAATGTGGTTTGGGAAAAACTGGACAAAGCTCTCCCTGGGTTGGGTAAAGAGTTTATGCCAGCCTTAAATGAAGGGTCATTCTTGCTAATGCCCACTACCATGCCACACTCTAGTATTTCTGAAAATATGGAAGTTATTGCAAGTATTGATAAACACGTCATGACCATCCCTGAAATCGGGTCTGCGGTAGGTAAATGGGGACGTGTAAACTCTGCTCTTGATCCTGCACCTACATCCATGTATGAAAACACCATAAATTACATTCCAGAATATATTCTTGATGAAGATGGACACAGAGAGCGTTTTAAAGTTAATAAAAACAACGCTTTTGTTTTAAAAGATGGTACCACCTATACATATGGTACTGACGAGTTTCGTAAAATAACGGAAGAAGAACTTATTCCAGATGATGACGGTGAAAACTTTAGGCAATGGCGAGAGCATATCCAAAAACCAGATGATATTTGGAATGAAATTGTTAAGCACGCCAAATTCCCGGGGTTAACATCAGCTCCAAAACTGCAACCTATCCAAACACGATTGATTATGTTGGCAACAGGTATGCGAGCACCAATGGGGATTAAAGTATTTGGACCCACGTTGGAGTCGATTGAAAAAGTTGGGTTTGAATTAGAAAACATTCTAAAGGAAGTACCAAGTGTCAATCCACCAACCGTGTTTGCAGATAGAGTTGTTGGTAAACCTTATTTAGAAATGAAGTTAAACCGTCAGGCCATGTCTAGATATGGACTATCTGTAAAAGATATGCAAATGCAACTCTCGGTAGCCATAGGTGGAAAACAACTAACTACAACAGTAGAAGGTAGAGAGCGCTTTCCAGTACGTGTACGTTATGCCAGGGAGTTTAGGGACAATCCAGATGATATTAAAAAGATATTGATCCCCACACCCGCAGGAGTTCAAGTAGAATTGGGTGAATTAGCTGATGTTACTTATGTTAGAGGACCACAAGTCATAAAAAGTGAAGATACCTTTTTAACAGGCTATGTTATATTTGATATGAAAGAAGGCTATGCTGAAACCAATGTGGTTGAAGATGCACAAGCCCTTATTAAACAGAAAATGGATAGTGGCGAATTTACATTACCAGCAGGTGTAACCTATCGTTTTACAGGAAATTACGAAAACCAGATAAGAGCATCAAAACGTTTAATGATTGTGGTGCCCATTTCATTAATTGTAATTCTGTTAATTCTATATTTTCAGTTTAAATCAATGATTCCTTCACTGATGGTTTTCTCTGGTATCTTTGTAGCTTTCGCTGGTGGTTTTATCATGATTTGGTTATATGGACAGGAATGGTTCTTGAATTTTGATGTATTTGGGGTATATATGCGTGATTTGTTTCAGATGCACACCATAAACCTGAGCGTCGCCGTTTGGGTAGGTTTTATTGCCTTGTTCGGGATTGCAACCGATGATGGGGTAATTATGGGAACTTATCTAACCCAAGTATTTGATAAGAGACATCCAGAAACCGTTAAAGAAATTCGGGCTTCGGTAATTGAAGCAGGTTCAAAAAGGGTTCGTCCCGCAATGATGACCGCAGCGACTGCTATCATTGCTTTAATCCCTGTACTTACATCTAGTGGTAAAGGTTCCGATGTGGTTATCCCCATGGCAATCCCTTCATTTGGTGGTATGCTGTTACAGGTCATGACCATGTTTGTGGTACCTGTACTTTACAGTATGTGGAAAGAGAAAGGATTAAAAAAACAATTAAAATCAAGTAATGCTTAAATTTATAATGATGACAGCGAATACTAAAACATACCTTTTCTTGAGCCTAGTTGTACTGTTTACAACAAGTATTTTTAGTCAAGAAAATTTGAATAACTATTTGGAAATAGCAGCCAATAATAACCCCGCTTTAAAGGCAAAGTTTAATGATTATATGGCTGCTATGGAAAAAGTACCTCAGGTAGGTACTTTACCAGACCCTACTTTTGCTTTTGGATATTTTATCCAGCCTGTGGAAACAAGGGTTGGTCCACAAAGGGCAAACTTTAATTTAATGCAAAGCTTTCCGTGGTTCGGTCTGTTAAGCGCCAAAGAGGATGTGGCCACTGAAATGGCAAAAGCTATGTACGAGGACTTTGAAAATACAAAATCCAATATCTTCTTTGAAGTAAAAACAGCCTATTATAACTATTATTTTATTGAAAAGGCTATAGAGATAACTAGAGAGAATATTGAAATTCTTGAAGTTTTTAAACGCCTGTCTTTAGTGAAGATTGAAGCAGGCAATGCCTCTATTGTAGATGAATTGCGTGTTGAATTAGAACTAAACGATTTGGAAAATCAATTAGAACTGTTTTTGGATACAAAAGATTTTTTGCTAATAAAGTTCAACAACTTATTAAACGGGGAATCTGTTTCTGAAATACTAGTTCCAGAAGAATTGTGGCAAGAGGAAATTCCTTTAGAGCAGTTAAATATGCTTGATGAAATCTATGCCTCAAACCATCAAATCAAAAGCATAGAACATAAGTTAAACGCCTTTTTAAATCAGGAAATTGTAGCTAAAAAAGAAGGATTGCCAAAGTTTACTGTTGGTGTAAATTATACCATAGTTGGTGACAATCCTATGTCAACGGCATCAGATAATGGTAAAGACGTGTTTTTGTTTCCATCGGTAGGTGTTAAAATTCCTTTATATCGTAAAAAATATAAAGCTTTAATAAAAGAAGCACAATACAGACAGGAAGCTGAAATATCCAGAAAAGATGATAAAAAGAATACTTTAAGTTCGGTTTATGAAAATACGTATAAAGACTTCAGTGATGGTAACAGACGTATTGCTTTAAATCTAAGACAATCTGAAATTGCAAAAAAAGTTTTGGATATATTAATTGTTTCCTACTCTACAAACTCTAAAGACTTTGAAGAAGTATTGCGGATAGAACGCCAATTACTTAAATACAAATTAGAACATCAAAAAGCATTAACCGATAAAAATGCCGCAGCCGCATTTATGGATTATTTAATAGGAAAATAAAATGAATATCATGGAAAAATATAAAAAATATATCATAGCAGCCGGTATTTTAATACTCGGAATTATTTTAGGAAATGTATTTTCTGGTGGAGACTCAGAAACTACACATGCGGAGGGGGAACACGATTATGTTCAAGACCCTGTAACACAATTATGGACCTGCTCTATGCATCCACAAATAAAGATGGAAAAACCTGGGAATTGCCCAATTTGTGGTATGGAACTTATTCCAATGGAATCATCTGATGATTCTTCAGAAAACATTGCAGCCAATGAAATCGTAATGAATGAAGAAGCCTATCAATTAGCAAACATTCAGACTACTCTAGTTGAAAAGGCAAGTGCCGAAAAAGAGATACGATTGTTAGGTCGTGTAAAACCTGACGAACGCAGGTTGTATTCTCAAGTATCTCATATTCCGGGTCGAATAGAACGGCTGTACGTTAATTTTACAGGTGAAAAAGTATATGCTGGTCAAAAAATAGTGCGTATTTATTCGCCAGAATTAATCTCAGCCCAAAAAGAATTGTTTGAGGCTATTAAGTCTAAAGATGTTTATCCACAGTTATATACTGCATCACGCAATAAATTAAAGCTATGGAAGCTGTCCGATAAGCAAATTGATGCCATTGAAGCAACTGGGAATGTGCAGGAACAAATCGATATTTTGTCCGATCATTCAGGCTATGTAATGAGTAAAAATGTAGAGATTGGAGACTATATTAAGGCTGGTGGTAATTTGTTTGACATTGCTAGTTTAAGTACGGTTTGGGTTATGTTTGAAGCTTATGAGTCCGATATTCCATGGATACATATTAATGATAAGGTAAGTTTTACCATACAAGCTATTCCTAGTAAAACCTTTGAAGGAAAAGTTACCTACGTTGATCCTTTTGTTTCACCCAATACACGAGTTGCAAAAGTACGTGTAGAAGTAAAAAACCCATCAAACACGCTCTTGCCGGAAATGTATGCCAGTGGTATTATTAAAGCAAAAATGAAAGGCATGGAAAATACCATTGTTATACCAAAATCAGCAGTACTTTGGACCGGAAAACGTGCTGTGGTTTACGTAAAAGTACCACACGAAAAAACCATTTCGTTCGTATATAGGGAAATAGAACTGGGGCAGGATATGGGCCAGTTTTATAGTGTTGCTGACGGCTTGGAAGAAGGTGAAGTTGTTGCCACAAATGGTGTGTTCAGAATTGATGCTTCTGCACAACTATTGGGGCAAAAAAGTATGATGAACCCAGACGGCGGAAAGGTGAATGTGGGTCATAATCACGGAGGAATGGGTATGGACGGCGACGCTAAAAATGATGGCGTTGATCATTCTAAAATGGACATGAGTGATTCAAAAATGGAAGGAGAAACAAGCCCAGACCATAGCAAAATGGAAAAGGAGACCGATCATACAGATATGAACCAGCGCATTACAACAACGGACGGATTTAAAAACCAGTTGGAACAAGTGTTTAACGCCTATGTTAAATTAAAGGATGCCTTTGTAAAAGGTGATAACAGTACCGCTAGCGCTTCAGCCAAAACGTTATTGAGTGCCATGAAAAAGGTGGACATGAAACAATTGTCCGACCATAACGCACATAACCATTGGATGACGATATCCAAAGAAATTACAGAGTCTGCAACTTCTATTTCAAAAATTTCGGATATAGAAAAACAGCGCAGCCATTTTAAGCACTTATCGGCACATTTATCTAAAGGTGTTAAACTATTTGGAGTAAACCAAAAAGTGTACGAACAATTTTGCCCAATGGCCGACAACAATAAAGGTGCTTACTGGCTAAGCCTTAATGAGCCTATTAAGAACCCGTATTTAGGTGCTAAAATGCTTACTTGTGGAGACACGAAAACAGTCATTGTAAAATAATAAAAAAACTTTATAAACAAAAACAAATGAAAAATTTAAAATCAGTAGTAATAATTGCTTTAATAATGAGTGTAACTAATGTTATCAGTGCACAGCACGATCATAGCAAAATGAACATGAAACAGGACGATCATAATATGATGAATCATGATAAATCTATGGTAAAGTTAAACGATAAAAACCTTACCAAGGCATATATGCATTACACCATGATAAACAACGCTTTAATTGAAGCCAATGCTGAAAAGGTACAAAAAGCATCTAAAATGCTTGTTGGAATTTTAAAGAAATACGGTAAAGCAACTGATGCGCAAAAGGTGGCCGAAGACATGGCATCAAAGTCCAATATTATGGACCAACGTGTCATATTTTCAAAACTTACAACAGCATTTGAGCCTTTATTAAAAGACAATGTAACCGAAGGTGAAATTTACAAGAATTTTTGTCCCATGGCAAACGATGGAGGTTCGTACTGGTTTTCAAATTCCAACAAAATTGCAAACCCTTATATGGATAAAGCTATGGCCAGTTGTGGAAGTTTAAAAGAAACATTTAAGTCTATGTGATTGATAGCAGAAGCTGGTTTATAAATGCCTTTTATGACATTTTTAAGCCAGCTTATTAATCAAAAAAAATAAAGACATGAAAGAAATTAAAGCATTTATACGAAAAGAAAAACTCAATGAAGTTGCAAAGCACTTAAAAGAAAATCAGTTCTGTTGTTTTACAGTTTTTGAAGGTGAAGGAGTTGATGATTATATAGATCCAGAGACAGAATTTCCAAGTTTAGATTTTCCGTTTTTACACCATAAAGTGGTTAAAATAGAAATGGTTATAGAAAAGGAAAAAGTAGATAAAGTTATAGATATTTTAACAAAGCATGCCCAAACGGGCAAAAACGGTGATGGACTCATCTATGTTAGTAATATAGACTATAGCGTAAGAATTAAAACAGGAGAACATAATAATAGTAGCCGTAAGGCATAATAAATATAAAGTCATGATAAAACAAGGCATTATTATAGCACTTTCAATCATTACTTTGATTGGTTGCAAAAATGAAACCAAGAAAGTAGAAGTTGCTGAAACCATAGATAAAAATAAAGTTGAAGTTAAAACAGAAACAACACAAGAGGATTACCAAGTAGGCTCTCAGGTACCAAATAAATTGGTCTGTATGGTGAACAATGCGTATATGGGTAAGCCTCAAATGCCTGTTCCTGTTAATGGTAAAACCTACTATGGTTGCTGCCAAATGTGTGTGGGTACATTGAACAACAATGAAACTGCTAGAACAGCAATAGATCCCTTTAGTGGTAAGTCTGTTGATAAAACAGAGGCATACATTGTTTTGGTAAAAAAAGAAGGAGATGTAGCTTACTTTGAATCTAAAGAAAATTATTTAAAATATAATAAATCAAATTAAAGTGTTTTTTGGATGAATCGTTTATAATACCACTTTTTATATTCAAGAATTGTGATTTTAAGTTCAGGATTGAGCAACTAGAACCTATAAATCAGAATTACGTTCAGTTCGCCATTGTCAATAACTTTAGCAACTAATTATGATAAGAGAGATTTTTGTAAAAAATATGGTTTGCAACCGATGCATCAAAGTGTTGAAAGATGAATTAAGTCAGGCTGGGGCAAAGGTTATAGAAATTGAGTTGGGCAGAATTAAACTTGATCTTAAAGATGCAATGGACAAGAATAAGTTGGATCATATCCTAAAGGAAAACGGGTTTTTATTAATTGATGCGCCAGAACAGCTTTTGGTTGAACAAGTAAAAATTGAACTTATAAAACTGCTACAGCATCTACCATTACAACTCTATGAAAACCTATCGGTTTATTTAGAAAATAAAATGTGCCAGTATTATTCCAAAATAAGTAAGGTTTTTTCATATACAGAACAGGTTACCGTAGAAAAGTACTTTATAAAATTGAAAATTGAAAAGGTAAAAGAGCTTATCCAAATACAAGAATACAATTTTACCGAAATAGGACAACTGCTGGATTATAGCCATATCAACCATTTAAGTAGTCAGTTTAAAAATGAAACAGAAATGAGCATGTCAGCATATAAATCCCAATATAAGAGCTGAAGGAATTCTAATTAAGAATTACGAAACTGGAACTATTGATTTTAATGATGTACTCGATATACAAGAGTTGCAACTTAAATTTCAAATTAATTTAATTGAATCAACCAGAGGGTACTATCTGGAATCTGTTTTAATAAACTATCTAATAAGTTAAAATAAGAACTGAAACAGTTAAAGTATGAAGCTGAAACATCATAAGTTAGCGTTCAAACATGATTAATTAGAAATAAAAAACACGAATTATGAATAGGATGATGACAATGCTATTTGTGTCTCTCATAACATCTATGAGCATCGCACAAGTAGGAACAAATGGACAAGATAGAAAAGAAGATGGGCGACCTGTTAAGGAGTATAACCTTACCATTGAAGAAAATAAAATGACGCTTGGTGGTGTTACTGCCAATGCAATGACCATCAATGGAGGTATCCCTGGGCCTGTTTTGGAATTTAATGAAGGAGACCTTGCTATAATCAACGTAACCAATAAAATGGATGAAGAAACTTCAGTGCATTGGCACGGATTGATACTTCCCAATTTTTACGACGGGGTTCCATATTTAACTACCCCACCGATTGAGCCAGGAACAACCTTCCAATACAGAATCCCAATCAACCAATCGGGAACATATTGGTACCATTCCCATACAATGCTACAGGAGCAAAAGGGAGTTTATGGTTCCATAGTGATTCATCCAAAAGAGAAAACCTTGGAATATGATAAAGATTTAGTCGTGGTCTTATCAGATTGGACCAACGAAAGACCAATGAATGTATTACAAAATCTTAAAAGAGGTAACGAGTGGTATCAAGTTAAAAAAGGTACAGCAGTGCCATTAAGTAGAGTCATTTCAGAAGGTGCTTTTGGTGCTCAACTTAAATTTTGGAGAGACCGTATGGAGGGAGCTGATATTGCAGACATTTATTACCCCGCATTTTTGTCCAACGGTAAAAAACTGGCAGAGTATCCAGAATTTACGGCTGGCGAAAAAGTAAGGCTTCGCTTCATTAACGCATCGGCTTCTACCTATTATTGGATGGACTTTGGCGGAGGTAACCCAATGTTGGTTTCTAGTGATGGTGTTGACGTGCAACCCGTTTCTAAAAGCAGATTTCTCTTTGGTATAGCCGAAACGTATGATGTAATTGTAACTATTCCCGAAGGAACCCTAGAAATTACCGCAACCGCTCAAGATGGTTCAGGTCATACCTCTATACAATTAGGTAATGGCACTCTTTATCCAGCCAAAAGAATTGATAGACCTGATAAGGTGGCGATGATGAAGCAAATGGCTAAAATGGATATGAAAATGGGAGCACCTGCAATGGTGGGAAACAAGAAGAAGAATACACCCGAAGTTTTAATGCAGAAGTACGGAATGAAGATGAATATGAAGGACGGCGAGATGAAAATGGGGATGCACGATAAGATGTCAATGAAAGATGACAAAATGAATATGAAGATGGATGATACAATGGGAATGAAAAAGGACTCGATGTCAATGAGTCATAACGAGGCATCAGGTAAAATGGAAGGTCATATACACAATATGCCAATGATGCAAAAGGATACTACTTCATTTGACTACGATGAACGGAAAACCTACTTCAACTACGATTTTTTAAAGGCAAAAGAAAAAACTGAATTTAAGGCAGATTTACCAGTAAATGAAGTGTTGCTTAACCTAACAGGTAATATGAATCGCTATGTATGGAGTATGAATGGGGTGCCATTATCAGAAACCGATAAGATAAATATAAAAGGAGGCGAGGTAACCAGAATTACATTAAATAACCTGACTATGATGCACCATCCAATGCACTTGCACGGTCATTACTTCAGGGTCATCAATGAAAAAGGAGAACGCTCACCATTAAAGCATACCGTAAACGTACCACCAATGCAGAAAGTTATTATTGAATTTTATAACGAAGAGTATGGCGATTGGTTTTTTCATTGCCACGTATTGTATCATATGATGGGCGGTATGGCTAGAGTATTCAGTTACGATACCCCAAGGGATATAAGAATGGCAGATTTCCCAGTTCAAAAACTTGTGGACGAAACGGACCACTATTATTCGTGGGGATCAGCACGACTAGGTTCTAATTTTTCAGAACTTTTTCTAACGTCAAGTAATATCCGTAACGAATTTGGTTTGAGGGCAGAGTTAGATTATGACCAAAACCTTGAAGCTGAATTTAATTATAACAGATACATAAATGATTGGGTACGTGTTTATGTAGGAGTAAATACAGAAACTGAAATTCCTAATTCTTATGATGAATTCAATACTGTTGGACTGGTAGGGGTTAAATACTTTATGCCTTACAGATTTAATGTAGATGTGAGTTTGGACCACCAATTACGCCCAAGAATACGGTTGGACAGAGAGTTATTGATTTTTCCAAGAATTTTCTTGGAGGGAGAATACGAATACCGAGCAGATTTTGGATGGGTAAATGATTTGGATAACAACAAATCTTATGAAAGTGAAACCCAATGGCTCATTGGAGCCTCATATATTCTTTCTAGAAATTTTTCAATACAAGGAAATTATAATAATAGATATGGCTGGGGAGGCGGACTTTTAGTTCGATTTTAATAATTAAAAAGAGATAATTATGATGTACACATGGATTATTGTATTAGGGATAATTGTCTTGGGGATTATCCTATACGCGGGCAAAAATGGAAGCAAAATACTCAAAAGAGAAAGTCCAGAAGAAATTTTGGATAGACGGTTTGTAAATGGTGAAATATCCAAAGAAGAATATGAAGAAAGAAAACAAGCTTTTAACTCAAAAAAATAAAAAAATGAAGTATTATTTTAATAAAACAATCAACGGCACTTTTGAAGAAGTTATTGATAAAGTTACAAAAAGATTAAAAGAAGAAGGTTTTGGAATACTTACAGATATTGATATATCAGCAACCTTAAAGAAAAAACTGGATGTAGACTTTAAAAAGTACAGGATATTGGGTGCTTGTAATCCGCCTTACGCATATAAAGCATTACAAGCAGAAGATAAAATTGGAACAATGTTACCCTGCAATGTTATAGTACAGGAAGTTGATAACGGTATTATTGAAGTTGCTGCGGTCAACCCAATGGCATCGATGCAGGCTGTGGAAAATGAAGAATTGAATGATGTTGCTAATGAAATAACTGCAATGCTGGAAAATGTAATAGAAAAATTATAAACAAAATTAACACTAAAACAAATAGAAATGAGAAAATTAAAATTATTAATGGGAATTTTAGCAATAGCATTTGCAATCCTAACTGTAGCATCATGTAAAGATGCAAAAAAAGAACATAATAATGAAGATGGACCTCAAATGGAAGCCAGTCACGATAATAGTGACGGCCATCATGATGTAGAAACTGTCCACAATAACAGTAGTGGACATCATGGTGGAGACAAAACTTCTTCTAAGGTCAATATGAGACACATTGAAGCAAATACTCAAAAAAATGCGGCAACCACACCTATTATTGACGCATATATCCAAATTAAAAATGCACTGGTAATAGATGATAAAGATGATGCCGCTAAAGGAGCAAAAGCTCTATTGAATGCATTTTCAAAATTTGATATGACCAAATTAACAGGCGAAACGCACAATGAGTATATGGAAATTGCCGAGAGTGCCAAGGAACAAGCAGAACATATTATAGAAAACCCTATTGACCATCAAAGAGAGCATTTTGAAACATTGAGTACGGATATTTCTGATTTAATAACGTTGTTAGGAACAAATAAAACCTTGTATCAAGATTATTGCCCAATGAAAAAAGTAACATGGTTGAGCGAAACCAAAGCTATTAAAAATCCCTTTTACGGTAGTGACATGCTAACCTGTGGGAATGTGAAAAAGCAAATTAATTAAATGAAAAGTGTTAAAATCATAGCATTGGTTTTACTGGTAGCGTTCGTGGGGATTCAGTTTGTTCCCACGGTACGTAATCAAAGTGACCTTGTGCCTGAAACCGATTTTATATTGGTCAATACAGTACCAAAAAACATCAATAAAAAATTACAAGTAAGCTGTTATGACTGCCACAGTAACAATACGGAATATCCTTGGTATAATAAAGTGCAGCCCGTTGCTTGGTTTTTAGAAGGTCATATAAAGAAAGCAAAAGAGGAGCTCAACTTTAACGAATGGGCAGACTATTCAGACAGAAGAAAAAAGAGCAAATTAAAATCAATTATTAGTCAGATTAGAGATGATGAAATGCCGTTGACTTCATATACTTTAATGCATAAAGATGCAAAGTTTTCAGAAAACGATAAAAAAGAAATTACCCAATGGCTTGAGCGCCTAAGGGATAGTATAGAATAAAATGGATAGTATAACACAAGCATTATTAGGTGCAGCTATAGGAGAGGCAGCACTTGGTCGTAAGATTGGGAGCAAAGGAGCTGTTATTGGCGCAATTATAGCTACCATTCCTGACCTTGATGTAGTTTTGTTACCTTTATACTCATCAGTAGAGAGAATAAGTGTTCATAGAGGATTTAGCCATTCTATTGTGTTTAGTTTTGTAGGTGCATTTATAATTTCATTTATTTTATCAAAAATTAAGTGGACAAAATTAATAGCCTATTCAAGGTTGTGGCTATTTACATGGCTGGCCTTATTTACACATATGCTATTAGATGCTTTTACATCCTACGGTACGCAGTTGTTCCTGCCTTTTTCTAATTATCGAGTAAGTTTTAATGCTATTAATATTGTCGACCCAGTTTATACAATCCCTCTATTAATAGGATTGGTTTTAAGCTTAACTATATATCGCCATAAAAAAACTAGAATAAAACCAACGTTAACGGGACTTGCCATAAGTACGTTTTATTTAATACTCACTTTAGGAATAAAAGGTTTTACTAAAAATAGCTTTGCTGCTAATTTAAAAGAAGCTGGTATTGTTTATAATGAATTGTTAACGGTTCCTGTTGGTATAGGTAGTATTAATTGGTATGGTGTAGCAAAATCACAAGAGAGTCTCTTTATAGGTAAATACAATACTATAGGGCAAAACCCTATAACCTTTTCAGAATTTCCTATAAATGACCATTTATTAGAAAACCTAAATCCAGAGCTAACAACAACTTTAAAATGGTTTTCTAATGGATTTTATACCGTAGCAGAGCACGATGGAAAAATAAGGCTCTATAATATGCAGTGCGACATGCAAGGCATTCGTACGTATGGAGATTATAAAGCACCCACAGCCTTTTATTTTGAAATAACGCCATTGTTAGATGAGAATTATGATTTATCTACAGGAATGCATAAAAGGGAATAAAATGAGACAAAGAATGAGAATCACAATGTTTGTTTTGATATTAAGTGTATGCCTTTTTAGCAACTATACTTTATTAGCACAAGAGTATGTTGTTGAAGATGGGAAAGCTTTTTTCAAGGCTAAAATGCCCTTGAATTCTTATACAGGCGAATCAAATGAGTTAAAGGGTAAAGTCAATTTTGAAATAGGGCTATTGGAGTTTAGTCTTTCTGTAAAATCAATTAAAACAGGAATAGACAAAAGGGATGGGCATATGTATGAGTTGCTAAAGGTAAATGAGAACCCAAATGTAACTTTTAAAGGTAAACTTATTGAAACTTATGATTCTGCTTTAGAAACCAAGCAAGTACTACAGGTTAAGGGCAATTTTACCCTTGCAGGAACAACACGCGAGGTTATTATAGATATTGAACTAACCCCTGAAGGTAAAGCCATTCGTTTGACTTCATCTTGGGACTTAATGATTACAAAATATAATATAGAACGACCAAGTAAATTCTTTTTTAAGGTTGATGATAAGCATGAGTTAGGTGTGGATATATTACTTGAAAAAGAAAAAATGGATTAAAAATAAATTAAAGAAAAAAAGATGAAAAATTTAAAAATGAGTATAGCAGCAATGCTATTGTTAGTAGTTTCTTTTACCAATGCACAGGAAAAGGAAAAAATGAATCACGACCATAGTAAAATGAAAATGAATCATGGAAATATGAAAATGGACAACATGCAAGATGCTAAAGCAGAAGCAGTTCTTACTGATTATTTTATGCTGAAAGATGCTTTGGTGGGAGACGACACTAAAAAAGGAGCCCAAGCCGGAACTAAATTAATAACATCCCTTAAAGCATTTGATATGACTGTTTATAACAAAGAGGAACAAAAAGAACTGGCTGATATCATAGAAGATGCTACAGAACACGCCGAACATATCGCAAAAAGTGAATTGGAACATCAGCGTGAGCATTTTAAGACTTTGAGCAAGGATATTACAGATATGGTGGCTATTACAGGCACAAAAAACACGTTGTATCAGCAGTTTTGTCCAATGTACGATAAAGGTAGTGCTTGGTTAAGTACAAGTAATGAAGTTAGAAACCCATATTACGGTAGTAAAATGCTGAAATGTGGTAAGGTACAAAAGGAGATTAACAATTAGTTTGCATCCTTTGGTATAAAGTAAAGAGATATCTAATGCATAAAAAGGAAACAAACTTTTCATTATTGATTGGTTATTAGTTAAAAAAATCCCTTTTATGGTGTTAGAAAAGTCCTAGTTTGGGAAGGATTAGAAGTTG
Organism: Formosa sp. F44; assembly: GCF_056238645.1. The sequence continues at coordinate 160,217 of NZ_JBWDLJ010000003.1, forward strand.
ATGGTTAGTGCTAAATCCTTCCCTGATTAGGCACAATAAATTATTTGAAAAAGAGAAATTGATTTTATTATTAGTAGTCTGCACAAGGGAGAGAGATTAATCCCTGAGAATAATTTAATAATATCTCTCTTCCAGTGTCAGGCAAAAAAACTTTGAAAAAGAGAATTTTAGTAAAAGATACTTGAATTTGAGAGGTAGGCTTATTTTTTTTGATTGATGGAATACCGTTTAACTCTCATTTTCAGGTATTATTTTAAACGGTTTCAGGCGTTTAAGGTAAAACAGTAAATTTTAATATGGGATATAGATGAAAGAATGTTGTAAAAGCAGTTGTAATAAAAAGCCAAAACAATCTAGTATAAGAAAGTGGCTCAACTATTTATTGTACTCAGTTATAGCTTTTATAGTAATGGGAGCCTTGCTTCTTCAGCTATTTGGTAAAAAGTAATCATATTAGGTATGCAAAAAATTAGGAATATAGCTAAATGGGATAGCTTCTATAAACAACTATTTAAGAAGCTTTTATTAACGACCACTTTAGTTGTTGTTATATCGTTTATTTACGTCTTATCACCATTACTCGTTGTTGCCCATCCATTCTTATCTTATGCCATAGTGGTATTGGCATCGATAAAAACATTTTTCATAGTAAGACTTACCTTTATTCAGTTGAGTAAAATAATTGGAGAAAGCCACAAACTTAGTCACGTGTTAACGCTCTTTGGAGTTTTGGTTCTCTTAATCGTGCTGTCATTCTCATTCGATTATCAAGCCCTTTATATAATGGATAGTGGTAGTTTTAAAACATCACTCACAGGAAATAGTTCATTTTTTAGACAATTTTTCGAGTTTTTATATTTCAGTTTAATCACGTTTTCTTCAGTTGGTTTTGGAGATATCGTACCCATCTCTGTTTCAGGAAAAATAATGGTCATGATGGAAGTCTTTTTAAGCTTTTTCGTTCTGGTCTTTGGTATTGCAAATATTAATCGAATACATGTTGATAAATAAAGTTTCTAAAACCAATACTAAAAAATAATTAAAAATGGTAAACAGGAATACATCACTTAAAATCAGGAAGGTTCACCGTTATTTAGGACTTTTCATTGGTGTTCAATTTTTAATGTGGACCATTAGTGGCTTGTATTTTAGTTGGACGGATATTGATGATATTCATGGAGACCATTTTAGAAATTCACATTACCAACCTAAAGGATTCCACAATCTTATCAGTCCCTCTAAATTAGATGCACCAAAAGCAATCAGGACTATTGAAATAAGAGATATAGATAATATGCCATATTATTGGATAAATCAAAATCAACTCTACAATGCATCAAACGGAGCATTAAAAAAAGGGATTACAGAACGTGAAGCATTATATGTTGCCAATCAATTTATGGACAAATCCCTAAAGGTCATTGATGTTAAATTAATTAATGAAGTTGATAAAAAACATGAATATCGTGAGAGATTATTACCAGCTTATGTGATGTCTTATGATAATGATGAAGCACTTAAAGCCTATGTTTCTGTGAATGATGGAAAATTCCAAACCGTAAGACACCGCAGTTGGCGTTGGTTCGACTTTTTATGGATGACACATACCATGGACTATAAAGGAAGAGATAATTTTAACACCATTGTTTTGAGGGCATTTTCATTATTAGGATTAATCACAGTATTGAGTGGCTTTTTACTTTGGTATACATCATCACCAACCATTAGAAAATTGAATAAAAATAAACGTAAATAATAAACACTAAAATCAAAAATCATGGAAAATTCAAATCAACACAAAAAAAAGAATCAATACACAAAATTTCTAGGGATGCTAGCTGCATCTTTTATAGCAATGTACATTACAATGTACCTAAACTCATACGAGATAGATCACGTTTATTTCAGTCTTACACGATTTTATATGAGTTGCTTGGGTATCGCTGCAATGGCTATAATAATGTTTGTGGCTATGCGTAATATGTACCAAAACAAAAAGAAGAATATAGCTATTGTCTTGGGAAGTGTTATTCTTTTCGGAAGTGCGTTAGGTCTTGTGAGAGTACAAGCCCCAATTATTGGTGATGTACTCTGGATGAAAGCTATGATTCCTCACCACTCTATAGCCATTTTAACAAGTGAGCGAGCGGATATTAAAGACCCAGAGGTGAAAAAATTGGCAGAGGATATTATCAAGGCACAAAAGAAAGAAATCGAAGAAATGAAAGCAATGATTAAACGGTTGGAAGACAAAAATTGATAAAGGAGGCTAAGGTAAAAGGTCATACTAGTTAGATTGATAATGAATTTGTTTTTTCACTAATAACTAAGATTTATCTTTTTATTATGAGTGAAAGTAGAAGAAGTAGAAGAAAGAATAAAAAAAGCAGGCATCAACAGAAAAGTAATATCTCGAAAAAAGATAAAATTGTTGGAGTATTGGCAATAATAATCATTGTTATATTGGCAACCGTTATGGCCTATTATTACTCCCTTTCAAAAGCAGGGATGACATTGTTTTAAAGCAAATAGAATATGAGTGAGACTATCCACATAAAGAATATGGTTTGTCCAAGATGTATCTCGGCAGTATCAAATATTTTAGAAGAGCTAGAGATTTCATATGGCTTAATTAAATTAGGAGAGGTTGAATTAACATCATCCTTAAGTACGGAAACTAAAAATACTTTTTCAAAAGCACTTCAAAGTTCAGGTTTTAGTTTGATTGACGACCGTAAAAGTCAATTTATTGAACAAATGAAAACTTTGGTTGTAGATAAAATCCATCATTCAACTGATGAATTAGATATAAAATGGGGGGACTATATAAGTGAAAAATTACATCTTGATTATAAATATTTAAGTTCCCTTTTCTCATCGGTTGAAAGTATTACGTTCGAGCAGTATATCATCAACCAAAAGATTGAACGCATCAAGGAATTGTTAGTTTATAACGAACTTACGTTGAGTGAAATCGCCTTTAAATTGAACTATAGTAGCGTCGCCTATTTAAGTAATCAATTTAAAAAAACTACAGGAATGACGCCTTCTAAATTCAAAAAAAGCACAAATAAAAACAGAAAACATTTAGATGAGATTTAAGAATTTATTAAGGAAAAGTAGATTCATTCTAATAGATGCTTTTTGGAATTATTGGTGCCAATTTTAAAAGTTTTAAGTGTAAAAAATATTCAAATTAAACAAACAGTATGAAAACAAAACTATTTACTTTAATTATAGTTTTAATAACATTTTGTGAGGTTACAGCCCAAAAAACTTTTAAAACGGAAGAAGGTCATATTAAGATGATGACTTTAGTAAACAATAAACCCATCAAGGCAGAAAGTCATAAATTGGCCCTATATCTTGATTATGATTCCAAAATAGTTAATGGTGTCCTTGACCTGAAAACCTTATCAACGGATGTTTCTAAAATCAATACCATTTTACAAGAGCAGGAAGACCCTTTGATGCTTCGGTTCACTGGCACTATTCCTTCGTACGATTTTTTATCAAAACGGCACGACCCAATTAACTTCAATTGGCTAGTAACCGTTACATACCAAGGGGAGTTTTATAAGTCACAATTTAAAGCTACCATTACACATATTGAGCATGGAATAGCGATGTCATGCCTGATAAGCGCAAGGGGGCAGGTTTTAGTGTCAGATACAGGTTTGGATTCCCTAATAGAAGGCATAGATAAGACTATTGAAGTACAGTTTGCTCAGCTGGTATTAAAATTGGAATAGCTGTTTATTTTGAGGTATAAAATTTTAAAAACGATATGAAAAGTGAAAACAGATTAATCAGTGTAGGTTTGTTAACTGCCATTACAGCTTCATTATGCTGTATTACACCTGTTTTAGCTCTGATTGCTGGAACAAGCGGAATTGCTTCAACATTTTCTTGGATAGAACCTTTTAGACCTTATCTAATTGGACTGACAGTTATAGTTCTTGCTTTTGCTTGGTATCAAAAACTAAAACCACAAAAGGAAATCGACTGTGAATGTGATACGGATGAGAAACCAAAATTTATACAGTCAAAAATCTTTTTGGGAACTATAACCGTATTCGCAATTATAATGTTGGCTTTTCCATACTATTCAGGAGTTTTTTACCCAAACACAGAAAAGCAAATAATCGTAGTTGACAAATCAGACATTAAGACAACTGAATTTAAAATCAGTGGAATGACTTGTGCAAGTTGTGAAGAACACGTAAACCACGAAGTAAATAAACTAAACGGAATTGTAAACTCAAAAGCGTCATACGAAAATAGCAACGCAATTATTGAATTTGACAAAACCAAAACCGATGAAACGGAAATTAAGAAAGCAATTAACTCAACAGGTTATAAAGTAACCGAGAAAAAAGATAACTAATGGAAGTCCAATTAAAATCAGAAATTACTTGTCCAAACTGCGGACATAAAAAAGAAGAAGATATGCCAACAAACGCTTGTCAATTCTTTTACGAGTGCGAGAATTGTAAAATGATTCTAAAACCGAACGAAGGAGATTGTTGTGTTTATTGTTCATACGGAACAGTTCCTTGCCCACCAATTCAAGAGAATAAGAGTTGTTGCTAACACCTTACTGTTTTTGCAACACAGTTGCAGAAAAATTCTGTTATCTTTGTACCGTGAAATTTATTGCAATCATATTATCATTTTACTTCTTGGCGCTCAATGTGGTGCCTTGTAGTGATACCGTAAGTAGTGCGGATGATTCCCAAGTTGTTACGGTAATAGATATTGATGGCGACCACAGCTAAGACTGTGAACTATGCTCGCCCTTTTGTGAATGTCATTGTTGTCATTGTCATAGTATAGACTTTGGTATTGTACCGTTTGAACCGATACATCTTGCAATTTTACAAGAAAGCTTTGCCCACTTCGACAACCTTGGCAAAGATATTCCCCATTCTCTATTACAGCCCCCTCAAGTATAATTCAGTTTTAGTAGGATAACTATATCCTGTTTTGACGTGTCCATCTATTAGATTCGTCAATTTAACGCATTGCATTTTTTGCAATGTGCTCAACAACATTTTAAATTGAATTAACACCCTTACTTTCTATGATTAACAGAATCATTGATTTTTCAATCAATAACAAATTCATTATTGGACTGCTCACATTAGCGTTAATCGGTGCTGGCATTTACAGTATGAACCAAGTCCCTATTGATGCCGTACCAGATGTTACCAATAATCAGGTTCAGGTCATCACGCAATCGCCCAATCTGGGAACGGAAGATATTGAGCAATTCGTAACCTATCCCGTCGAGGTGGCTATGAGCAACCTGCCCAACGTTAAGGAAATCCGCTCGGTTTCCCGTTTCGGGCTTTCCGTGGTAACTGTCGTTTTTGATGATGATATGGGAACCTATCTTCCCCGTCAACTTGTTTCAGAAAAACTGACAGAAGTACGCGAACAAATTCCCGAAGGTTTTGGACAGCCAAGTATGGGGCCAATTTCAACAGGTTTGGGGGAAGTTTATCAATATACCCTAAAAGTAAAACCTGAATTTCAAGATAAATATTCATTGTCTGATTTGCGAACGATGCAAGATTGGATTGTGCAACGGCAAATGGCGATGGTACCGGGCGTTGTTGAAATTAACGCCATCGGCGGTAAAATAAAGCAGTATGAAGTCGCTGTTGACCCTAATGAATTAAGGGCAACCGGGTTGACGATTACTGACGTTTTTAAAGCTTTAGAAGCCAATAACAAAAATACAGGTGGTGCTTACATTGAGAAAAACCATCAGGCCAACTTCATTCGTGGCGAAGGCTTGATACGAAGCCTTGATGATATTAGAAAAATCGTTATCAAAAATGAAAATGGCATACCAATTACCGTAAGCGACGTTGCTGATGTACGTTTTGGTTCTGCCGTGCGCTATGGGGCATTAACGCAAGATGGCGAAGGCGAGGTTGTTGGTGGTCTCGTTATGATGCTCAAAGGGGCAAACTCAAACGAGGTTATTGTCCGTGTGAAAGACCGGATGGCCGAAATACAAAAATCGCTACCTGAAGGTGTTGTTATTCAGCCTTTATTGGACAGAAGTAAACTCATAAGTGAAACTACAGGCACGGTGCGCAACAACCTGCTTGAAGGTGCACTCATAGTAATTTTTGTTCTTGTTTTCCTTTTAGGGAACTGGCGTGGTGGTCTTATTGTGGCCTCTACCATCCCCTTATCCCTATTGTTCGCATTTATTCTTATGAATGTTTTTGGCGTATGGGCAAACCTTATGAGTTTGGGTGCCATCGATTTCGGCATTATCGTAGATGGTGCGGTCATTATTGTAGAAGCCAGCGTATTTCTAATGGGAAGCTATATCCTTAAAAGAAGTCTTTAAACCAAGAAAAGCGTGATGATATAGCCGCAAACGCATCAAAAAAGATGATGAACGCCGCCTTCTTCGGGCAGTTGATAATCCTTATTGTATTCTTGCCCATACTGGCGTTGGAAGGAATCGAGGGCAAAATGTTTCGCCCAATGGCGCTCACGTTCATATTTGCTATGATAGGTGCTATGTTTCTTTGCCTGACCTATGTGCCAATGATGTCTGCCCTGTTCCTAAAACCACCCAAGACAGAAAAAAAATCCTGGGGCGACCGTTTTGTACATTGGGTACAGCGAAAGTATGAGCCGCTTTTAATCAAGACCTTGAACAAAGGGAAATGGATTGTTGGGATTGCCGTCGCCATATTTGCCCTTACCGTTTTTATGTTTACAAGAATGGGTGGCGAGTTCATTCCTCAACTGGATGAAGGCGATATTGCATTTCACGCTATACTTAAACCCGGAAGCTCACTAAGTGAGACCATTGAGACCACAACTAAAATAGAGCGTATTGTAAAAGCCGAATTTCCAGAGGTGGATAAGATAGTAAGTCGTATCGGTGTGGCCGAAGTGCCAACAGACCCGATGCCGATGGATTTTGCCGATGTCTTTGTCATTCTAAAACCTCAAGACGAATGGGTGTCCGCAGATAACAAGGATGAACTTATTGATAAAATGAAGGATGCCGTGAGTATAATTCCTGGTGTCAATTATGAGTTTACCCAACCCATCGAAATGCGCTTTAATGAACTATTAGAAGGTATCCGTGAAGATGTTGCCATTAAAATTTACGGCGAGGATATTGACATACTTGCTTCAAAAGCCGATGAGATTACAAAAATCATTGCAGGTACTGAAGGTATAGGCGATATGAGGGCAGAAGCCACTTCTGGACTGCCACAAATGACCATTAAATACAATCGCAACAAACTGGCTCAGTATGGGGTAAGTATTGACCAACTTAATACAATGGTGCAGTCCGCTTTTGCGGGCGGATATGCAGGTGTCATTTTTGAAGGCGAAAAGCGTTTTGATTTGGTCGTTCGGCTTGACGAGCAGAATCGTACCGATATAAGTGACATTCGGAATCTGTATATCAATTTACCGAATGGCTCACAGATTCCGCTTCAAGAATTGGCTACTATTGAATACACACCTGGTCCGATGCAGATAAGTCGGGACAATACCAACCGAAGAACCTATGTGGGTGTAAATGTTCGCGGACGCGATGTGGAATCCTTGGTTAACGAGATTAAGGATAAACTGGATGCAAACCTTGATTTACCACCAGGCTATTTTATCCGGTATGGTGGTGCATTTGAAAATCTCGAAAGAGCAAGCGAGCGATTACAGACTGTGGTTCCCATTGCTTTATTGCTGATTTTCATTTTGATATATTTCGCATTAAAATCATTCCCGCAAACCTTGATGATTTATTTGGCCATCCCAATGGCGACCATAGGCGGCGTGTTCGCTCTCTGGTTAAGGGATATGCCCTTCAGTATTTCCGCAGGGGTTGGTTTTATTGTGCTATTTGGTGTAGCAGTATTAAACGGATTGGTAATGATTAGCGGACTGAATGAATTGAAGGAAGAAGGCGTGACCAATTTGAAAGACCGTATCGTGGAAGGCACGAAACGTAGGATACGCCCAATAATGCTAACGGCCTTTACCGATATTTTAGGATTTCTTCCAATGGCGATATCAGCTTCGGCAGGTGCTGAAGTGCAGCGACCATTGGCAACTGTGGTTATAGGTGGATTGATAACTTCAACACTTTTGACGCTATTTATTCTTCCCATCTTTTACCAATGGGTCGAAAAACGGTCGGAACGGAAGAAGAAATTCAATCCAAAATTTGTTACCACAACGGCTGTTGTTTGTCTTCTGTTTACATCCGCCCTGCCTACCGAAGTGAATGCACAGGAAGGTTTCGCGCCTGCCCAGAGCGCAGTCGAAGGGAAAGCACAACAAGTCCAACCTCAAGATTCTTTACCAATTATTTCATTGGAAAGAGCAGTAGAAATTTCCAAGGAAAACTATCCTTTATTGAAAACGAAACAGTTAGAAATTCAACGACAGAATGCACTCAAAGGAAATGCCTATGATTTTGGAAACACCCAAGTTTTTACGGGTGGCGAAGAAATTGCGGATGGTCAGGGCATTTATACTTTAGTTGGTGTAGGGCAACAAAATATAGAACTATTGGGTATTGGTGCAAAAAAGCGTCTGCAAAAACAACGTATTGCTTTGGCTGAAACCGCTCTCGACCTTTCTGGACTGCAAGTAGAACAGGAAGTGAAAAAGGCGTGGTCGCAGGCTTACCAACAAAGACAGAAATTTGAACTGTACCGCGAGCTGGATTCCATTTATTCAAAATTTGAAACGGCTATTCAACTCAACTTCGAAGTAGAAGCCATTTCCAGATTGGAATATTTATCGGCTAAAAATCAAGCGTTGCAAATCAGTAATAAACTGCAACAGGCCAAAAGCGACTATGCCATTGCCCTTCAAAAGTTAAATCTATGGTTGGTGTCAGATACGTACTATTCAGTTCCCAGAAATCTTGACGAAACTGAGGTAGTTATTTTGGGATTGGATTCGGATTTAGGAAAACATCCCGAGCTTAGACTTTCGCATAGGCGCATCGTCGAAGCCGAGGCAAAATATGATGCAGCTCGTGCTGACTTGTTACCCAAGTTCAACCTTCAGGGCGGGCTACAACAGGTAAATGGTAATAGCGGCTTTTACACCTATCAAGCAGGTATTTCCATCCCAATCTTTTCCGGAACACAGCGTAGTCAAGCCAAAGCCGCAAAAGTTGATAGTGAAATCGCAAAGACCAATGCAGACTTTACCCAGCGCCAATTACAATCCGAATATCGACAAGCCGTGCAAGTCTATCAAAAATGGAACGCATCTTGGCAATTTTATAGAGACAAAGCCTTGCCACTTGCCGAGGAACAGCGCAAGGGTGCGCTGCTTGCCTATAAGGAAGGTGCGGTGGACTATGCAGCATTCACGCAGATTATACGGGATGCTATAAACACCGAAATGGATGCGCTGGACGCGCTTGACAATTATCTAAAATCAGTATTCGAACTACAATATTTTAAGCAATAAAAAAATGAAAAACGTATCTAATTATATGGTTATCGGACTAACAATAATGCTTTTGGGGCTAACAGCCTGTGGGGATTCCAAATCCGAAACCGCCGAAAACAAAGGGGATAATCCCGAAACAGAAGAAGCACATTCAGAAAGCGAAGCTGAAGAAGTGATGCTTACAGCACAACAATATAATGCCTTGCAAATGAAAGTGGACACGCTCGCACAGCGCAATATGGGTGGTTATGTGCAAGCCAACGGCCAACTTGAAGTGCCACCACAGAATGAAGCCACTATAACTTCGGTTTTAGGTGCAAATGTGGTTTCCATCGAGGTTATCGAGGGCGATAAAGTCAACAAAGGCCAAACGGTCGCTTATTTATCACATCCCAATATTATCCAAAAGCAGACGGATTACCTTAATGCGTACAGTAATAGCCAGTTTTTAAAGAAGGAATTTGAAAGGCAAAAAACTTTATACGATGCAGGTGTGGGTAGTGGTGCAAATTTTCAAAAAGCTGAAGCGGAATATCAGGCGTCCCGAAGTATGGCGAACGGATTGGAAGCACAGCTAAAACAATTGAGCATTAGTGCATCTGGTGTAAGAAACGGCACCATTTATCAAAGGGTTGCACTGCGAAGTCCCATAGAAGGTTTTGTTCAAAAAGTGGAAGTAAAAACAGGACAATTTGTAGAACCTCAAACAGACCTAATGGAAATCGTGGACACCCATCACGTACACGCAGATTTAATGGTTTTTGAAAAGGATGTTTACAAAGTAAAAGAAGGACAGAAAGTTACCTTTAACGTCCAATCTATTCCTGGAAAAGAACTTACGGCGGAAATTTATTCCGTAGGAAAGACTTTTGAGCAGAATCCAAAAGCAATACACGTTCACGCCGAAATTGAAAATAAGGAAGGCAACTTGATACCGGGAATGTACATCCAAGGGCGCATTCAAACAGATAATACTATGACCACGGCAATTCCTGAAAGTGCCATAGCAGCAGACGGCGGAAAATACTATGTGTTTACAGCAGAAAAAGAAGGCGACAATTGGAAATTTACGCCTACTGAAATAGCTAAAGGCGCTCAAGATAATGATTGGGTGGCTATAGATTTTTTGAATGAAAATGAACCTAACACAAAATACGCCTACAACAATGCCTATTATTTAATAGCAGAGATGAAAAAAGGGGAACTTGGTGACGATGACTAATAACAGATTAGAACGAAGATATGAGTGAAATTGAAAAACTATTGGAAGAAAAGAACGTGCGCCCAACAGCGATGCGCATCCTTATCTATAAGTTTATGGCACAAAAAAATAGTGCGGTCGCTATGAAAGATATTGAGTCTGCTTTTGCAAAAGCGGACAGGACCACATTGTACCGTTCCTTAAAAACCTTCGAGGAAAAAAACGTGGTGCATCAAATAGACGATGGTACAGGTATTGCAAAATATGCCCTTTGTGAAGAAGGTTGCAATTGTGAAATAGAACAAGATTTGCACTTGCACTTTCATTGCAGCAATTGTGACGAAACGGTGTGTTTGACCGAGCATAAAATTCCGCAAATAAATTTGCCCGATGGATTTTTGGCAGAGGAAGTAAACCTTGTATTAACAGGAATATGCGATAAATGCAATAGTATTTTACTATAACTTATATACTAACGAAATTAATAGATTTTGAATAAGAGCACTTTTAGAATAAGTCAGATGGATTGTCCCTCGGAAGAGCAGATGATTCGTATGAAGTTAGATGGTTTTGAACAAGTCAAATACCTTGATTTTGACATTCCCAATAGAAAGTTAGAAGTATATCATACAGATGATGTAGATGAAATAAGTAAAGCAATCGGACAGTTGGGATTAGGCGATAGTTTCAAAGATACTGTAGATGCCGAGCCACCTGTTGGCAAAGATGAAAAAAAGCAACGTAAGATTTTATGGTGGGTCTTGGGTATCAATTTAGGTTTTTTTGTTGTAGAAATGGCTACGGGTTGGATATCCGGCTCAATGGGTCTTATTGCAGACTCATTGGATATGTTAGCAGATTCCATTGTGTATGGGCTGAGTCTTTTTGCAATAGGTGGTGGCATTACCCGAAAAAAGAAAGTTGCCGGAATAAGCGGATATTTTCAAATGGGGCTTGCCCTCTTGGGTTTCGTAGAGGTTTTACGAAGATTTTTTACTGAAAGTGAAACCCCATTGTTTCAATGGATGATTGTTATTTCAATCTTCGCTTTAATAGGAAATCTTATATCATTATGGTTAATCAACAAGACCGACAGCAAGGAAGCACATATGCAAGCAAGTGTCATTTTTACGTCCAATGATATCATAGTCAACGGTGGGGTAATACTTGCAGGTGTACTTGTTTATTTTTTAGATAGTAAATGGCCCGATTTGGTAATCGGTGGGATTGTATTTGCAATTGTAATGCGCGGTGCTCTAAGAATACTCAAATTATCAAAGTAAATTTTGAAGCGATATTAAATTTTATGAAAAATAGATGAAAAAGAAAAAAGTAAACTTACGGGACTTAGATACCCAAGAACACTCGGGCGAGCATTCTCACGATGATGGTCATAACCACAGTAGCCCAGAAGAAATTTCAAATTTTAGAACTTATCTGCCAGCTATCTTCAGTTTTGTGATGCTGATAGTTGGAATTGCCATTGATTACTTTGATGCCTTTCCGTTTTTCAAAGGATGGATTCGCATTTTGTGGTACACAGTAGCATATATCCCAGTTGGATTTCCCGTGATTAGGGAAGGATGGAAAAGCATACTAAAAGGCGATTTCTTTACTGAATTCTTCCTGATGTCAATTGCAACCTTGGGGGCTTTTGCCATTGGCGAATATCCCGAAGGTGTAGCCGTAATGCTATTTTATGCTGTGGGCGAACTATTTCAAAATGCAGCCGTCAACCGTGCCAAAAGAAACATTAAAGCTTTACTGGATGTAAGACCAAATGAAGCTTTGGTTTATCGTGACGGCGATTTTGTTTCAGTAAATCCCGAGACCGTTGAGATTGGCGAAAAGATTCAGGTACGTGTTGGCGAAAAAGTTTCGCTTGATGGCATTTTAATTTCTGAAAAGGGTTCTTTTAATACTGCTGCCTTGACAGGCGAAAGCAAACCCGATACCATTGCCAATGGCGATAGCGTATTTGCCGGAAGCATCAATCTCGATGGTGTAATCGAAATCGAGACCACAAAAGAATTTAAGGATAGTTCTATTGCCCGTATTCTTGATATGGTACAGAATGCGACCGCCAGAAAATCAAAAACGGAATTATTTATAAGGAAGTTCGCAAGGATTTATACACCTATTGTTGTCTTCCTCGCTATCGGTCTCACGTTCCTACCTTACTTTTTTGTGGACGATTATGTATTTCGGGATTGGCTGTACAGAGCTTTAATATTTCTCGTGATTTCTTGCCCCTGTGCGCTGGTTATCTCTATTCCTCTGGGTTATTTCGGCGGATTGGGTGCGGCATCCCGTAATGGCATACTGTTCAAAGGTGCATCTTTCTTAGATGCAATGACCAAAGTAAATACCGTGGTAATGGACAAAACGGGAACTGTGACCAAAGGTGTTTTTAAGATTAAGGAAGTTGTAAACACTTCTGATTTCGCGGAAGCGGAATTTATGCAATATCTGATGGCAATGGAAGAACAATCTACCCATCCCATTGCAAAGGCAATTTTGGAATATAAAGCAGAGGGCGCAGATTTAGAGGCAACGAATGTTTCTGAAGTTGCTGGAAAGGGCTTAAAAGGTACGGTCAATGGCAAGACTGTTTTGGTAGGAAACAAAGCGTTGATGACCTCAAATAGTATAGAAGTTCCATCTGCAACCAACGACATTGTAGAATCAATCGTTATGGTCGCCATAGATGAAAAGTTTGCAGGCTATGTAACTATTGCAGATGAACTAAAGGATGATGCGCACCAAGCCATAAAACAAATTCGGGATGCAGGAATTTCCAAGATTATAATGCTATCAGGCGACAAGGACTCTATTACGCAACAAGTTGCAAAAGAATTGAATATTGATTGGGCGAAAGGCGGATTGTTACCAGAGGATAAACTAAATGAGGTCGAAGAGCTCAAAAAACAACCCAATATAAAAGTAGCTTTCATAGGCGATGGCATCAACGATGCGCCGGTGTTGGCAGCAAGTGATGTAGGTATCGCAATGGGTGGTTTGGGTAGTGATGTTGCCATTGAGACGGCCGATGTCATCATCCAAAACGACCAACCGAGCAAGATTGCAAGAGCTATTAAAATTGGACGTTCAACCCGTAGAATCGTATGGCAAAATATTGGCTTGGCATTCGGTGTGAAAGTAATTGTACTTATCCTTGGTGCAGGTGGTCTTGCCACAATGTGGGAAGCCGTTTTCGCAGACGTAGGTGTGGCATTGTTAGCTATCTTTAACGCAGTTAGATTACAAAGAATGACTTGGAGTTAAAAGACATTATGATAAAAAAAGCACATTGGGAAAACGTTTTTAAAACAAAATCTTTGAACGAAGTGAGTTGGTATGAAGTTGTGCCAGAAACATCTTTATCCTTTTTCAAGGAATCTAATATCTCTAAATCTGCTAAAATTATTGATATTGGTGGTGGCGATAGTTTTTTGGTAGATAATCTTTTAAAGTTAGGATACAACGATATTACAGTGTTGGATATATCTGGAGCTGCATTAGATAGAGCAAAGCAACGTTTAAAAGACCAATCAAAGAAAGTAAAATGGATAGTAGCTGATGCTGCTGATTTTTCACCACCTGAAAATTATGATTTTTGGCACGATAGAGCAGCATTTCATTTTTTAACCGATGAACAAAGTATAAGAAATTATGTTGAAACGGTTCAAAAACATCTTAATAAGAATGGTAATTTAGTTATTGGCACTTTCTCTGAAAATGGTCCCAAAAAGTGTAGTGGTTTAGAGATAAAACAATATTCGGAAACTACAATGACCGATCAATTCGAAACACATTTCGAAAAAATTAGGTGCATTAAAATTGACCATAAAACACCTTTTGATACAAATCAAAATTTCGTTTTTTGCTGGTTTAAAAAAATAATGTAATCAGTCAAAATGATTACCATTGAATATTTTTGAATAAACGAAAGGTAAATGAGCAAATTCTACAAATCATTCAGCCTAAAACATAACAGATTAAAGTCTTTTAATCCTGAAATTTGTACTGTACAAATAAGAATGCGATTATGGAAACAATCAACATATTTGAAACCAAAGAGAAAAACCACAAGCAAGGAATAAAAGAATCATTCCCTGTTACAGGAATGACCTGCGCATCGTGTGCATCAAGTGTTGAATCTGTATTAAAACACACAGCAGGAGTATTTGATGCCAGCGTAAACTTTGCCAATAGTTCTGTTCTTGTCGAATACGACAAAGAGTTGAGTCCTAATCAACTTCAAAATGCACTTCGCGAAGTGGGTTATGACATTATCATTGATGCGGAGAATCCTTCAGAAGTACAACAAGAACTACAGCAAAAACATTATCAAGACATAAAAAACCGTACTATCTGGTCGGCCATACTTACCCTTCCCATTTTTGTATTAGGAATGTTTTTTATGCAATGGGAACCAGGTAAGTGGATTTCTTTGGTGTTAACTTTTCCAATTCTTTTTTGGTTTGGGCGTAGCTTTTTCATCAATGCTTTCAAGCAAGCCAAACACGGTAAAGCAAATATGGATACCTTGGTAGCTTTGAGCACAGGAATCGCTTTTATCTTTAGTGTATTCAATACCTTTTTTCCAGAATTTTGGTTGAGTCGTGGTATTGAACCTCACGTTTATTATGAAGCGGCTACGGTAATTATAACTTTTATTTCCTTGGGAAAATTATTGGAGGAAAAGGCAAAATCAAATACGTCTTCAGCCATCAAAAAACTAATGGGTCTTCAGCCCAAAACCCTAAAAATAATTGAGAATGGAGAAGAAAAGGAAATCCCTATTTCATCTGTACAGGTGGGTCAGACCATTTTGGTACGTCCCGGAGAAAAGATTCCTGTAGATGGAGAAGTTTCCAAGGGAAGCTCGTATGTAGATGAAAGTATGATTACGGGAGAACCTGTTCCAGTTGAAAAAATAAAAGATGAAAAAGTATTTGCAGGCACGGTAAATCAAAAAGGGAGCTTTCAATTTACTGCCGAAAAAGTAGGTGGAGAAACCTTACTATCACAAATCATTAAAATGGTTCAGGAAGCTCAAGGAAGCAAGGCGCCGGTTCAAAAGCTGGTCGATAAGATTGCCGGAATATTTGTTCCTGTCGTATTAGTCATTTCTATCATTACATTCATTGTCTGGATGTCAGTTGGTGGCGATAACGCATTTTCACAAGCCTTGTTGACCTCTGTAGCCGTGTTGGTTATCGCTTGTCCTTGCGCATTGGGCTTGGCAACACCTACCGCAATTATGGTGGGAATTGGTAAAGGCGCAGAAAATAATATTTTGATAAAGGATGCCGAAAGTTTAGAACTCGGTTATAAAGTGAATGCTATTATCCTTGATAAAACGGGTACAATTACCGAAGGAAAACCCTTAGTAACTGATATAATTTGGAAGAATAACCTTGAAAATCAAAATGAATACAAGCAAATTCTTTTGGCTATAGAAGCACAATCGGAACATCCTTTGGCGGAAGCAGTAGTCAACCATTTAAAAGATGAAAAGGTTGAACAAGCTGAAATTGCTTCTTTTGAAAGTATTACAGGAAAAGGTGTAAAGGCGCAATCAGAGAATGGTTCAAAATATTATGTGGGTAACCATAAACTAATGGTCGAAAAGAATATTGAAATTGAATCTTCTTTAATGCAAACAGCAGAAAGTCTCGAAGAGCAGGCTAAAACGGTCATATTCTTTGGTAATGAAAAACAAGTGCTGGCGATACTCGCCATTGCTGACAAGATTAAAGAAACTTCAAAAAAAGCTATAGAAACACTTCAAGACAGAGGCATCGAAGTCTATATGCTTACTGGAGATAACAATAAAACCGCATCTGCTGTCGCAAAACAAGTCGGAATAACAAATTACCAAGGCGAAGTAATGCCTTCGGACAAGGCAGCTTTTGTTGAAAAATTGCAGGCGGACGGAAAGATAGTCGCAATGGTTGGCGATGGTATTAATGATTCCCAGGCTTTGGCGCAAGCCAATGTGAGTATTGCAATGGGAAAAGGTTCGGATATAGCAATGGATGTAGCAAAAATGACCTTGATAACCTCAGATTTGCAATCCATCCCAAAAGCATTGGAACTGTCAAAAAGAACCGTGTTGGGCATCCGTCAAAACTTATTTTGGGCGTTCATTTACAACATCATTGGTATTCCAATCGCAGCAGGAGTTTTGTATCCCGTAAACGGTTTTTTATTAGACCCAATGATTGCAGGTGCAGCAATGGCATTCAGTAGTGTATCCGTTGTTGCAAATAGTTTAAGACTTAAACGAGTAAAACTTTAATAATAAATAAATTCAATACTATGAAAACTTTAAAATTTAAAACAAATATCAATTGTGGTGGGTGTGTATCAAAAGTAACCCCCTTTTTAGACAAACAAGAAGGTGTAGAAAGTTGGGAAGTAGATACCTCTAATCCTGATAAAATCCTAACCATTGAAAGCGATGGTGCAACCGAAGAAGATGTAAAATCGGTTTTGCAAAAAGTGGGATTCAAGGCCAAACCTGTAGATTAATACGTTTTTTTAAGATGGCCTATATTTTAATTTCTGTTGTGATTATTCTTTTTGCTGTTCATTTTTATAGAAAAGCGAAACGCCATAGTGTAAAGCCATTTCCAGAGCATTGGCACAAATTATTAATGGACAATGTTCTGTTTTATAGAAATCTTTCAAACAATAGGCAGCTAATTTTTTAGCAAAAAATGATGCAGTTTTTAAGTGAGGTCTATATCGATGGTGTGCAGCTTGAACTGGAAGAGTTGGACAAGATTTTAATTGCGGCAAGTGCAGTAATACCTGTTTTTGGCTTCAAAGAATGGCATTACACCAATTTAAGCGGTATCCTTTTATATCCAGATTATTTTAATGAGGATATGCAATTTAGTAGTAAGGATAACTCAAGAAATATTGGTGGAATAGTTGGGAATGGACGTTTTGAGAAGCAAATGATTTTATCTAAAAAAGCATTGTACTACGGCTTTAAAAACACAACCGATAAAAGTAATACTGGCATACACGAATTTGTGCATCTTATTGATAAGTTGGATGATAGTACAGATGGAGTTCCAGAGCGATTATTAGAACATCAATATGCATTACCTTGGTTGAATTTAATTCATAAGGAAATGGAAGCCATAAACGACAATCATTCTGATATCCGAAAATATGGAGGTACAAATCAAGCTGAATTTTTTGCAGTAGCTTCAGAATATTTCTTCGAGCGTCCAGACTTACTCAAAAAGAAACATCCTGATCTATATAAAATGTTGGTAAAATGTTTCAATCAAAAATTAGCGGATCCAATTTAAATTTAATTCCTATTTAGGAAAGACTAAATTTTTAATTGGAAAAGATAAAGAACAGATATTTTGTTGTTACAGATAGGTTTAGCATATTCAAAATATCCGCTAATTGATTTTTTTATCCCTTCAAAAATTTACCACGCTATCTAATGCGTCATCCGCATCTCTATGCATAAAGTTAGATTGATAATTTATTGTAGTGGTAATCGATGAATGTCTGTATAATTTTTGGAGCATATTAATTGGGATTTTATCTTCCGATATATTCCCAAATGTATGTCTAGCAATATGCATAGTTACTTTTTTTGATATTTTGGCTTTATCAGCTACCGTTACCAAATATTTATTGAATTTCTTATTAGCGGTTTTTGTTTTAGCATAAACATCTTTAGCATTTTTTAAATCGGCTTTTTTCATTTCAGGAAATATAAAGTCCTCTTCGCTCTGCTTGTCATTTATGTAATCTTTCAAAATTGGAAAAACTTTATCTGGAATTTTTAAGGATAACAGTTTTGAATTCTTGTTCATTCGATAGTGAAGTCTATTATCAAAAATGTCGTTCCAACGAATTTTTAATATATCAGCTACACGGATGCCAGCAAAGTAAAAACTGAAAAGCCAGAGATTTCTAGCGTGAGTTTCATTCTTGGTAAGGTTATCAACTGACTCTAGCTCTATGACTTCATTTCGAGTAAGACCTATTTTTTCAGTTTCAGGGAACTTAATTCGTATTTTATCCGAACCGAATGGGTAAAGTTTTCTATCTACGATACCCAATTTTATGGCCCTATTATAGATAGTTCTAATCACAATAAGATTATTTACTATCGACCTTTCTGATAGGTTGTGTTTTGTACGGAGGTAGGTTTTAAATTTCTTTAGAAAATTTTCATCAATTTCTTGAAAGGTTAGCTGCTTTGACGTGGTAAATTTTAAAACGTGATTAATTCTTGCTTTATCTGTTGAAAGCCTAGACAGCTTTTCGTTTGCTTCTAAATCATCAAGAAAGTCTTGTGCCACTTCAAAAAAAGTAACTGATTCCGAAGAAGCATAAAGTTTCTCTTTTATTTGATTTGCCGATATATCCTTTTTGCTCGACTGCAAATCAATCAGCATTTTATTTGCCTCAGACAGTTTGGTACTAAGCAAACCGTTTAACCTATCTGAGTAAGGATGTGATTTTCTAACTCTAATATTTTTCACATCCCAATCATTTGGGTCAATATTATGACCTATATAATGATAATTTGAGCGACGGTTTTTTGTGATACGAATACAAAGAGGACAATGTCCTTCTTTATTAGGCTTTTTCCGAAGTACTATTTTTGCATTTGATGACATATCTTAAATATTAGGATATAAAGATAATCATTTTTGGTACAACATAGGTACAACAAATTATGATTTTAAACGATATCAATTGATATTATATAAAATTAAATGTATGCTAATCAGTTGATTATAATATAGCTTATGGAAATTTAGTAGTAAATACGCTGGATTCAAAATCCAATTTCTTCGGAAGTGTGGGTTCGATTCCCACCTTGAGTACATAAATCCTTGTTAATCGTTTGATTAGCAAGGATTTTTTCGTTTTCACCCTGATGCTACCTTCAACTTTTAGTCGACATGCTATGAAATGCACGACCACAATACTCACGTTTTCTGCAGACTTTTTTTAGTGTTTATAACAATATCAGAAATGCCTTTTAAATAAAATGAAATCTCAGTTCTATCGGTGCAAAAAGACTCAAATTTTTGGATTGATACACTTCAAACAAAATAGTACGTTTTGGATAATGCTACTAAACCCAATTTTTATAGGTGAATTCTGTTCAATGCCTGTATATTTGCGAACTTAAAACTGACTGCTGTTATAAAATTAAGGTCTGCTATAAATTATCCTAGATTATGAAACGTTTATTTTCGAATTTACTATTTAAAGTTTTTTTAGCCATGGTGCTAGGTATTGTTTTCGGACTTTATTTACCGGAATCTGTTAACCGAATTTTCACCACATTTAATGCGTTTTTCGGACAGTTTTTAAGTTTTTCTATTCCATTAATTATATTGGGATTAATTATGCCTGCTATTTCCGACTTGGGTAAAGGGGCTGGAAAATTATTATTGTTAACCGCGGCAATTGCATATGGCTCCACATTATTTTCGGGATTCATGACTTATTTTACGGCATCCAATATATTTCCAAATTTATTAGAATCGCATGTAAATGAAACGGCTCAAATTGTAGATTTAGGATTAGAATTATTGCCCTATTTCAGTATAACAATACCGCCACTTATGGATATTATGACTTCCTTAATTCTAGCTTTTGTTATTGGTTTAGGGCTGTCTTATCAGGAAAATTCTACTCTAAAATTAGTGGTAAAAGACTTCGAGACCATTATTATGCAGGTTATAGAATATGTTATTATTCCGCTTTTACCTTTATTTATATTAGGGATATTCGCTAGCATGTCGTTTAGCGGTAAAGTGTTTTCTATACTCTCTGTTTTTATAAGTATAATTGGTGTAATTTTTATTTTACATATATTACTGTTAATACTACAGTTTACTATTGCTGGTATACTTTCAAAAAAGAATCCTTTTAAGTTATTGATAACCATGATGCCTGCCTATTTTACTGCACTTGGTACGCAGTCCTCGGCAGCTACAATACCTGTAACTCTAGAGCAGTGTTTAAAAAATGGGGTTTCAGAAAAAATAGCGGGTTTTGTTGTGCCTTTATGCGCGACAATTCACCTCTCGGGAAGTGTTATGAAAATTACTGCTTGTGCTATGGCGTTAATGATTTTAGAAGGTATGCCTTTTAGCTTTACATTATTTGCCGGTTTTATTTTTATGCTTGGAATCGCTATGGTTGCAGCGCCAGGAGTGCCAGGAGGTGCGATTATGGCAGCTGTGGGTATCTTACAATCTATGTTAGGATTTACCGAAGAGATGATCGGATTGATGATTGCTTTATACATAGCCATGGATAGTTTTGGTACGGCGTGTAATGTTACTGGAGATGGCGCTATTTCTTTGGTGGTAGATCGGATAACTAAAGATAAATTGGTAGCCTAGCATTTTAATAAAATCATTACTATTTATAGGCTAATTTTAGCGCTCTCTTTATAACTGCTGTCTTCCTTTTAAAGTGTTATTTTAGATTAGAGTGAAGTCATTTAAAACAAAATGTATTGTTAAAAATGGGATAGAAGAATGTGATAACAGTTCATGGACTGACACTATTTATCAATTTTCTTTTACCTTTAATCTTTATTTTAATAGAGGTGTATGCTAGAATAAGGCTATTACCCAGCACAGTTAAATGTTAATAATTTAAAGCAAATAAGTAGCATAGCAGAATGAGAAACCGTTCAATAATTTTAACTATACTTTTTTATTGTTTAATTCTATCGGTAGGGCATGCTCAGTTTTCTCCCAGCATTAAAAACTACACTTTAGCAGAATATAAAGCAGCTAACCAAAATTGGGATATTTCAAGAGCGGAAAATGGTAAAGTATATGTTGCTAATAGTAGTGGTTTATTAGAATATGATGCCTTGCTTTGGAAACTTTATCAATTGCCAAACAATACCACCGTGCGTTCTGTATTGACTGTAGACGATATTGTTTATACCGGTTCTTATGAAGAGTTTGGGTATTGGCAAAAAGACGATTTTGGAATGCTAAAATATCACTCACTAAGTGATACTATACTCGAGAAGATTTCTCCTAATGAAGACATATGGGGAATCGTAAAATTCAAAGACAAAATAATTTTTCGATCGTTTTCAAATATTTATATATACGATTATAAGAGTGTCGTACAACTAAAGTCTAATTCTTTAATTATTTCCTTTAGTGTTATAGAAGACAATTTATACGTCAGTACCTTAAGTGAAGGCATATTTTTACTTAAAGACAATACACTGGAACCGTTTTATTTTAACGATGTACTTATTGATACTAAAATTATATCTATAAATAAGTACGACGATAAACTACTCTTGATGACGTCTTTAAAAGGAAGCTACTTTTTAAAGAACAACAAGTTAAACCCGACCAATTTCCAAATCAATGAAAAAATAAAACAACATCAGCTTAACGATTTTTCTATTCTAAAAAATGGAGAAATGGTTTTCGGTACTATAAAGGATGGCGTTTTTTTAACCGATAATTATGGAAATTTAAAGTTTCATGTTAGTAAAGAAAATGGCCTAATCAATAATACGGTTTTAGGGCAATCTTTAGATAGCTCCGATAATCTTTGGTTAGGTTTAGATAACGGAATTGCCAATATAGAACTTAATAGTACAAACTATTTTTTTAATGATGTTTCTGGTAAGTTAGGCGCCGTTTACGATATTATTTCGTTTAAAGGTGTTATTTATATTGGAACCAATACCGGGCTTTTTAGATTAGATACCAACCAAAAGCTAGAGTTTGTAGAGGGATCTCAAGGTCAGGTTTGGGATTTAACAATTATAGGAGACGAGCTGTTTTGTGGGCATAACGAAGGTACTTTTTTAGTAGACGATAATACTTTTAAAAAGATCTCTAGTTTTACCGGAGGATGGACCATAAAGAAAGTTCCAGAACGGAGTAATACGTATATACAGGGCACGTATTCTGGTTTAGTGAAATTTGAAAAACAAGAAGGTGAGTGGACGGTAAAGCACTTTGATAAAGCCATGATCCCTTCCCGTTTTCTGGTATTCGAAAATCCGCATACCGCTTGGGTTGCTCATGAAACTAAAGGGATTTATAAAATTCGTTTCGACGATGATTATCAAACGATTCAAAGTGTAGAAAATTATCAGCAAAAAGGCATAAGCTCAAATTATAATATTAGGGTTTACAATATTAAAAATGATATCAGTTTTAAAACTAGTGAAGGTTGGCAAAAGTATGAGCCAATTTTAGATTCCATTGTGCCTTACAAATTGCTAAATACAAAACTAGGAAAGCATAGTTATATTATCTCTGAAGACAATACGAATCTTTTCGCTTTAAAAAATGACGAAGGTTTTATCAATTTTAAATCGTTTACCAACGATGATGAACAACTTGTTTTAAGTGACGATTTTTTGAAGAATAGATATATCGTAGGGTATGAAAATGTATCTAAAATAAACGACTCGGTGTATGCTTTAAATTTAGATAATGGTTTTATGATGATAAATAGTACCACGCCATCTAATTATGCCTTGGACAAACCAAAAATAGAAATGGTAGCTGTTGGTGGTGTGCCCATTAATTTATCCGAGATAACAAACGATGAGGTGCGCTTTAATTTTAATGAAAATATTACCATAGAACTATCTTCAGCACGATCTGTCAATCATTTTTTTGAATACAAAATTTCTAACACCGATAATCTATGGTATAAAATCGATGGAAATAAAGTTGAGTTTTCTAGTCTTAAGGATGGAAATTATACCATATCGTTTAGAACCGGCAGTAATTCCGGAACAGTTTCTCCTGCTCTCGATTTACAAATAGATATACTTCCACCATGGTACAGAAATACCTTTGGTTTTTTATTATATGTGCTTATTGCCATCTTAACCGGTATCGTATTCTACGTCATACAGAAAAAGAAAATAGAAAAAGAGCAACGCCTGATTAAGATTAAATATCAGAAAGAACAACAAAAACTACTACGCGAAAAGACGTTAGAAAATGAAAAGCAAATTGTCGAGCTTAAGAATGAAGCGTTACAAAGAGAAATTAAGCTTAAAAGTAAGCAGTTAGCCAATAATGCCATGGCATTGGTTAAAAAGAATGAAACCCTTCAAGAAATTAAAAAAGAATTAACGGTTAATAAAGAAGGTTTTAATAGTCACTACTCGTTTAAAAAGCTGTTAAAAAAGTTAGATAATTCAATCGTTCTTAAAGACGAATGGGAAGTTTTCGAGAACAACTTTAGTCAGGTTCACGACGAATTTTTTGAACGTCTAAAAGCCAAGCATGCTAAGCTTACACCAAAGGATTTAAAGATCTGTGCCTACATCAAAATGAATCTGTCTTCAAAAGAAATCGCACCTTTAATGAATATATCTGCTAGAGGTGTAGAAACGCATAGATATAGATTAAAAAAGAAGCTAGATTTGGAAAATGACATTTCTATTACCGATTACTTGTTAAATTTTAAATAAGCACCCTATTTTATTATCTATTACGTAATTAAGCACTACGTCATTACTACGTCATTTGCTTCATTTGTTTTCAACTACAACGTTTTTTTAAAAAGTATAAGGTACGTCAAGCGAGTTTTTTTGATGCATTTTAACATTTTAAGGATGTAATGACGTATTTAAAATGTAAACGGATTTTAACTTTATTTAACAAGAGGTTATAATTTAGTCACACAAACAAACTGAATATTTAACTTTTAATAATACTAATATGAAAACAAAGATTAGTCTGTTGTTAATGCTATTTTTTTCATTTACTGCTTTTGCACAAGAAATGGAAATTAGTGGTGTTGTAACAAGTAAAAATGATGGTGTCCCATTACCAGGAGTAAATATTATTGTAAAAGGAACCAGTAATGGAGTGTCCACCGATTTTGATGGGAACTACTCAATTACCGCAAATAAAGGTGATAAATTAGAATTTAGTTTCATCGGATTTAAATCGACTACCATTACTGTGGGTAATCAAAATGTGGTGAATGTTCTATTAGAAGACGATGTAGAATCTCTAAATGAGGTTGTTGTTATAGGTTATGGTACACAAAAACGTTCCGATTTAACAGGAGCCGTTTCAAGTATAAAATCTGAGGAACTCTTAAAGCAACCTGCTGTAAATGCTACACAATCTATACAAGGAAAATTATCTGGTGTAAATATTATTAATACCAATGCGCCTGGTAGTGATCCCGTAGTTATGATTAGAGGGTTAGGAACTGCTGCATCTGGTACAACACCACTTTACATTGTAGATGGTATACAAGTAAGCGGTATTAGTAACATAAATCCTTCAGATATTGAAACTATGGATGTTATGAAAGATGCTGCTTCGGCTGCTATTTACGGTATGGATGCTGCTAACGGTGTTATTTTTATTACCACTAAAAAAGGTAAAAGCGGCAAAGCAAAAATTGCGTTAAGTTCTTATTTCGGAGCAACGAGTATGCTTAACCAAGTAAAAATGTCTAATGCTTCAGAGTATATTACTTATTTTAATGAAGTGCGTACATCGTTAGGATCGACAGATTTATTATCTACCAACCAAGCATACGATACAGACTGGTACAATGAGTTAGCAGAAGTGGGATTATCTAACAGTAATAACGTTGCTGTTTCTGGAGCGAATGAAAATATTAATTATTTCTTTAGCTTAAATAATTATAATGAAGATGGTATTTTACAAGGTCAAAATTTAACTAGAAACACCTTAAGATCTAACAATACCTTCAATCTTTTCGATAATAAAGTAAAATTAACACAAAGCTTTAGTGCTGCGCTTTCCAAAGAAACACCTAAGCCTTTCGAAGCCTTTAACGAAGCTTACCGCCAATCGCCTTTAGTTCCTACGTATTATGATAATGGTGCTTTTGGTCAGTCCGATTGGAATACTAATACCGGACTTGTTGGTTACCAAGGTAACAGCAGTTTAAATTCTATAGGAAATCCTTTGGCTACTGTGTATTATAAAAATCAGAAAGATGAGGTTACAGACTTGCAAGGATCTTTCGATTTGGAAGTTAAGCTAACAAGTTCTTTAAAAGCGAACTCTCGTTTTGGAGCAACAAAATCGTATTATAAATCAAGATCTTTTAACGATATCAAGTCTCAATATTTAACTATGAATACGGGACAAGATGAAGCAGATTTTAACGCTTTAAAAGCCGCAAATCCAACAACTACGGCTTATGCAGATAATAATTTGTCATATTCTACGTCCGAAAGTTATAGATACAACTGGGATAACTATTTAACCTTCGATAAAATAATAGGAAAGCATACTATTAATGTGGTAGCAGGTCTTACTAAAGGAAGTAAGAATAATACATTTAATACTTATCAGCTTGCATACGATGTGCCTGAAAAAGAGCAATATTGGAATATCAACTTTGCATCTGAAGACTACGAGCAAACGTCTCAACAATTTTCTTCTACGCCTATAAACCAATTATCGTACTATGGAAGATTGCAATATAACTTTAGCGAAAAATACTTTCTACAAGCCAATATTCGAAGAGATGGTATAAGCACATTTAATAATGATAACAATACAGAGTATTTTGGAAATTTCCCATCGTTTAGTGCTGGTTGGGTATTAACTAAAGAATCGTTTTTAAGTGATATAGAAAATTTAAACTTCTTAAAAGTACGTGTAGGTTGGGGTAAATTAGGGAATTCAGATGTGCCTTTTAATGTGTCAACCTATACAACCTCTCCAGGAAGTAGTAATGTAAACTATGTGTTTGGCGCAAATCAAGATTTAGTGTATGGTGCTGCTTTAGGGGCTTCTATCTATCCAATTTCTTGGGAAATCACTAAAGAAACAAACGTTGGTTTAGATTTTCAAGCCTATAGCTCTAGATTATCAGGTAGCTTTAACTACTACAATAGAAATACAGAAAATGCGATTTTAAATGTTACTCCGGTTTATACGTCTGGAGAAGGATCTAATTATTACGATCATGGCGCAGAGGTGCTTAACAAAGGTTTTGAAATAGAGCTTAATTGGAGAGACAATATTTCTGAAGACTTATCCTATAACCTAGGTTTTGTATTCTCTAAGAATGATAATAACGTAGAGAATGTAAAGTCGGCTTATGATGGTCAGACCGGAGGAAGTTTGTCTAACGGACAAATAACAAAGAGATTACAAGAAGGACAACCTATTTATGCATGGTGGATGTGGGAAGCCGATGGTGTTTGGCAAAACCAAGCAGAGATAGATAGCAATCCGCATTACGGTACGCCTGCTCCAGGACATTTACGTTATAAAGATCAGAACAACGATGGTGTTATAGACGATAGTGATAAAAAATACTTCGATTCTTATCTGCCTACCTATAACTTCGGAATTAATCTTGGTGTTAATTACAAAGCGTTCGATTTAACAGTGGATGCCTTTGGATCTGGAGGGAATAAAATTTATAACGGATTAAAAGGAACAAGTATAGATGGTGGTGAAAATATAGCGTACGATACATTTGCAAACCGATGGACGGGCGAAGGGTCTACCAATGTAAATCCTGGAGCTGCTAGAGATTCTTATGCCTCAAGTTACTATTTAGAAGATGGAGATTATTTAAGAATTAACAACATTACCATAGGTTATACTTTACCAGACCTAATAAATCAAGTGTCTAGAATTAGAATTTATGCGACTGCTAAAAACCCATTTATGTTTACTAAGTATTCTGGTTTCACTCCAGAAATAGTTGGTTCTCCAGGAGCAGCGGGAGCAAGCGGTGTGTCAGGAATAGAGCTTTCTGCATATCCAAATACTAAAACCTTCTTATTTGGTATAAACATCGATTTGTAAAATTTTAAAAATCAGTTATTATGAAAAATAATATTAAAAATATAAAGATTCTATTTTCTATCGGGCTGCTTTTAATTACAGCGTCTTGTAGTGAAGATTATTTAAACGTAGATAGTCAAGATCAATTAGAACAAGACGATACCGAAACAGTAACGCCTCAAGAAATGGTAAATGGTGCTTACGGTATGTTAACCGAATGGGATTATGCATTTTCCTATTTAGGAATTACAGAAATTATATCTGATAATGCCGATAAAGGAAGTTCTCCAACCGATACTGGAGCCGATAAAGATGTGTTGGACGCGCTAACCTTTACTAGTAGTGCAGGTTCTATTCTTTCTATGTGGCAAAACTGGTATAAATCTATAAATAGAGCATCAATTGCTATAGATTATGCTGAAAATTATGGATTGACAGACGCCACTTATAAAGACAGATTAGTCGGGGAAGCTAAGTTTTTAAGAGCTTTAAATTATTTCTGGCTAGTAAGATCTTTTGGTGCAGTGCCTTTGCAAGATGTCGATTTAGTTGAAAGACAACCAGTAGCCGATGTATATGCTTATATCGAAGCCGATTTATTAGACGCGATTGCTACACTACCTCTAAAAAGTGAATACAATGCTGCCGATTTAGGACGTGCTACAAAAGGAGCAGCTCAGGCGCTTTTATCTAAAGTTTACTTGTATGAAAAAGAGTGGCAAAAAGCATATGATATGGCTAACAATGTCATTAATTCCGGAGAATATGGTTTACATCCAAATTATGAAGAATTATGGAGAGCTTCAACAGAGAATGGTGTAGAATCTATTTTTGAAGTACAGGCAAGAGGAGAAGCCATCCAACATGGTGTTCAACAATATTCACAAACTCAAGGCGCCAGAGGAGCCGATGGTTGGGGTTGGGGTTACAACACGCCATCCGAAACACTTGTGAAAGCTTTCGAAGCGGAAGGTGATATGGTTAGAATGAATGCATCTATCATTTTTGAAGGTGAAACTTTGTGGGATGGTCGTAAAGTGTTTGAAGTTGAAAATCCGAGATATAATGAAAAAGCATATTCTAGTGCTTCAGCAGGTTCAGACGATGGCGATAAAAACATAAGAATATTGCGTTATGCCGAAATACTATTAATTAAAGCCGAAGCCGCAACATACATCGGTCAGGATGCCGCAACTCCTCTTAATTTAGTAAGAACTAGAGTTGGTCTGCCTACAATTAGTAATCCTACAGTCGAGCAAATTTGGAACGAAAGACATTTAGAATTAGCTATGGAACACGATCGTTGGTTTGATATTGTTAGAACTGGACAAGCAAAAGAGGTCATGGCTGCCGATGGGAAAACATTTGTAATAGGGAAACATGAATTATTCCCAATTCCTTATAATCAATTAGTACAAACTCCTACAATGGTACAGAATCCAGGGTGGGAATAATATAAATGTTTTAGTCACACCTGTTTGGTTGGGTGTGACTAAATTTTAAGATATCATTTATGAACATACTATGTACACGTAAATTTGTTTTAATAAGTATACTATCACTTTCTTTATTTGGTTGTAACAACCAAAAAGAGGAAAAAGAAGAAACAGCAGAGGATACGGAGGTAATAGAGAATGTTGTTTCAGATGAGGCTCTTTTAAATCGAATTCAAGAGCAAACTATTAATTATTTCTGGGAAGGAGCAGAACCTAATTCAGGTTTAGCACGCGAGCGAATACACATGGATAATATCTATTTGGAATCTCCAGAAAACACCGTAACAACTGGAGGAAGTGGTTTTGGATTGATGGCTATTCTAGTGGGTATTGAGCGCGGATTTATATCTAGAGAAGAGGCATTAGTAAGATTTGCTAAAATAGTAGATTTCCTAGACAAAGCCGATCGTTTTCATGGGGCTTGGCCACATTGGATTAATGGTGAAACAGGAAAAGTATTTCCTTTTAGCGAAAAAGATAATGGCGGGGATTTGGTCGAAACAGCCTTTCTGATCCAAGGCTTATTAACCGTTTCAGAATATTTTGATGGCGATACCGACGCCGAAAAAGAACTGGTGTCTAAAATCGATGCACTATACAAATCAGTAGAATGGGACTGGTATACTAAAGGAGGCGAAGAAGTGTTGTATTGGCATTGGTCCCCAAACTATGGTTGGGATATGAATATGCCTGTTCAGGGATATAATGAGTGTTTAATCATGTACGTATTAGCGGCAGCATCGCCTACACATCCTATTAGTCCGACAGTTTACGAAAAAGGTTGGGCAAAAAATGGAGGTATTGTTTCTAGTAAAACATACTACAACGAAGATTTGGTCTTAAACTATTTTTATAATGATACAGATTTGGTCGGACCATTATTTTGGGCGCATTATTCGTACTTAGGTTTAGATCCTAGAAACTTAACAGATCAATATGCAAATTACTGGACGCTAACGCAGAATCAGGCTAAAATACATTATAAATATGCAGTCGATAATCCGCTTAATTATAAAGGATACGGTGATAGTCTTTGGGGATTAACCTCTAGCTATTCTGTAAATGGCTACAATGGACATAGGCCAGGAAACGATGTTGGTGTTATTTCGCCAACTGCCGCCTTGTCGTCTTTTCCATACACGCCAAAGGAAAGTATGAATGTTTTAAAAAACATTTATAAAAATCATGATAGTCTAGTTGGTAAATACGGTCCGTACGATGCTTTTAGCTTCCAAGATAATTGGTATAAACCCAGATACCTCGCTATCGATCAAGGTCCAATTCCAGTAATGATAGAGAATTATAGAACAGGGTTACTTTGGCGCTTATTTATGAAAAACAGCAATGTAAAAAACGGGTTAGATGTCCTTGGTTTTATTTATTAATCACCTCTTAAAAGCTATAAATATGACGTTAAAACCTTATATATTAACACTGTGTTTAGTAATGATTATGCCTTTTGTATTAAACGCACAGCAGTTACAAAAGACCGAAGATTTATTTTTAAGTAAAACACATATTGTAAATACAGACACGCTACAATACAGAATGCTTTTGCCTAAAGGGTTTTCTGAAGATAAGTCGTATCCAGTGGTTTTATTTCTTCATGGGGCAGGAGAACGCGGCAACGATAATAAGAAGCAATTAGTAAATGGTAGTGATTTATTTTTAAAGGAAAGTACACGAAATACTTTTCCAGCAATAGTCATTTTTCCGCAATGCCCTGAAAATGATTATTGGGCAAAACTAGAAGCCGATCGATCAACACAACCAATAACGTTCAATTACAAATACAAAGAAACACCTACTAAAGCGATGGCTTTGGTTATGGATTTAATGGATAATATCGTAGAAGAACCATATGTAAAAGTCAATCAAGTGTATGTTATGGGGTTATCTATGGGTGGCATGGGCACCTTCGAAATTCTCTATCGCAAACCAGATTTGTTTGCTGCAGCTATTCCAGTATGTGGTGGTGGACATCCGGAATCTGTTATGGCATATGCTAAGTCTATCCCGTTATGGGTTTTTCATGGCGCAAAAGACGATGTGGTAGACCCAAATTTATCCATAAACATGGTATCCGCAATTCTAAACAACGGCGGATCTCCAAGATTTACACTATACGACTTTGCAAATCATAATAGTTGGGATGCTGCTTTTGCAGAACCAGAATTATTAACATGGCTTTTCTCTAAATCGAATAAAATATAATATAATGACAAAACAATTTTTTGTAAAAATAACAGGTATTCTAATTATAGCAATTACGTGTGTAAGCTGTAATTCTAAAAGCGATACAGCTATAAATTCTAAAACATCGGAAGAGAATCCATTCGCATCTAAAGTCGATTCAATTTTAAAATTGATGACTATAGAAGAAAAACTAGGTCAGTTAAATTTACCAACGTCTGGCGATATTACAACAGGTGCTGCTAAAGGTTCTGATGTTGGAGAACGCATAAAAGAAGGTAAAGTTGGAGGTTTATTCAATATTAAAACAGCCGAAAAGATTTATGAAGTTCAAAAAATTGCTGTAGAGCAAAGTAGACTGGGGATTCCATTAATTTTTGGAATGGACGTTATTCATGGTTATAAAACCACATTTCCAATTCCTTTAGGTTTATCGAGTTCTTGGGATATGGAGATGATTGAAAAAACAGCTCGAGTAGCAGCGGTTGAAGCGAGTGCAGATGGAATTAACTGGACGTTTTCGCCAATGGTAGATATTTCTAGAGATCCACGTTGGGGACGCGTTTCCGAAGGTAATGGAGAAGATCCTTATTTAGGGAGTGCTATTGCCAGAGCAATGGTAAACGGATATCAGTCAGACGACTTAGCCGCAAACAATACACTTATGTCTTGTGTAAAACACTTTGCACTTTATGGCGCTTCAGAAGCAGGAAGAGATTACAATACCGTAGATATGAGTCGTATTAGAATGTATAACGAATACTTAGCGCCGTATAAAGCGGCTGTAGATGCTGGAGTAGGTTCTGTAATGGCATCATTTAATGAAGTAGATGGTATTCCTGCAACAGGAAATAAGTGGTTACTTACAGATTTACTAAGGGACGATTGGGGTTTTAATGGATTTGTAGTAACCGATTATACTGGTGTGTACGAAATGATTGCTCATGGTGTAGGAGATAAATATGAAGTTTCAGAACTCGCCTTAAAAGCAGGTGTAGATATGGATATGGCAGGAGATTCGCCTTCTGTTCCAGCGGCGTTTGTGAAAACATTAAAAACATCTCTTGAAAATGATAAAGTGTCTATGGATGAAATTGATACAGCTGTAAAACGTATTTTAACGGCTAAATATCAATTAGGTTTGTTTGACGATCCTTATAGATATTGTGATTTCGATCGTGCCAAAACAGAAATCTTTACTCCAGAACATAAAGCCTTTGCACGTAAAGTTTCGGCAGAATCTATGGTGTTACTTAAAAACGAAGATCAGTTATTGCCACTTAAAAAAGCGGGAACAATCGCATTAATCGGTCCTCTAGCAAAAGCTACAAATAACATGGCAGGGACTTGGAGTGTGGCTACCGATCAAGAACAATCTAATTCTGTTTTCGATGGTTTAAAAGAGGTGATAGGAGACAAAGCAACTATGTTATATGCTAAAGGTAGTAATATCGATTACGATTTAGAGCTAGAACAACGTGCTACAATGTTTGGTAAAGATATTCCGCGCGACGGACGTACAGATAAACAATTGCTAGACGAAGCGCTTCAAATAGCAGCAAAATCTGATGTCATTGTAGCTACTATTGGAGAGTCTGCAGAATTAAGTGGAGAAAGCAGTAGTAGAACAGATCTTGGCATTCCGCAAGTCCAAAAAGATTTATTGAATGCATTACTAAAAACAGGAAAACCTGTGGTTTTAGTACTGTTTACCGGAAGACCTTTAGTCTTGGTTGAAGAAAACGAAAATGTACCTGCCATACTTAATGCATGGTTTCCTGGAAGTGAAGCTGGTTTAGCGATTTCAGATGTGTTGTTCGGAGATGTAAATCCTTCAGGGAAATTAACCGCTACCTTTCCTAGAAATGTAGGTCAGGTGCCATTATTTTACAATCATAAAAACACAGGAAGACCGCTTGGAAATTCTGAAGGGAAATTCGAAAAATTTAAAAGTAATTATATCGATGTTCGTAATGAACCTTTATACCCTTTCGGGTATGGTTTAAGTTACACGACGTTCGATTATGCAAATCTAAATTTAGATGCATCTGTAATAAACATGGATGGCGAAATTAATGTATCTGTAGACGTGACTAATTCTGGAGATTACGATGGGAAAGAAGTGGTGCAGTTATATATAAGAGACCTAGTAGGCTCTGTAACGCGACCTGTAAAAGAGCTAAAAGGCTTTCAAAAAGTATTAATTAAGAAAGGAGAAACTCAAACTATAACTTTCAAAATATCTGTTGAAGATTTGAAGTTCTATAATTCAGATTTAGATTTTGTGGCTGAACCTGGACAGTTTCAAGTATTTGTAGGAACAAATTCGGATGCTCAAATGATGAAATCCTTTGAGTTGACAGAGTAAAAAAGGCCTTAATTAACTAATAGCAAGTCCTTATGCCACACATATATTTTAAGTTTTTACCCCCATATTCTTATTAATTTGTGTGGCTTTTACTTCTTAGATAACGATACCATTTCAGGTCCGAAATTCGATAGTAAGGCTTTCAGAGGAGCAGATTGATTTTGAAACCAAGTCGTATTTCAGAATAAGTACCTCTTTAAGCACATCAAAAAGGAATATTTGGTCCTAGAAAAAAACTTGAACACGAGCCAAAATGAAATACAGATCGTGCGTGTAAACCGTTTGAAAGATTAAAAGGGGTAGTACGTTTTTATAATGTATTAACCCAAAACGACATTAAATTATATATCATGAAAAATTTACTTTTTTTATTCACTATAATATTATTTTTTTCTTGTAATAACGAAAAGAATCAGAAGGCAGAACAACCTTCTAATACAGGCGAAAATACAGAGATAAATTCTGAAACATACATTAATCCATTAGATATAGATTATACCTATATGGTTTATAATTCAAGTCAGAATAAATCGTACCGTTCTGGT
This sequence comes from Formosa sp. F44, assembly GCF_056238645.1. The sequence goes on from NZ_JBWDLJ010000003.1 coordinate 194,305, forward strand.
GCAGATCCAGCGGTTATAGAATTTAAAGGCGAGTATTACATGTTTGTCACGCGTTCTTTTGGCTATTGGCATTCTACCGATTTGGTAAACTGGGATTTTATTAAGCCAGAACAATGGTTTTTTGAAGGTAGTAACGCACCTACAGCTTTCAACCATAAAGATTCGTTGGTGTATTTTGCTGGTAATCCTGCCGGCTACGGAAGTATTCTTTATACAGATGATCCAAAAAGTGGAAAATGGGAACCGACAGCATCTATATCTACCGACATTCAAGATTCGGAATTATTTATAGATGACGATGGAGAAACCTATTTGTATTGGGGCTCTTCTAATGTGAATCCGCTAAAGGTGAAAATGCTGAATAAAGACGATCGTTTTTTAGAAACTGGTGTGCGTAAAGAGTTATTTAATCTCGACGAAGACGCACACGGATGGGAACGCTTTGGCGAAAATAACTTTCACCCAACTTTAAAGGAAGGGTATATGGAAGGTGCTTCTATGACCAAACACAACGGAAAATATTATTTGCAATACGCCGCACCAGGAACTCAATTTAATGTGTATGCCGATGGGGTTTATATTGGAGATACACCATTAGGCCCTTTTACATATATGAAAAATAATCCGATGAGTTTTAAACCAGGCGGATTTACAAATGGTGCAGGACATGGAATAACGGTGAAGCAAACCAACGGACAATATTGGCATTTTGCCACCATGGCGCTTGCTTCTAATTCGCAATGGGAACGTCGTTTGTGTATGTTTCCTACGTATTTTGACGACGATGGCTTGATGTATACCAATACCGCTTATGGCGATTATCCGCGTTTTGGCGCTAATCATCCTACAAAGGCTGGCCAACATAATGGTTGGATGTTATTGTCTTATAAAGGTGATGTTACAGTCTCTTCTTCTTTAATGCAGATTAAGAAATTTACGTCTAATGATGATGCCGTAGAAGTCACAGAATTGCCTTTAGAAAAAAATACTGATGGTCAAATAATCTCAAAAGTATTAACAGACGAGAATCCTAAAACATTTTGGGTTGCAGAAGCCAATGATGATAAACAATGGATTACTATCGACATGCTAAAACCTGGAAACATAAACGCTTTTCAGTTGAATTTCCATGACCACGAATCAGGAATTTATACACGTACCGAAGGATTAAAACATCAGTTTACAATTGAAACCTCAGAAGATGGTGTTAACTGGCAAACCGTTGTAGACAGAAGTACGAGCGAAAAGGACACACCAAATGCATACATAGTATTAGACGCTCCTGTAAAAGCAAAATATGTGCGCTACAACAATATTAAAGTGCCTGGGACAAATTTTGCAATGTCAGAATTTAGAGTCTTTGGAATAGGACTAGGAGATAAGCCTGAAAAAGTTACAGGATTTAAAGTAAAAAGAGAAGACGATCGTAGAGATATGCAATTTTCTTGGGATGCTGTAGAAGGCGCGCAAGGTTATAATATCCGTTGGGGAATTGCAGAAGATAAATTATATCAGTCATGGCAAATCTACGATACAAATGAACATTTTATGCGTTCCTTAGATCGGGATACGCCATATTATTTTACCATAGAAGCATTTAATGAAAATGGAATTTCTGTACAAAGTGATATTCTATTTGCAGAATAAATCATATTCCATCTTGAGTATGTCTTAAGCATTATTTAATCAAACACACTAAAACTAAAACAATGAAAAAAAGTCTTTTCTTATTATTAATCGCAGCAGTTTCCGCTTTGGGAGGCTTGTTATTTGGTTATGATACAGGAGTTATAAACGGGGCACAATTTTATCTTACAGAATATTTTCAATTAAGCGATGCCTTAAAAGGATGGGTTGTAGGAAGTGCGCTCTTAGGTTGTTTTGTAGGAGCCATTATTGCCGGACCATTAAGTGTTAAGATTGGTCGAAAAAAATCTTTAATTATATCGGCTGTGTTTTTTACGCTTTCGGCCTATGGTTCAGGTTTACCAGAACTGTTTCCACAAACGGTAAGTATGTTGGTGGTTTTTAGAATTATTGGAGGTTTAGGTATTGGTGTGGCGTCTATGAATGCACCTATGTATATTGCAGAAATTGCACCTTCTAATATTCGTGGCCGTATGGTTACGTATTATCAATTAGCTATTGTTATTGGTTTTTTTGTCGTGTTTCTTGCAACATATTTTATTGGTAGTGATTTAAGTGTTGCCGAGAATATAGAGTTTGGATGGCGTCGTATGTTTTGGTCGGAGTTAATCCCTAGTATTTTGTTTTTAGTGCTCTTATTTATTGTGCCAAAAAGTCCAAGATGGTTGGCTTTAAAAGGAAGGGATAAAGATGCTCTAGAAGTTTTACAAAAAATTAATGGAGACGCACTTGCTTCAAAAGAAATGGCCAATATTAAAGCGTCTTTAAACGAAGCTAACGATGGTGTTGAGGTGAGTTATTTCTCTAAAGCAATTCTGGGAATTATAGCAATAGGTACCGTGCTTTCGGTATTACAACAATTTACAGGAATTAATGCGGTATTGTATTATGGTGCAGACATATTTGAAAAAGCACTTGGTTTTGGAAAAGAAGATGTGCTTTTACAACAAATATTACTGGCCTTTGTGAATTTAGTGTTCACTTTTGTCGCCATGTTCACTGTAGATAAGTTTGGAAGAAAACCATTACTATATATTGGCTCGGTTGGGATGATTATTGGGTTCTTGTTACTAGGAATTACATTACAGCAACAAAATGTTGGGATGTTATCATTAATAGGAGTTTTGGTTTTTATAGCTTCTTTTGCCTTGTCTATGGGGCCAGTGGTTTGGGTTTTATTATCCGAGATGTTTCCGAATAAAATAAGAAGTGTTGCCATGTCTGTGGCTGTGGGGGCACAATGGGCCGCAAATTATGTCGTGTCTCAGTCGTTTCCAATTGTTATGGGAAGTGAAACAAACAATAGTGCACCTTGGAACGGTTCTTTACCTTACTATATTTTTATAGCCTTTATATTAATAATTGTATTTATCACGTATAAATTTTTACCTGAAACAAAAGGAAAATCTCTTGAAGAGATTGAGAAATTCTGGAAAGCCTAGCGCGATGGTATAACATCAGATTCGCAAAGTCTAGGCTTACCGAACATAAAAAAAGTCCCATGCATAAAATGCATGGGACTTTTTTTGTGAATAACGGCTTATTGCCAATACTGGTTTAACAACAACCGCCACCTGGTGTGCAGGAATTAGCTTCTGTAGATGTTGTAGTAATCGTTTCAAGGCCACCTGCCTTCTCGGCATATACGGTAACGCTAAAGATACCTGTATTGCCTTCGTTAAACGCGGTAACTTCTTCTGCAGTTAAATATTTTTCTAAAATATCGTTAGGAATAACAATGGGTTTTTCCTTTTGTATAGTCATGTTTTGAAATCCTTGATCTGTGATAAGTTGTAAATATTCAGATTTCTGAATAGCACCCGCCACACATCCTGCGTACATTTCGGCATCCTCTTTTAGCGCTTTTGGAAGATCTCCAACCAATACCACGTCAGAAATACTAAAGTGACCATTCGGTTTTAAAACACGGTGAATTTCTGAAATTACTTTGGTCTTGTTAGGTACAAGGTTTAAAACGCAATTACTTACAATAACATCAGCAACATTATCGTTTACAGGCATATTATCTATGTCTCCGGTTCTAAATTCTACATTATTATAACCTAATGTATCAGCATTTTTACGTGCCTTTTCTATCATAATCGGAGTGAAATCAATACCAATAACTTTTCCTTCTGCACCCGTTTCGTGTCTGGCAACAAAGGCATCATTTCCAGCACCAGATCCTAAATCGATAACTGTATCTCCTTTTTTAATTTTAGCAAACTGTGTTGGTAATCCACAGCCTAAGCCTAAATCCGCATCTTCAACGTAACCTCCAGTTTTGGAGTAGTCGTCCATCATAATATTATACACCTTATTGCTAGATGTCGTAGCGCCACAACACGACGACGCATTTTCTGCTTTGCCTTGTTCTGCAATGGTGGTGTATCTTTCTTTTACTATATTCTTTAATTCTTGCTCTTTGTCCATAGTCGTAATGTCTAGTGCTTGTGAAGCAGGTTTGAATTTAAATCATGTTAATAATTAAATACGGGATAATTATATATTGCAATATTACGATTAAGTAAGGAGATGAGCAATTTTTTATACGGATTTGTGATTTTTTTAAGGTTAGATAAATTGCCGTATTTTGATTAAATAGACGGTGCGAATTTTAAAACTTGCGTTGTTTGGCAAATAATAATAGTTAATCTTTTAAGCTAATTTCTTTTTCTTAATTTTACGCTCGAAAATTTGAGCGCGGATTAAAGAAACGGTGCTCATCAATAAAAATATCTTTATTAATTTAATTTCCCAATCCCCTAAGTATGTTAGACGATTTCCTTTTTTATGTGCAATATGGTGTTAATCATGTATTAGATATTAATGGTTACGACCATGTATTATTTCTTTTAGTCTTAACCGTATCTTATGTGTTCAAGGATTGGAAACGTGTATTAATCTTGGTTTCACTTTTCACTTTAGGGCATACTATTTCTTTAATTTTAGCAGCATATGGTGTGGTGCAAATTAATGGTGTTGTGGTCGAGTTTTTAATTCCGATAACTATTCTTATTATGGCCTTGTCTAATATATTTACTGCAGGTAAAACCATAAACAAAGGCGTGGGCGTATTGTTTTTCTCGGCTTTATTTTTCGGAATTATTCATGGCTTAGGGTTTGCAAGAGAGTTTCATTTACTAATAGGAGGAGCAAGTAATAAATTAGTACCCTTATTGGAATTTGCTCTAGGGATTGAAGTCGCCCAAGTTATTATTGTATTCGTTGTTTTATTGTTTAGTTATATCATGCAAACGGTATTCCGATTCTCCAAGCGTGATTGGGTTTTAGTGGTGTCTTCTATTGTAATTGGTTTGGTTATTCCTATGATTATGGAAAACGAATTATTAGCCTAGAACACAAAGTTTTCTCAAAATTTTAACGAATTACCGTTGTTACTAAAAAGTTAACGGATTATCTTCGTTAAGAGTTCTTTAGATTTAAAAGAATAAGGTCGAGGTTTTTACTTTATTTATATGCAATACTAGGGGGCTCGCTCTAATTTAAATTTTTTTAATGCCAAAAAAAAAGCAACTTAAATACGATAAAGCTTATTTACGTATAGCGAGAGAGTGGGGGAAATTATCGTTTTGCGAACGCAAGCAAGTGGGAGCCGTTATCGTGAAAGATCGCATGATTATTTCTGATGGATTTAACGGAACACCTTCCGGATTTGATAACTTCTGTGAAGATGAAGAAGGCTACACAAAGTGGTATGTTTTGCATGCCGAAGCAAATGCCATTCTTAAAGTTGCAGCGTCCACACAATCTTGTAAAGGGGCTACATTATACATTACACTTTCGCCATGTAAGGAGTGCAGTAAATTAATTCACCAAGCAGGAATAGTAAGAGTCGTGTATTGCCAAAAATATAAGGATAATTCGGGGTTAAGCTTTTTAGAAAAAGCAGGCATAGAAATAGAATACATCGAAGATTTATCTGCATAATGGCTCTTAAAAAAACATACCTGCCTATAATTATTGGCGCAGCAGTAGCTGTGGGCGTACTTATTGGTGGTAAGTTAAATTTTTCCGATACTTCCGATAGGTTATTTACCTCCAATAGTAAAAAGGAAAAACTAAACCGACTTATCGATTATATCGATTACGAGTATGTAGACGATGTAAATACCGATAGTATTGTAGATGTTACTGTAAATGGTATTCTTCAAAACTTAGATCCGCATTCGGTTTATATTCCTAAAGAGGATATGGAAAGCGTTTCAGAGAACATGAAAGGGGATTTTGTTGGTATTGGTGTGCATTTTTACACCTATAAAGATACCGTAACGGTGATTAGAACCGTAGACAATGGTCCGAGTGATAAGGCAGGAATACTTGGAGGAGATCGTATTATTTTAGCCGATGGAGATTCGCTTTTTGGCAAGTATCTTGAGGATATAGATATTATTCATCGTCTTAAAGGGCCTAAAAATTCTAAAGTAAGTTTAAGAGTGTTTAGAAAAGACACCAATCAATTTTTAGATTTCGATGTCGAGAGAGATATTATTCCTATTAAAAGTGTAGATGCGAGTTATATGTTAAGCAATATACTTGGTTATATTAAGGTGAATCGCTTTGCTGAATCTACATACAGAGAATTTAAAAATGCTTTATTAGATTTAAAGTCTAAGGGAGCCAAGGAAATTACAATCGATTTAAGAGATAATCCAGGTGGTTTTTTAGGCGTTGCCGAGCAAATTGTAGATGAATTTTTAGAGGATGAAAAACTAATTCTTTTTACAAAAAATAAAAGAGGAAATATAGACAATACCTACGCTACCGATAAGGGAGATTTTGAAAACGGGGAGGTATATGTTTTAATTAATGAAAATTCGGCTTCGGCAAGCGAGATTGTTGCTGGTGCTTTGCAAGATAACGATAAAGGGACTATTGTGGGGCGCAGGTCGTATGGAAAAGGTTTGGTGCAACGCGAAATGGATTTGGGCGATGGTAGTGCTGTGCGTTTAACCGTTTCTAGATATTATACGCCTACAGGACGCTCTATACAGCGTTCTTACAGTAATGGAAATAAAGATTATTACGACGAATATTTTGAGCGTTTAGAAAGCGGAGAGCTATTAGATCCAAGTAAAATAAAAGTATCAGATTCTTTAAAATTTACAACGCCTAAAGGCAAGGTGGTATATGGAGGTGGCGGTATTATTCCAGATGTCTTTGTGCCTATAGACTCCAATATGGAAAATGAAACCTTACTGTTTTTAGAACAACGCGGTTTTATAAGCTATTTTATTTTTGAAGAATTAGAGAAAGATAGGCACATCTTCGATATCTATAATAAACGTGATTTTATAGACAATTATACTGTTGAAGACGATTTGGTTCTTGAGTTTCAAGATTACTTAAATGCCCGAACAGCAGCTAATATAACTTTTGTGTCCTATCAAGACGAAGTGAAATTATTCTTAAAGGCTATTATTGCCGATCAGTTATTCGGAAAAGGCGCGTACACCGAAGTCTTTAATAAAGACGACGCTATGCTAAGGGAAGTTATTAAAATAAGCGAGCAGCATTAAAATACATTAACGCTGCCCACCATTCTTAATTCTTATACAATATATTTAGTTCTGCTTTTTAAACTTTTCTTCAATACGTTTAGACGTATTCAGGATAACTAACAAAACAATAGCGCATAATAACGCCATTATAGTGATTAATGCTACAATACTTTCATCTCCAAAGGGATTGTCAAAATTAATTTGAGTTAGGTTGAAAACAATAAGTGCCAGGGCGATTACCGATAAGATTATTGATAGTATTTTCATATTAGATAAATAAAGCTTTAATGTTGTGTGCAAATAATTTCACAGCGATGGCTAGCAATATAACTCCAAAAACTTTACGAATTATATTAATTCCTGTTTGTCCTATAATACGTTCTATAGCAGACGATGTTTTAAGTACAATGTAAATTAAAATAACGTTTGCTAGAACTGCAACTATAATGTTTTCTGTTCTAAACTCTGCTCTAAGCGATAATAGGGTTGTTAAACTCCCAGGACCAGCAATAAGCGGGAATGCTAACGGAAACACCGTAGCTGTAACCGAACTTTGTTCTTCTTGCTTATAAAGTGTAATACCTAATATCATTTCTAAGGCGATAAAAAACAGTATAAATGAACCTGCTACAGCGAATGAATTTACGTCTATTCCAATTAATTTTAGAATACTATTTCCTAAAAATAAGAAGACAATTAAAATGACACCTGCGATAATAGATGCTTTTTCACTTTGAATTTGTCCCATTTTTTTACGTAAATCAATAATAATAGGGATGTTTCCTATAATATCTATTACAGCAAATAGTATCATAAATGCTGTGAATATTTCTTTAAAATTGAATTGCATAATTTTACTTCTTGATTTTATTTTTTTTTTGCAAAAGTACTAGATTAAAACAGACTATCTGTATTAATTAAATATAAAGTTTGTCTATTTTTGTGGCATGTTTCAAATAGGAAAAACCATAATTTCAGAAGAAATTATAGAGAAGGATTTTCTCTGTAATTTGTCAGCTTGCAAAGGAGCTTGTTGTATAGATGGCGATGCAGGCGCACCGTTAGAACAGGATGAAGTAAAGATTCTGGAGGATATTTATTCAAAAGTCAAACCGTTTTTACGTCAGGAAGGTATCGATGCTATCGAAGCTCAGGGTACATCTATAGTGACAGATTTTGGCGAATTGGAAACACCTCTTATTAATGGAGCCGATTGTGCCTATGTAATTTTCGACGAAAAAAAGACTGCGCTTTGTGCCATCGAAGAAGCCTATAATCAAGGCGAAATATCATGGAAAAAACCAGTATCTTGTCATTTATACCCGATTCGAATAAAAGATTTTACCGAGTTTTCTGCCGTTAATTACGATCGTTGGGAAATATGCGACGATGCTTGTACGCTTGGTCAAGAGTTGGGCGTGCCCATCTATAAGTTTGTAAAAGAAGCTTTAATTAGAAAGTTTGGCGAAGATTGGTATATGGAACTAGAGAAAGTTGCCGAAACTTATAAATAGACGCTGTTTAAGGATAGTATAGTACAATAATACAGTCCGCGTACTTATTAGTTTGCTTGTAGTTATATAAATTAGGTAGTTAAGGTACAGTCTAAAAAAATAGGGTTTATAGCCTGTTTTAAAGCCGTCTGGGTTCAAGAATACGATATAAAAAAGAGAAAGCCGTTTAGTTAACTAAACGGCTTTCTTTTTTATACTCGAAACGATGCGAGGATAATATGCTCTATTCCTCTTCTGGCGAAGTAGACTCGTTAATGATTGTCGAAATAGAAGTTCCGTCATGTGCATGATAGTACTCTTCTAATAAATTCATTGTAGCCGTTAACAAGTCTTTAGTTTCTAACAATAAACTAAAGTATAAAGTCGTGTTTTTAGGACTCACTTCTTCTGTTCTTGTACGCTCTACTTGTTTCTGAATTTTTTCAGTAATTTCTTTATATAACGTTTCTTTCTCACTTAATATATTTCCAATTTCTTCAAAAGAACTGGTTTCAAATGCTTTTTGCGTTTTATTGAATAAGTTTTCAAATAACGAATCGATTTGCTTAAGTTCTTTTATCTGATTGAATTTAAGTTTTTTGTGATTGTTGTTTACGTGTTTATAACTTACTTTAGAAATATATTCTAAAGACTGCGTCATATCCTGTAAGTATCCTAATATGTTAATATAGAAGTTACTTGCCGCAACACTAGAATCGTCTAAGTTTTTAATAAAATAGAAGATGTTATCTCGTAACTCATCTATCTCGTTACCTAATTTATCAACTTGTTTTTTATTCTGCTTTAAAGCGAGGTGATCTTGTTTAGATAGTCCGTTTATAGCGCCCGTGTAAATTTTGTTAACACGTTTTATAGCGTTAGAAATGTTTTTAGCACTTTCGTGTATAACACCTTGAATCGAGCTACTTTCTGCCCTAATTAATTGATGCTCTGCCTTAAGCTCTTTTTTCTTCTTGTTAAGTTTTAAATAGTTTCTTATTAGCAATATCAGTGCAATTAATAATAAGATACCAACCATAGATGGAACGTGTAAGTTTATTAAATATGCGATAATGGCAGCCGAAATAAAGGCGATAAAAGCAGTAAAGAACCAACCTCCAATTACGTTTAATACACCAGCAACACGATATACAGCACTTTCTGCTCCCCAAGCTCTATCGGCTAAAGATGTACCCATAGCCACCATAAAAGTAACATAAGTTGTAGATAAAGGCAACTTCATAGAGGTTGCAATAGATATAAGTACACTAGCAACCATAAGGTTTACAGCGGCACGAACCATATCAAAAGCGGGTAATTCGTATTTTTTATCTTTATTCAGGGCGATGGTTGGTTTTTCAAAACGCTTATCTATTTTCTCCTGAGCTTTACCTGGAATTATAGAATTAAAAACGTAAGAAATACCTACAGCGGTTCTCACTAAACCTCGAGATAAGAAGTTAGGTTGAAAACGTTCCTTAGTGGATGCATTTTCCGAAGATAAATCAATAGATGTTTTTACTACGGCCTTGGCTTTGCTAGAAAACCACAAAGTCGCAATCATTACCATTCCAGAGATAAAGAGCAGTAATGTAGGTGTTCTAACCGCTTCGGCTAAAACCTCCATACTAAATTGATCTGCTGGTATTCCAGACGTAGACCATACTTGATACGATTGCCAAGCAGCGATTGGTACTCCAATAAAGTTTACTAAATCGTTTCCTGCAAAAGCTAGTGCCAATGCAAAGGTACCCACGATTATAATTAATTTGTAAATGTTTAGTTTTAAAACCGCAATATATAAATATGAGATTGCAGTCCAGAAAATAAAACTTCCTAGCAATATAAATAGAACGTGATTTTCTAAATAATGAGATATGGTTAAACCGTCTAAAATGGCATAACTTTCTTCAGCGAAAGAGGTCCCTCCAATACCTTTAATAAAGATAAAATATGAAATTGAAGAAATAGCTACACCTCCAAAAAGTGCACCTACCCATTTTGCTTTTTTAATGAAATTATAAGATAATAATAAACGCGTAACCCACTGTACGGCGGCACCGACAGAAAAGGCTATCACAACCGATAGTAGTATTCCTACTATAATTTGTGTGGCTTTAGAGGTGTTTATATACGTTACTAAATCTAAGAAACTACCACCATCGTGACCAATTTTAATTAAGGCAATCGCAACCGAAGCTCCTAATAACTCAAAGACTATAGATACCGTTGTAGATGTAGGCATCCCAATGGTATTAAAGAAATCGAGTAATAATATGTCTGTTATCATTACCGCCATGAATATAATCATGATTTCACTAAACATAAATTCGCTAGGGTTAAATATTCCTTTTCTAGCGACTTCCATCATACCGCTAGAAAAGATGGCTCCTATGGCAACCCCTAAACTGGCAATAATCATTATAGATTTAAACGAAACTGCTTTCGATCCTATAGCGGAATTCAAAAAGTTTACAGCATCGTTACTTACTCCAACAACTAAATCTGCTATAGCCAAAACGCCTAAAGCAACAATCATTAATAGATATATATTCTCCATTGTTAATTTTAATAATAGATTGCAAATATCAATAGTGTTTCGGACTGACACGTTACGTTAATGTTATGATTTTTAATAAAATTGGAAGTCTTAACTGAGGTCATTTTATAGGTTTTTGGTGATGAGGTTTGTTATTTTATTTCATTAAAATTAAACCAAATCTTGATGATATTTAAGGCATTAACTTTAATTCTTGAATAGTTTGAATTGAAATACTGTTTTAATTATTTATATTTTAAATACATCTATAGTGTCCCTTAAATAGTGTCGTTTTATTTTAAAAGCAGAAGATACCATTTTTAATTTAAAATAGTGATGTTGGAACGCGGGGAATTATACAGTTGTATTTTTTTAGCGGACACTTATTTTTTTAGAATAATAATAGTGTAAGGGAGGGTGAAAAGGAGTCTCTAATATTTACCTATTAACAGAAGTTACCTTAAAAAGTTTTTTATGGAATTCCGGTTAACCGCTGTGATTGCAAGGTTTTATTTTGTTTTTTAGGAGGTGTAAAAAACAAGAACTGCCTTAAAAAAGACAGTTCTTTACTTCATGATAAATAGTCGACAAAAACTAATAGATTATATGAATACTGCAAAGAAACGGATTCTCTTTTATGTAAGTGTAACCCTATTATTATGTTAGTATTAAGTGTCTTTTTGTAATGTTAACATAGTATTTGGTTGAAAATCAGCAAAATAAGCTCCAGTGTTAAATTAATGTTACCAAATGATTGCCTGAATGTTAATAATTGATTATCTTTGAGGTATAATTAAAAAAACACGGACTATGAAAACGAAAATAATATTTGCACTTGCTTTACTAATGGGAGTAGTAACATTTGCACAAGATAAAAGAGAATTAAAACTTAACGAAGGCACTCAACTTATTGAGGCCACGTATTTCCACGAGAATGGTGTTATAAGCCAAACAGGTTTTTATACGCTAGATGGTAAGTTACAAGGAGAATGGAAACAATATGATGCTTCTGGTAAAAAACTTACTGCTGCAAATTATAATAACGGAGAAAAAGTTGGAAAATGGTTTTTTTGGGGAGAAGATACTTTAAAAGAAGTAGATTATTCTAACAACGCTATTGCTAGTGTTAGTGAGTGGAATAACAAATCTACCCGTGTAGTAAGTCAATAAACCAAACGATATAATATACGAAAAAAGCATCCTGTGAAGGATGCTTTTTTTATATTAATAATTTGTGTTGTAAAAGAAAGGCTTATAAAGAAGTTGCCCAAGAGAATGTTGCAACATCTACAGTTGCAGCACCATCGTAAAGGCTGTTTTCGTTAGCTACTTCACCATTAATAGATACGTTTGTTATAGGACCATCGTTAGCCATGTCTATAATTGTAGCGTAACCTGATAAAGATAAACCAGTGATAGTTGCACCAGATTCAGCTTTAAACTGTAATGCTTTACCTGCAACAGTAGAAACTGCAGTGAAGTTTACAATTGTAGGGTTGTTATTTAAACCATCTGCTTCGATAGCTGTAGAGAAACCTGCTTGGTTATGAGATACGTATGTGTTTGTTAAAGTACCATTCCAACCTTCTGTCCAGTCGATAGCATCATCTTCTAAATCTTGTACGTAAACATTAGTTGCATTTACCGTTCCTCCGAAGAATTCGATACCATCATCTAATCCTCCTAATAAAGCTACATTGTTAATAGAAGTTCCAGATCCAACACCGTAAAGTGTTAAACCATTATATTGAGAATCTGCGTTAATTTGAGCACCTGATTGTTTGATAACTAAGTATGCGATAGATCCAGAGTTGTCAGTATCATTAGTACCTCCGTAGATAAGTCCACCTACTTCTGCAGTAGCATCTGTACCAGCAGTAGTAGTAGCATCTCCTAAGATAACTAAACCTCCCCATACACCAGTTTCAGATGTTGGTGCCATTACTACAGGATTAGATTCTGTTCCTTCAATAAAAATTTGAGCTCCTTTTTGGATAGCGATATATACATCGGTACCAACTCCAGTGTTAATTGTTGTTCCAGCAGGAATAGTTAATGACGCTCCGTCTTCGATACTTAAAATACCAGGTAGGTTATAAGTAACAGATGCATCTAAAGTCATGTCTTCATAGATAGATCCTGTTAAGATTGAATTGTTTCCAGCTTGAACCCAGTCAAACATACTAGCGTCTACAGTAGCAGGACCAGTGTAACCATCTTCTAAATTTGCAACTTCACCATTTATAGAAATGTTAGCTAAAGGACCATCATTTGCCATGTCTAAAGTAGTGTCATATCCGCTTAAAGAAAGACCTGTAATAGTTGCTCCAGATTCAGCTTTAAATTGTAATGCTTTTCCTCCAACACTAGAAACAGCAGTGAAGTTTGTAATTGTTGGATTTCCATTTACACCATCAGCTTCTATAACTGTAGAAAAACCAGCAACAGTGTTTAATACATAAGTATCTGTTAAAGTACCGTTCCAACCTTCTGTCCAGTCGATAGCATCATCTTCTAAATCTTGAACGTAAATGTTAGATGCGTTAACTGTTCCTCCAAAAAATTCAACACCATCGTCAGTACCATTTAAAATAGCTACGTTAGAAATTGAAGTTCCAGAACCAACAGCGTAAAGTGTTAAACCGTTATATTGAGAATCTGAATTAATTTGAGCTCCAGATTTGTTGATAATTAAATAGTTAATAGAACCTGAGTTATCTGAATCGTTAGTACCTCCGTAAATAAGTCCACCTACTTCAGCAGAAGCATCTGTACCAGCAGTGGTTGTTGCATCTCCTAAGATTACAAGTCCACCCCAGTTTCCTGTTGCAGTTGGTCCCATAACTACTGGAGAATCTGCACTACCATTAATGTTAATTTTTCCTCCTTTTTGTACAGCAATATAAACATCTGTTCCAACTCCTGTTGTAATGTTTGTTCCTGCAGGAATAGTTAAAGTTGCTCCACTTTCTACGCTTAGTCTTGCAGGAAGTGTGTAAGCCGTTGATGGATCAAGAGTCATGTTCTCGGTAATAGAACCTTCTAATACTGAATCATCAGTACCACCTCCACCGCCTCCGGTAGAATCATCGTCACTACTACAGCTAAAAGCGAATACATTTAATACCGCAATTGCGCTTAAAATTGAAATTTTTCTAATTGTCTTTTTCATTTTGTTATGTTTAAATAAATTTAATTCTAAAAGTTAATGTTTACTCCTAAGGAGATTGTAGCTCCGTTTTTATATGATCTAATTGTTTCTGTACTTTCTGTTCCTGTTGCAATACTTCTTACATCCTGAGTCCTTTTAATTTCTGGATTAAGTAGGTTGAATGCTTTAAAGCTTAAATCGATATTGTCTGAAAGTTCTTGGCTAAATGTTGCATTTAATACCACAAAACCTTTTTCTATAATTTCGTTGTTGTATAAGTTAGATTGTGTTGTTTGACTGTCTGGAGCACTTCCTAAGGCATAAATTTTATCTGATGCATAGTTTCCAGAAATGTTAGCGTTAAATGCTCGCTCCCAGTTTGTAGAAAAGTTTAGGGAAGCATTCACGATATAGTCTGAAGCACCTTCTAACCCTATTTCTTCTTTACCGTTATAGGTAAACGTATTTGCTATACTTCCGTTGTCGTTATAAAAGGTTCTTAAATCTTGAGTATGCCACATTCTTGTGAAGTTGAAACCTAAATCTAAATTGTAACCATTATCTTCTGTCGAAGACACTAAACCTAGATCTGCTTCTAATTCTAATCCAATAACTTGTGCTCTATCACTCGTGTTGTAGAAAGAGAAGTATCCCGAAGATCCTCTATCTAAAGTTCTGTTTATTGGGTTGTCTATGTACTTATAAAATCCAGTTGCAGAAATAAGTTCTTTTCTAGAAGGAAAAAGTTCCCATTTAATATCGAAATTATAAACATTACTTGCTTCAAGACCCGTGTTACCAACTACAACTTGATTGGTTGGAGATACATATCCAAAAGGAGCTATTTCTTTAAATTCTGGTAATGTGATTGTTTTACTAGCCGCTAATCTGAAATTGTTTTTTTCATTTAAAGCATATCTTACATTAAGGGCTGGGTAAATATTGTCGTAATTTTTAGTGACACTTCCATCTCTTCCACCTGGTGCATTTCCTACGTTATAGTCTACTATAATTTCGTCATTTTGGTAACGTGCTCCTAAAATGAAGTTGAATTTATTTATTGAGTAATTAACGCTTAAGAATCCTGAAGCAGAATTTAATTCTCCATTATAGGTATCTGGTAATTGTTGCACTAAACTTAATGACCCGTTATCGAAGTTTTCTTGAGTGAATACAGAACCTATATCGTCTATTGATGGAGGAACAACTTGTCCTGGAGCACCTATTTCATCGACACCGTACACTTGCGATTCGAAATCTCTAGTTTTATATCGGTAGTTACCTCCAACTGTTAGTTTTAATGAAGAGATAGTGTCGTTTTCGAATACGTTAAACACATCTTTTATACGTGCGCTATATTCAGAGTCTTCAATATCTTGAAACGATTTTCTCTGTTGTGTACCACCTTGGTTTGCTAGTTCAATAGTTTCAGCTTCTGTATCTGTAGGTTTTTTTATGTTAACCTCGTTTCTAATACGGTTAGGCTCATCTGCATCCATTTGGTTGTATCCGTATCCCCATGTCAAGTGGTTTCTTGTCCCAATTTGGTGGTCTCCCATAATTTGATTAATCCATAATCGTGTTTGTATGGTGTTTTGGTCTACTACATATTGGCTATAGCTGTCTGGATCGTTAACTTCTTCAAAGACAAAACCATCGCGATTTCTACCTGCTTCAAAAACCTGATCGGTCAATTTATTAACAAATAAGCTTAATGCTCTTAGGTTATGGTTATCATCAAAATCGTAAGACATATCTACAAGACCAGTAGTACTAATTGTGTTACTGTAGTTTGTAGCATCTGTATAATTTACGTCTAAAAGGTTTCTGTTGAATTGTTGGAATGTACCTTCGTTATATTCAAAATCGCTAGATTGAGAACCACTAAACAAGACTTTAAATTTATCTCCTATTTTAGTTCCTGCAGTTAAGGTGTAACTATAATCTATTGGCAAAGTAGTGCTTTCTGTATCCCAAGATTGCTGAGTGATCGCATCTTTTGTAGTCATATTACTAGAATAGAAACCAAAAGAAATATCGTCTTGGTTCGCTGTTCTTTTAAATTTACTTTGTCCAATAGCCTGTGTATTTAAACCAGATTCGAAACCAAACTGAAGTTCATTAATACCATTTAAGCTTCTAGAAGTAATATCGATACTTCCTGAAGATTGGTCTGAAGAATTTTCTGGCGAAAAGTTTTTGCTTATCGATATACTTTGTACAAGGCGTGTAGGGAAAAGACCTAAGTCTATGTTTTTCTTGTCCACATTGTCAGAAGGGACAGTCATTCCGTTTAGCGTTGTATATAAATAACGATCTCCTAAACCTCTTACGTAAACGTCTCCAGAAGCTTCACTACTTGAAACACCAGAGATTTTAGTAGCGGCAGTTGCGGCATCGCTTACTCCTAATTTAGCTAATTCTATAGAACCAATGCTTTCTTTAATTTCTACAGCATTTCTTTGTTCTAGTAGTAAGGCAACTTCGCTATCTTTTCTAGACGTTGTTGTTATTACTATTTCGCTTAATGCGGCAGCACTTGCTCCCATTACTACGTTGGCTTCTGTTACTTTACCTACAACAACAGTAAGCGGAATTTCTTGAGTTTCATACCCTACAAAACTATAAATTAAGGTATAAGTTCCAGGCTCTAAATTTTCGAAAGCGTATAAACCATCCATATCAGATGTTGTACCCTTGGTGGTGCCTTTAATTAAAATGTTTGCAAAGGCAAGCGATTCGTTATTGTACTCTTTATCTGTTAATTTACCTACTATAGAACCGGTGTCTTGAGCGTAAGAAAACGCGGTCGTTAAAAATACTAATGCTATTAAAAATTGTTTCATTTTGTCGTTTATTTTCACAAGGGCAAATAAACTTCTGTTTTTCCGAATCTTCTAGAATCACGGGTTAATGATAAGTGATAAAAAAGTTAATTTAAAGTTAGAGAATCTGTCAAGTTTTCGAATTCTGTAAACATTCTGTTAACATTGAAGCTTTAAAAAAGTGTTATCAATAGGGCTAGAAGTACTATGTATATTAGAAAGTGCTATATTGCGCTTACTAAAATACTATTATGAATTGGGAACAATTATTATCTCTAAAACGTTTTGGAGATGTTAATAAACGGTTAAGAAAGGACCAAGATGAAACGCGATTGGGGTTTGAAGTAGATTACGACCGTGTAATATTTTCGTCAGAATTTAGAAGTTTACAGGATAAAACACAGGTGATACCAATGTCTCAAACAGATTTTGTACACACGCGATTAACTCATAGTTTGGAGGTTAGCGTGGTGGCGCGATCGTTAGGACGTAAAATAGGAGAGAAGCTATTAGTGAAATATCCAAAGCTTAAATCCGAACATGGTTACTTGCCAAACGATTTTGGAGCCATAGTGGCTTCGGCCGCATTAGCTCACGATATCGGGAATCCGCCATTCGGACATTCGGGTGAAAAGGCTATTGGCGAATTTTTTAAAACAGGAACCGGACTTAAATTTAAAGACGAGCTTACGCCTAAACAATATCAGGATTTATGCGATTTTGAAGGGAATGCTAACGGATTTAAAATCTTAACTCAGAGTCGTCAAGGGCGTGTAGGAGGTTTGCGATTGTGTTATGCAACCTTAGGCGCATTTATAAAATATCCCAAAGAATCTTTACCTAAAAAGCCATCGCAACAAGTGTCCGATAAGAAATACGGATTTTTCCAGAGCGAAAAAGATGCTTTTTTAGATGTGGCTCAGGAATTGGGGTTGGTAGCATCTGGTACTTCTGGCGATATTAGTTTTAAAAGACATCCTTTGGCGTTTTTAGTAGAGGCTGCAGACGATATTTGTTATACTATTATCGATTTTGAAGATGGTATTAATCTGGGTTTAATTGAAGAAGAATTCGCTTTAGAATACCTTATTAAATTAGTGAAGGAAGTTATCGATATTAATAAATATCATCAGCTAAATAATACCCAAGATCGTATTAGTTATTTAAGAGCTTTGGCTATAAACACCTTAATTAATGAAGCTATTTCCGTTTTTGAAGCTAATGAAGAAGCTATTTTAAATGGAAATTTTGGTATATCTTTATTGGATAAAAGCAAATATGAAGCCCAAATAAATGACATTATAAAAATTAGTGTTGAAAAAATTTACCAATCACGGGAAGTTTTAGATAAAGAAATTTCTGGTTATGCTGTTATTTCAAAACTATTAGATACCTATATTACTGCGGTTAATAATAGTTATAATGGTAACGCATCTAGTTACGATGGTCTAATTTTAAAGACACTTCCACAAACAATTAATTTTAGTGAAGACAATTTATATTTAAGACTGTTAAATGTATGTCATCACGTCTCTTTATTTTCTGATAGTCAGGCCATTTTAATTTTCAGAAAGTTTTTAGGAAAACACGATTAAAAAACGTTAATAATATATTTGTGTAGCTAAATCAATAAACAATCCATATGACTAAAAAATTACCAATTGTACTTGTGTTAATTATCAATTTAATTTGTTCAATCAGTTGTTCGAAAAAAGAAAAGTCTGATACTACTAAAGAACCTTCAATAGAAGCATTGAAGGCATCTCATAAAAAATTCTTAGAGAATAGTCCTTTTAAGAATACGCAAGAACTTACAAAAAAGGAACGCGCTAATAAAGGGTTACCTCCAAAACGCTACATGGAACGTTTGTGGGAACTTACCATGAATCCTGCACTTGGACATCCAACCCCAGAAAATTTAGCCACTATTCAAAAAGAACTAATTACTCAGCGTAAATCTGATTTAGCTCATGGTCGAATTCCTGGTGACGATTCTAATAATAATTGGGTAGAGCGTGGTCCAAATAACGTTGGTGGCCGTACGCGTGCAATTATCTTTGATCCAAACGACTCATCTAACGAAACAGTTTTCGCAGGAGGAGTAAGTGGTGGATTATGGAAAAACACAAACATATCTAATGCGTCTTCGGTTTGGACGAGTGTAAATATTCCTGAAAATTTAAATATTTCATCTATTGCTGTCGATCCTAATAATTCTAAAATTATGTACGTTGGTACTGGAGAGTCTTATGTTCAGGGTGATGTAAATGGAAACGGTGTATGGAAATCTACCGATGGTGGGAACTCTTGGATACATGTGTTTGGTGGAGCCGAAGGAGAAACTGTAATTCAAACAGCAACTAGTGTTACTGTAAATTCACCAAGTGAAATTGCTAATCGAAATGTTGCAGAAACAGCAGATTTTGGACCACGAAATACGGTTACAGGAGATTTAGTATTGGCATCAGATGGCAGTGCATCGCCGTATGAAGCTTGTGGTCGCATTACAAACAATTCAGAAGTTAAAGGCAAAATCGCATTAATCTACAGAGGAAGTTGTGGATTTATAGATAAAGTAAAGTATGTGCAAGATGCAGGTGCAATTGGAGTAGTGGTTATTAATAACGAAGCGGGAGCTCCTATAGGAATGGGGGGAACCGATACAAATAGTGTTATTACTATTCCGTCTGTGATGATTTCTATGAGTGCTGGTAGTGACATACGTTCGGCAATAGATTCTGGAGATACTGTAAATGTAAAAATAAGATATAGTAGTTTTGCTGGATATTATGTGTTGAATGGAAATCAGCATATAAATGACGTATTAGTTAGAGATAATAATGGAGTGTCTGAGGTTTATATTGCAGCAGGTTCTACAGCATATTTCGATTCTAGTCCATTGACGCTTTTAGGTCCAGATGATTTCGGACTTTATAAATCTGTAGATGCAGGTTCAAACTGGTCTGCTGTAAGTTTACCTTTATCGGAAAATGGAAGTCGTTTTGAACCTAATGATATTGAATTAGGAGCAGATAATACGGTTTGGGTAGCTACTCGAAATAGTTTGTATTACAGCGATGGCGGTGGTACGATATTATCGTCTAAAGAAGGAAAAGTTTTTACAGTAAAACATACTTTAAAAGGGAGTCGTACTCAAATTGCAACTTCTCCAACAGATCCAAATAAAATTTACGTTTTAGCCGAGGGCACAGAAGATCCTGTAATTATGCAAAAAACCACAGATGGATTTGCAACCATAATAGAATTGCCTTTACCTGATGATGTAGATCCTAATATGAGTGCGGACGATTTTTGTAGAACTCAAGCGTATTATAATTTAGTGATTAAAACAGATCCCACAAACGACGAAACCGTTTTTGTAGGTGGAATAGATTTGTTTAAAAGTGAAAACGGAGGTGTAGTATGGGATCAGTTAAGCCACTGGTATGGTTATAGTGGTCTTCCTGATGTTCATGCCGATCAACATGCTATTGTTTTTGGTAATAACGATAGTTCTAAAATGGTGTTTGGAAATGATGGTGGAGTGTACTACTCATCTGCTTCAGGAAAAAATGCAGAGGCTCGAAATGACGGTTATAATGTAACGCAATTTTATACGGTTGCAATATCTCCAACCTCACCATTTAAATCAGAGTTAATTCTTGCAGGATCTCAAGATAACGGAAACCAATTGTTTCAAGGGGTTATTAACCCAGGTATAAATTCAACAATGGATATAACAGGTGGTGATGGTGCAGCAACATTCTTCGATCAAGACGGAAGGGATACATATTTAATTACAAATTATGTGTATAATGCCATCATTACAAAAATTGACTACAGTACAGGAGTTAGAACGACTATATTTGAAGATGAAGAGGAAGCGAGTAATGGAGAGTTCATTAACATTCAGGCTTTAGACTCGAGATTAGATTATTTGTTTTCTAATTTTTCTTCAGGAAGTAATTATTCTTACATCACTTTCAGAACCAAAGTAGAGGAAGGAGAAACAGGTTTTGTTGTAGATACTATTAGTAATGCAGCATTCTTAAACGCTTCTCCAACTGCAATGGCAGTGTCTCCACACGAGACAACCGGGGATCATAGTACGTTGTATTTAGGTTTAGAAAATGGAAAATTATTGAAAGTAGGTAATGCAAGTACCGAGTCTTTACAGACATGGGAAGATATATCTTCACCTCAATTTTTAGGGAGTATTTCTGATATCGAATTCGGACAAACATCAAACGATATTTTTGTAACCTTCCATAACTACGGTGTAAATAACATTTGGTTTACTAACGATGGAGGTACAACATGGAGCCAGAAAGATGGTAATTTACCAGATATGCCAGTAAAAGCAATTTTACAAAACCCATTAAAAGCAGACGAAGTTATTGTTGGAACAGAACTTGGAGTTTGGTACACAACAGATTTCTCTAGCGATTCTCCACAATGGAAATCAGCATTTAATGGTATGAGTAATGTAAAAGTAATGGACTTAGACTTAAGAGACGATAACACGATTTATGCAGCGACTTACGGTAGAGGTGTATTCTCAGGGAAATTTACTGGTGAAGCTTTAAGTATCGAAGAAAATGTGTTAGCATCTGGGATTTCTTTATATCCTACTGTGTCTAACGGAGAATTCCAAGTGAATTCTAAAACAAACCTTGGTGAAGTTAATCTTCAGATTTTTAATTTAAGCGGACAAACCGTTTATGTGAAGGATTTAAATTTAAGCGGAAACACTGCAAGCGATATTAGTATTAATGTGGCTTCTGGAGTGTATTTAGCGAAATTTACAGAAGGTGGTACATCTACAACTAAAAAGTTTATTATTGAATAATACTAAACGATTTTTAAATATTTTAAAGAGGAACGCTAGTCGTTCCTCTTTTTTGTTTTAATAACAACTTATTTTATAAACTTTTTAATAGTAAAGTTGCCAAAGAGGTGGCGTCAAGGTTTAACGACTTCTGAAGTTCTGTAATAGATCCCTGTTCAATAAATGTATCAGGAATCCCAATAGTTTTAATCGATGCGGTGTAATTGTGTGTCGCAGCAAATTCTAAAGCGGCACTTCCAAATCCGCCTACAATGGTACCATCTTCAATAGTGAATACTTTAGAATAAGTTCCTAAAATGGTATGCAATAAGTCTTGGTCTAAAGGTTTTACAAATCTCATATTATAAACAGCGATGCTATTTTGTTCGCTTTCGCTTAACAGATTTAGAGCGTCTTCAATATTATTAGCCATGGTTCCTATACTTAATACAGCAATTTTTGTTCCTTGTTTAAGCGTTTCGCCTTTACCTATTTCTATCTTTGAAAAGGGCTGTTTCCAATTGAGTTCTCGTCCTCTACCACGCGGATAACGAATGGCAATAGGATGTTCTAATCCCAATTGAGCCGTGTACATAATATTGCGTAATTCGATTTCGTCTTTAGGTGCAAAAATAATCAGGTTAGGTATGCATCTTAAATAGGCCAAATCGAAAACACCTTGGTGTGTTGCGCCATCTTCTCCAACCAATCCTGCGCGATCTAAGCAAAAAATAACAGGTAAATTTTGAATAGCGACATCATGAATAATCTGATCGTATGCGCGTTGTAAAAATGTAGAATAGATATTGCAAAACGGTATAAATCCTTGAGTGGCTAATCCAGCCGATAAAGTCACAGCATGTTGCTCTGCGATCCCGACATCGAAAGCACGATCTGGAAATTCGTTCATCATAAATTTTAAAGAACTTCCTGTAGGCATAGCGGGAGTAATGCCTATTATTTTTTCATTGGTTTTGGCTAATTCCACAATAGTGTAGCCAAAAACATCTTGAAATTTTGGTGGTAATATGGTGTTTGACTTTGCAAACAGATCGCCTGTCTTGGCATTGAATTTTCCGGGAGCATGATATTTTACTTGGTCTAATTCTGCTTGCTTTAATCCTTTTCCTTTAGTGGTTATAAGGTGTAGGAATTTAGGGCCTGGAACCGTCTTTAATCGTTCTAATTCCGAAATTACTTTTGGTAAATCGTGCCCATCTATAGGTCCTGAATAATTAAAATTGAGGGCTTCAAAAATATTATCTTGTTTTTGAGTACCGCGTTTAACATTGGTTAAATACATTTTTAAAGCGCCAACACTCGGGTCTATTCCAATGGCGTTATCATTTAAAATAACTAATAAATTCGCATCGGTAACACCTGCATGATTTAAACCTTCAAAAGCCATACCGCTAGCAATAGAGGCATCGCCAATTATAGCAATATGTTGCTTGTTAAAATCACCTTTAAGTTTAGACCCAATGGCCATGCCTAAAGCTGCCGAAATGGAAGTAGACGAATGTCCCACGCCAAAAGCATCGTATTTACTTTCGTCACGTTTAGGAAAACCGCTTAATCCACCGAGTTGCCTGTTGGTATCGAAAAGCGCTTTGCGTTCTGTTAATATTTTATGCACGTAAGCTTGGTGCCCTACATCCCAAATTAAAATATCCTCCGGTGTATTAAACACATAGTGCAAAGCAATAGTAAGCTCTACAACGCCTAAACTGGCACCCAAATGTCCTTCTTTGGTAGCTACTATTTGAATAATGAAATCGCGTAATTCTTTGGCGAGTTTTGGTAAATCTTCTTTAGGCAATAATCGAAGATCTTTTGGGGAATTAATATGTTGTAGTAAATGTGTCATACAGATACAAATGTACGTTTTGAAATTGTATTTTTACATTATGGAAAATATTTTTGATGATTCTTATTTTATGAAGAAAGCGCTTCAGGAGGCTGAGGTCGCTTTCGATAAAGGGGAAATTCCGGTTGGTGCTGTTATTGTTATCGATAATAGAATTATAGCACGAGCACATAATTTAACCGAAACTTTAAACGACGTTACAGCGCATGCCGAAATGCAAGCGATTACAGCGGCAGCTAATTTTTTGGGCGGAAAATATCTTAAAAAATGTACGTTATATGTTACCTTAGAACCTTGCCAAATGTGCGGTGGTGCCTTGTATTGGAGTCAGATTTCGAATATTGTTTATGGCGCTAGGGATGAATCGCGAGGTTGTATTAATTTAAATACAAAGTTGCACCCTAAAACTGTTGTAAAAGGTGGTGTCATGGCCGAAGAGGCTTCTGTGTTAATGAAGCGGTTCTTTGTGGAAAAACGGAATCTGAATTAGAGTTTTCTTTCGTCTCCTTCTCGTTCCCGCATTTTTTCTAAATTCTCCTTAGTCAGCATATAATCTTTAGGGTCTTTGTCTTTCCATCGGTAATAAGAAAATATAGGAAATACAACTAAAAATAAGCCCACAACGCCAAAGCCAATAAGCTTTTCGGAGTTCGGGAAGTCGAATATTAAACCTGAGAAAATGCTTCCAAAGGCAAGAAGACCTAATATAATGATGAGTTGCTTCATGTTAATTTGTACTATTTATTACGTGGTATCTTTAAGCCGTTAAAAGTACCAATTACTTATAGATATTTTGTTGTTTACATCTCTTATAATATTAAATGCGATACTATTTAATAGGGTTTAGATGCTAAGTGATGTCGTGTGGTGTTAAGGTTTGGCGTAACTGTTTGAAGTTTAATGGGCTCATTACTTTAACTAGTAAATTCTATAAGTTGATGTCTGTAAGCTGTTAAGAGCTTGGATTTAGAGATGTAGCCATAGTATTTTTCATCTTTAATTACAGGTAAATTCCATGCGCCACTCGTTTTAAATTTATCCATAATTACGTTCATAGAATCTTTATCGTAATCAATAAGACTTACAGGAACTTGCATCAGATTTGAGACAGTAACGGTGTCGTACTTATCTATATCAAACATAATGTGTCTAATGTCGTCTAACCTTAACGATCCTAGAAATTCATGGTTGTCATTAACAACAGGAAAATGATTTCGTGATGATTTAGACACTGCATTTTTTAAAATATGCCCAAGTTTCATATCGGGTTTTAAAATGATAAAGTTTTTTTCAATAACCTTATCAATATCTAAAACCATGAGTACGTTTTTATCTTTATCGTGAGTCATAAGTTCGCCACGTTCGGCCAATCTCATGGTATAAATAGAGTGAGATACGTAGTGTTTTGTAATCGCAAATGAAATGGCAGAAACAATCATTAAAGGCACAAATAATTCGTAACCACTTGTAATTTCAGCAATAAGGAAAATCGCTGTAAGCGGTGCATGAAGTACACCGGCCATGAGTCCGGTCATGCCAATAAGTGTAAAATTGGTTTCGGAGACATGAAAACCAAATCCTATATTGTTAATTATTTTAGCGCAAGCATGTCCTAAAGTAGAGCCCATAACAAGCGTTGGGATAAAAATACCACCAACACCTCCGGCTCCAAAAGTAGTGGTCATGGCAATGGCTTTAAATGCCGAAATCCCTAACAGTAAAATAATAACAATCCAAATGTTTGATAAGTCTACATTAAAAGGCGTATGCCCAATGGCGGTAATGTGATCGCCCTTTAAAAGATTATTCATAAGACCGTAACCTTCACCGTAAAGTTGAGGAATAAAATACAACATGGTACCAATGGCAACACCTCCTATTAAAAGACGTAAAGCACGACTTTCAAATTGTTTAAAGAAGGCTGTAATGGCGAAAAATACTTTCGAAAAATAGATAGATGCCAATGCAGTAACCAAACCTAGAAGGATGTAAAACGGAATGTCTTCAACCATAAATTGTTCTATCAATTTAAAGTTAAGTAGAACATCGGTTCCTAAAAACAAATAGGAGGTGACCACAGCCGAAATAGACGCTAGTAAAAGCGGAACTAGAGAAACAAAAGCAATATCCAGGCTAAAAATTTCGACAGCAAAAACTATCGCTGCTAATGGCGCTTTAAACATGGAAGCCATAGCACCAGCCGCCGCACAACCTATTAAAAGCATTCGGGTTTTTGTATTCATATGAAACAATTGGGCGGTGTTGGAACCCAATGCTGCACCTATACTAACGGCAGGCCCTTGTAATCCCACCGATCCCCCAAATCCAGCGGTTAATGGCGCTGTAATTAAAGAGGCGTAAATATTATATCTAGGAATGATACCATTAAGTTTTGAAATGGCATGCAAAGTCGATGAAATGCCGTGTCCGATATGCTTTTTTAGCCAGGTTTGTTTAATGATGTAAACCAGTAATAGTCCAATAATTGGAAGTACAAAGTATAAGGCGCTTTCAGAGTCTTTAAATATATCTAAGTCAAATAGCGAGCGAATAAAATAGGTTAGGTTTTTAAGAATTACCGTGCCTATTCCAGATAAAAAGCCAATAAGTATACTAAGGATATAAACAAACTGACGTTCGGAAATATGTTTATATTTCCAAATTAAAAATTGACGAAGAAGGTTTTTTGTGCTAAATGGCATAGTATAAAAATACTAAAAAAAAAGCGCGTTATTAAATTTCGTTTTCTGGCGTTAGCTTGTGAAATTAATAAGCTGACGACGATACGCGGTAAGTAATTTTGATTTAGAAATGAATCCGATATATTTATCATCTCTAATAACCGGTAAGTTCCATGCACCAGAGTCTTGAAACTTTTTCATGATATCTTTCATCCTGTCGTTGTGTAAATCGATGATTTCGGGTGGCGCTTGCATTACATCACGAGCAACGACTTCTTTATATAAGGTTTGGTCGAACATAATGGGTCTAATATCATCCAGCAGAATAATACCCTCAATTTTCTTAGTCTTCACATTAATAACTGGGAATATATTTCGATTAGACTTCACAACTGCCTTATGCACGATGTCGCCTAAGTTCATATCTGGACTAACCTTTACAAACTTGGTTTCGATTAAAGCTTCAATGTTCATTAACGTTAATACGGCCTGGTCTTTATCGTGTGTAATTAAATCACCTTTTCTAGCCAACTCCATGCTGTACACAGAATATGGTAAGAAGTATTTGGTAACAATAAAACAAATAACAACCGTAATCATTAACGGGATAAATAATTTATAACCACCAGTTAATTCTGCAATTAAGAAAATAGCGGTTAGTGGTGCTTGTAATACACCTCCAAGGACACCTGCCATACCCACTAAAGTGAAATTACTCTCGGATAAGTGCAATTTAAAAAAGCCTAAGGTGTTTATAAATTTAGCAAATCCAAAGCCCAGTACAGATCCCATAAATAAGCTAGGAGAGAAAATACCACCTATACCACCGGCGCCAAAAGTAAGTGCACTGGCAATCACTTTAAACATAATTAATCCTAATAATAAAGCTAGAATGGCCCAGTTATTTGTAATGTCTATATGTAAGAAGTTATCGGTAACAACATCGTTAAAATTACCTGTCACCATATTGTTTATAACTTCGAATCCCTCACCATAAAGTGGCGGAATAAAGAACACGATAACACCAAGACCTGCTCCACCGAATAACAATCTTTTTATAGGAGACTTAATTTTGTCAAAAAAATCGTGAAAGAAGGCATAAACTTTAGTGAAGTAAATGGATGTTAATGCGGCTAAAATACCAAAAGCGATAAAGAAGGGTACTTGTTCTAATGTGAAAACATCTACCAATTGAAAAGGTAAAATGGTATCCGATCCGTAAAAGAAATAGGATAATAATACACCAGAAATAGACGAAATTAAAAGTGGAAGTAAAGAGATTAATGTTAAATCTAAACTAAATACTTCTATAGCAAAAATAATGGCGGCAATAGGTGCTTTAAATATACAAGCAATCGCACCTGCAGCGGCACATCCCATGAGTAGCGTACGTGTTGCTTGGTTGGTATGAAATAATCTTGAAATATTTGAACTTATCGCTGCGGCTGTGGATACTGTTGGGCCTTCTAGTCCGACAGAACCTCCAAATCCTACAGTAAGTGGAGCGGTAACTAAAGCCGAAAACATTTGATATTGTCTCATAATTCCTTTTTTCTTCGCAATGGCGCGAAGTGTCGAAGGAATTCCATGACCAAATTCTTGGCGAACAACATATTTTTTTACCAAATACGTTAATGTTAAACCTACTAATGGAAACAGAAAGTAAAACGGGTGATGATACCCACTAACCACTTTAGTTTCTATGAGATGTTGAATGTAGTGCGTAGAATTTTTAAGAATTACAGCACCTAAACCTGCAATTAAACCGACAACAATACTTAAAAAATACACAAAATTCCTATGGCTAACATGTTTCGTTTTCCAAAGAAGAAATCTTGTAAGCAGTGATTTTTTTTGAGTTGGCATAATTAAAGTTTAAAAATCCCGCATAGGCGGGATTTAATTTTTTATGATTTTATGTTTAATTTTAAGCTAAGCTCGTCAAGCTGTTCATCGTCTATTCTTGATGGCGCATCAATCATGACATCTCGACCAGAATTGTTTTTTGGGAATGCAATAAAATCCCGAATGGTTTCTTGTCCGCCTAAGATGGCTACCAAGCGGTCTAGTCCAAATGCTAATCCACCGTGGGGTGGTGCACCATATTCAAACGCATCCATTAAGAACCCGAATTGTGCTCTTGCATCTTCTTCAGAGAAGCCTAAGTGTTTTAACATGATGGCTTGCGTCGCTTTATCGTGAATACGAATAGAACCTCCTCCAATTTCGTTACCATTTAAAACTAAATCGTAAGCATTTGCTTTTACTTCTCCAGGATTAGTATCTAGTAATTCTATCTGACCTGGTTTTGGAGATGTAAATGGGTGGTGCATGGCGTGGTAACGCTCTGTATCTTCATCCCATTCTAAAAGCGGGAAGTCCATAACCCATAGCGGAGCAAATACTTTAGGGTCTCTTAATCCTAAACGTGTTGCTAATTCCATACGTAATGCACTTAATTGTGCACGCACTTTATCTGTTGGTCCAGAAAGTACACACACTAAATCGCCTGCTTTGGCATTTGTAATTTCGGCCCATTTTGCTAAATCGTCTTGATCGTAAAATTTATCTACAGAAGATTTAAATGTTCCATCGTCATTACAACGTGAATAAATCATACCTAAAGCTCCAACTTGCGGACGCTTTACCCATTCGATTAATTTATCTATTTCTTTACGAGTATAACTGTTTCCACCTGGAACTGCGATACCAACAACCAATTCGGCATCATTAAAAACTTTAAAGTCTTTATGTTGTGTTACCGCGTTTAATTCTCCGAATTCCATTCCGAAACGGATATCTGGCTTATCGTTTCCGTATAAACGCATCGCATCGTCGTAAAGCATTCTTGGGAACTTTTCAATCTCTACACCATTTACTTCTTTAAGTAAGTGACGTGTTAAGCCTTCAAAGACATCTAAAATATCGTCTTGCTCTACAAACGCCATTTCACAGTCAATTTGTGTGAATTCCGGCTGTCTGTCGGCACGTAAATCTTCATCTCTAAAACACTTTACAATCTGGAAATATTTATCCATACCTCCAACCATAAGCAATTGCTTAAAAGTTTGTGGCGATTGTGGTAAAGCGTAAAATTGTCCTTCGTTCATTCTAGAAGGCACA
The DNA here is from genome assembly GCF_056238645.1 of Formosa sp. F44. Next base: position 223,981 of record NZ_JBWDLJ010000003.1, read on the forward strand.
ACAAAATCACGAGCCCCTTCTGGAGTCGATTTAATTAAGTATGGAGTTTCCACTTCAATAAAGTCTTGATTAGAAAGGAAATTTCTAACCTCTTGAGTCACTTTATGACGGAAAATTAAGTTGTTTTTTACAGGATTACGACGGATATCTAAGTAACGATATTTCATACGTAATTCTTCTCCACCATCGGTTTTGTCTTCAATAGTGAAAGGTGGCGTCAAAGCCGTGTTTAAAATAGTTAGTTCTGAAACTAAAATTTCGATATCTCCAGTAGGAATATTTGGGTTTTTAGAATCACGCTCTATAACTGTTCCCTTAACTTGAATTACGAACTCACGACCCAATTTCTGAGCCTGATCCATCATGGCTTTAGGTGTGCGTTCTTCATCAAAAATAAGTTGAGTAATACCATAACGATCTCGTAAATCTACCCAAACCATAAATCCTTTATCGCGTACTTTTTGTACCCAACCTGAAAGTGTTACTTCCTTATTTATATGAGACGATCTTAGTTCGCCACAATTATTACTTCTATACATATCTAAATTTTTGCTGTGCAAATTTAATGAAGATTAATGATTATAAACTAATAAATCCGAAGCATTATACCTCGGATTCATTAGTTTGCATATTACAACCTTTTCGTTAGTCGGCTACCTTTGCAATTCGTTTTTCAGATAACCACATTTTAAATCTTGAGGTTAAGTAGAAAAATACAGGAACAACAATTAAAGTCAGGAATGTAGCTACGAATAATCCGTAAATTACGGTCCAAGCTAAAGGTCCCCAGAATACTACGTTATCTCCTCCAATGTATATGTTAGGATTAAAATCGCTAACCAATGTAAAGAAGTTAATGTTTAACCCGATAGCTAACGGAATAAGCCCTAAAATGGTGGTGATTGCCGTTAATAATACAGGACGTAAACGTGCTTTTCCAGCATGTACAATACATTCGTATAAATCGTCATGCTCTAAATAGTCGTCATCATCCATATCTAATGCAATTTTCTTTCTATCTATAAGGAGTTGCGCATAATCTAGAAGTACAACTCCGTTGTTTACTACAATACCAGCCAGCGAGATAATTCCCATCATGGTCATCATAATAACAAAAGGATCTCCTGTAAGAACTAATCCGCCAAATACTCCGATAAAACTTAAGAAAATAGCCAACATAATTATTCCTGGCTTTGTTACAGAATTGAATTGGAAAATTAAGATGAAAAAGATAAGAGATAGTCCGGTAAAGAAGGCTCCCAATAAGAATTTCATTTGTTTATTTTGCTCTTCAATCTGACCTGTATAATCAATTTTCACATCGGCAGGTAAACCTTTAAAGGCTTTCATTTCTCTTTGAATTTGACTTACAATAGCGGCCGCATCTGTAAATCCTGGAGATAGCGCAGAATACACTGTAACCACACGTTTGGTGTCTTTGTGTTTAATGGCACTATATCCTGAAGTATTACTTTGTTTAGCAACCGCCGACACTGGAATTTCTTTAATTTTTCCAGTATTGTCTCTAAATGTAATTTTCTGATTAAAAATTGCACTCGTATTATATCTATTGGCTTCGTTAAAGCGCACATAGATATCGTAATCGTCTCCATCTTCTTTATACACGCCAGCTTTACTACCAAAAATAGAATTACGTAACTGTGTACCTACTTGACTAGCACTTACGCCTAGTTCTCCAGATTTTGCACGATCTACTTCTACCAACATGGTTGGTTTTCCTTTGTTAACATCAATCTTTAATTCGTCGATACCAGGAATATTTTTTTCGTTGATAAAATCGCGCATGTTTTGAGCTAGACCTATAAGTTGGTCGTAGTCGTTTCCTTCTATTTCAATGTTAATAGGAGAACCTGCTGGTGGTCCGTTTTGGTCTTTTTCAACCGAAATTAAAATTCCCGGATAAATACCCACTAATGCCTTTTGTACTTTCTGACGTAACAATTCACTATCTGCACCACGTCTAAATTTGTACTCGCGCATAGAGGCTGTAATTTTGGCTTTATGAGGCATTTCTGCTGCCGAACCTCCATCGGTTTGCGGATTTCCAGCACCTTCACCAACTTGCGAAACCGCACTTTCTACTAAGAAATTATAGTCGCCATCTTTATACATGTCGTCGTCTAAAACGTCATAGACTTTTTTCTCTATTTCCTTAGTGATTGCATTGGTTTTTTCGATATCTGTACCTTCAGGATATTCTATATATACAATAATCTGATTGGGTTTATTGTCTGGGAAAAATTCAACTTTTGTACGTTGCGATTTTAGCGATGCACCAAAAGCGATAAAAGAAACAATTAAACCTACAAAGGTGATAATGGTAATAAATGCAGGCCACCTTTTACTTAATGCACGACGTAATTCACGTTCGTAAAGATTTTCGAACTTAACCAAGATTTTAGTTTGGAACGTATTGGCCATTTTACGTAAAAACAGTCTGTAAATCCATAGCATTGCTGAGGTGAACAGCATTAAACCTCCTAATCCTCTATAGTCTCCTCCAAATATTAATATAAGTATACCAATAACTGAAATGATACCAGTTATCGCAACAATATTCTTTAATGGCATATCTACATCTTCAATAGTCATGAATTTAGAAACCAATACCGAGTTAAAGAAAATAGCAACGATTAGTGACGAACCTAATACGGTAGACAGCGTGATTGGGAGCAGAATCATGAATTTCCCCATCACTCCAGGCCAAAGTCCTAATGGAATAAACGCGGCAACGGTTGTTGCTGTAGAAATGATAATAGGAAAAGCGATTTCTCCAATACCAACTTTAGCGGCTTTCTTCCTGCTCATGCCTTCTTCATCCATTAAACGATATACGTTTTCTACAACCACAATACCATTATCTACCAGCATTCCTAGTCCCATAATAAGACCAAAAAGTACCATGGTGTTTAGTGTGTAACCCAATAAGTCTAATATCATTAAAGACATAAACATAGACATCGGGATGGCGAAACCAACAAAGAGTGCGTTTTTAAATCCTAAGAAGAACATTAATACTGTAATTACTAGGATAACACCAAAAATAATGTTGTTTACAAGATCGTCTACTGCCCCAATAGTTACCGAAGATTGGTCGTTTGTAATGGTTACGGTTAAATCTTGTGGGAATACATTTTCTTTAGTATCTGCAACAATTTGCTGAATTTGCTCTGCAGCATCTACCATGTTTTTTCCTGCACGTTTTTTAACATCTAACATGACAACACGATGTCCGAATTCTCGAGCATAAGTTGTTCTGTCTTTTTCTTTAAACGTTACGTTAGCAACATCTTTTAAGTATATAGGATTTCCATTATCTGATTTAATAACGAAATTATTTAACAGTTGAGGGTTTTCAACTTCACCTAAAATTCTAATCGTACGTCGCTGTCCGCTTGAAATTAAATTCCCTGCAGACATGGTTACGTTTCCACCACGAACGGTATTAATAACATCGTCGAAACTAACTTGGGCTGCCATCATTTTATAGATGTCTACCGCAATTTCTACTTCTTTTTCCTGAGCACCACGAATGTCTACTTGTTTGATTTCCTGAAGGTCTTCAATTTCATCTTGAAGGTATTCTCCAAAATCTTTTAATTTATCTACCGGATAATCTCCAGAAATATTAATGTTTAGGATAGGCATTTCTTCCGATAGGTTTAAATCGAACGCATTAGGCTCTACCTTAGCATCGTTAAATGTAGGCCAATCTTCTCCGGCTGTTTCCGAATCTATTTCGTCTTTAACCTTTTGTTTTGCGGCTTCTACAGAAATATCTTCGTCGAATTCTACAATAATCATAGAATAATCTTCCTGAGAAGTAGACGTAATTTCTACGACATTACTTATGGTTTTTAACTTGTCTTCTAAAGGGTCTGTAATAAGCTTTTCAATATCTTCGGCTGTATTTCCAGGGTATATAGAACTCACGTATATCTTGGTTTCTACAACTTCAGGAAAGCTCTCACGAGGCATGTGGTAATAGGCAGTAATTCCTAAATAGAAAATTACAGCCATAAGCACATATATCGTGGTTTTGTTATTAATTGCCCACGACGACATTCCGAATTCTTTGTCGATTTTCTTTTTGTGTTTTGTCATGATTTAGGCTTAATATTTAATAACTTTTACTGTTTGTCCGTCTCTAACACTACGCGCACCTTCTTTAATAATTTCTGTACCTGCTTCGATACCACTTAATACTTCAATAATGTCGCCTTGTGTTTTTCCAGTCTTAATAATTACACGCTCTGCAACACCTTCGTTATTGTCTTCTTTTTTAGTAATCGCATAAATATATTGTTCTCCGTTTGCATTTTCAGAAATGATACTTAACGGAATTAACAATGCGTTTTCATTGGTATAGTCGTTAATTCTAAGCTTTGCCGTTAAGTTAGGCTTTATGTTTTTTTCTTTATTAGGTACAGCTACTTCTACTTTAAAAGTTCTGTTTGCTGGATTAATAAAATTACTAGCCTGACGAACTTCGGTGTCTACAGAGGTTCCTAAAACAGGGAAATCTACTTTTACGCTTTTTCCCTTAACCACATCTGTAATGTAGTTTTCTGGAACTTCGGTTTCAATATACATGTCTTTAAGGTTCACAATTCTAATTAATTGTGATTGTCCTGGCATAACAACACTTCCTTGATCTGTAATAATATCGTCGATTACACCTGAAAATGGTGCTACAATTGTAGTCTTCGCTAACTGAGATTTTAATTGATTTACCGATTGTTCTTGTGCTTCATAACTTGATTTTGCTTGAAGAAACTGAATTTCACTACCAATCTTTTGGTCCCAAAGACGTTTCTGACGTTCGAAAGTGGTTTCGGCAAGTGCCAATTGAATTTCCATTTGAGCCACTTGTTGCTCTAAACCTCCATCGTCTATCTTAGCTAATGCTTGTCCTTTACTAACCGTTTGTCCTTCTGTTACAAATATGTTTTGAAGAATACCCGACGTTTCTGGATAAATCACAATATTTTGTTTGGTTTGTACGCTTCCTTGTAATTCTAAATAGTGTACAAAGTTTTCTGATGTCGCCTTAACCGTGGTTACTAATGGCAGTTTTTTGGTATCGTCTAGCGATTCAATTTTTTCATCGATTAACTTTATCTGATTGCTTAAGGCGACTTGCTGTGTTTCTAATTCGGTACGTTTTGCACGAATATTTTCAAGATTTCCTTCGGCTAAAACTTCATCTACAGATTTTTCTTTTCCTCCGCAGGAAATGAATAGTAAAGTAAGCGCGGCGATTGTATATATGTGTTTCATAGTTGACATGTTTAGTTGTTTAAGTTGCTTAATATGGCGTCTAATTCTGCTTTTTTATTTATAATATCTAACATAGATTGTAAATATTCTTGTTGTGCAGAATAAAGTTGAGTTTGTGCTTGTCGTAAATCGAAACTTGAAGAAATTCCTTCGAAAAATTTAGTTTCGTTTTTACGTTCTATACGTTCTGCTAATTCTAGATTTTCTTTTTTATTAGAATAATCTTCTATGGCATATTGGTATTCGCTTTTAGCTGTTGCGATTTGAAATTTAAGTTGTTGTTCGGTATCAATTAAATTTTCATTTGCTTTTTCTAAATCTATTCTGGCTTGTTGTGTTGCAGCCGAACGTCCTAACGAACTAAAAATTGGAATACTTAAATTCACACCAAACATAGACGATCCGTACCATTTTTGGTTGTCTTTAAAAAATCCAAATTCTTCTCCAAAAGCACTATAACCACCGTTAACAAAGGCACTTAATGTTGGTAAGCCGTCACTCATAGCTAACTTTACAAATAGGTCTTTACTTTCTACATCGTTTTGGGCAATAAGATAATCTATGGTGTTTTCTACATTTTCGTCTGCGGCTAAAGCTTCCAGAGATGTGTATTGTAGTGCTAAAATTTCAAGGTCGTCTGTAAGTGTAGTGTCTGTATTTAAATCGATCCCTAATGTAATGTTTAGCATTTGGTACGATAATACATTTAAACGCTTTACATTGTTTAAATCGCTTATTAAACCAGATAGTGTAATCTTAATTTGCTCTACACTTTCTTCTTCTTCCAAACCGTTTTCATATGTTTTCTGAATCTCATTTAAATTCGATTCTAGGATGGCTTTATTGCTTTCTAAAATTTTCAGACTTTCCTCTGTAAGTAATACGTTTCCGTAGGCGTTAATAACCGCTTTACGCACTTCAAGATCTGTTTTTACCTTAGAGTTTTCTGAAATTTGCAGATATACTTTCGCAGCTTGTAACCCTACGATATATGAACCATCAAAAAGTAACTGGTTTAGTGTGGCTGTAGCTCCAATATTTTGTTTTGGGCTAAATTCTACCGGAATAAATGTTCCTGCCGGTCCTCCAGCAATTTCACCAGGAAGCAGTGACACTTGTTGTTTTATCCAGTTTTGATAATCTACATTGGCACTAATTTGAGGTAAACCTGTTGCGGTTGTTTCCCATTTTTGCTCTTCGGCAATTTCTATATCTCTAACAGCATTTTTTACCGTTCTGTTATGTACTAAGGCATAATCTATAGCCTCTTGCAGACTAAAAGAAGTAGGGGCTTCTTGGGCAAATGCCGAAATATTTAGGCATAAACTAAAGAATATTATTAGCGTGTTTCTCATTATTTTATTTTTGATTGTTGTGTTCTTTCATTTAAATATGTTATTCCTAAAGGGGTGCAGATACCTCTTAGATGATATTCTAGGTAGTGAGTAAGAGATTCTTCTAAGTTGAACTTGTCTGAAGGGAATATTTCGTTGTCTTTCATTGAGCCCATAGCACTGAAGTATATTCTAGAAATAAAATCTACATTTAAGTTCGTTCTATAAAGTCCAGCTTGGATACCGCGGTTTAAATTATCGCAAACACATTTATTCATCGCTTCAAATTGTTTTTGTTTTACAATGGAATAAATTTTTGGATAGTATTTTTTAAACTGATATTCTATAGATAACTTTTGATTTTTCATATGACCGATGATAAAATCTTTGGTGTTGAAAAGTTCGTCAATAGGGTTGGCTTCTAACTTAAAAATGTCATCAATCGATTCAGAAATACATTCAAATTTGAAAATTGCAGTGGCTTCAACTAGCTTTGTCTTTGTTGCGAAATATTGGTATATGGTTTTTTTAGAGATACCCATCTCGTTGGCAATATCGTCCATAGTTACACTCTTAAATCCTAGATTTGAGAATAACTCTGCCGATTTCATTATTATTTTGTTTTTCATTCGTTTTAAATTCGGTGCAAATATAGATAAGGAAACTTTAGAAACAAATAAAGTTTCCAAAGTTTTAATTGTTTGTTAACATTGAGAAATTCTATGCGGTAATAACGTTTATTCTGTTATTTTTGTAGGATGCAAAACATACAATTTTATCAGGAGGAGTTTGTATCCTTTTTAAAAGACTATAAAACCGATAAAGAACCGGTATCCTTATACGAACCTATTACATACATTTTACATTTAGGTGGTAAGCGTTTGAGACCTGTGTTGACTTTAATGACAGCGGAGATTTTTAACACCGATTATAAAACGGCCTTACACGCTGCTTTGAGTATAGAAGTATTTCATAATTTCTCTTTAGTGCATGATGATATTATGGACGACGCGCCTTTGCGTCGTGGAAATCAGACAGTGCATGAGAAATGGGATGTTAATACAGGTATTTTGTCGGGAGATGCGATGCTAATTATGGCCTACCAGTTGTTTGAAAATTACGAGCCTGAAATTTTTAGAGATTTGGCTAGACTGTTTAGTAAAACAGCTTTAGAGGTTTGTGAAGGACAACAATATGATGTCGATTTTGAAAATCGAGACGATGTTACTATTCCAGAATATCTAAAAATGATTGAATACAAAACGGCTGTGTTAGTAGGAGCTGCGATGCAAATGGGAGCAATTGTAGCCAAAGCTTCTAAAGCAGAACAACAAGGTATTTATAATTTTGGAAGAAATTTAGGGATTGCATTCCAATTGCAAGACGATTATTTAGATGCTTTTGGAGATCCAAAAACTTTTGGAAAACAAGTAGGCGGAGATATTATAGAGAATAAAAAAACATTTTTATACTTAAAAGCATTAGAGTTTTCTGAAGCTGAACACCAGCAAGAACTTCAAGATTTATTTAGTATAAGTCCGACCGAAAGTGATGATAAGGTGAAATCTGTAAAGCAATTATTTATAAGTAGTGGTGCGGCAGAAGCGACAACTAAAGAAATTGAAAGGTATACAAAAGAGGCATTTGCTGTTTTGAATGCTTTAGATATAAGTGAAAACAAAAAAGATTTATTAAGGCAATTTGGCGAAAATTTAATGACCCGAAAAGTATAAATATTAAAATATTGAAACCGCCAGAAACAATACAAGACCTATTAAACACATCCCTGCAATATGAATTGTATGGTAATTTGGTGTTTCAATTAAATAAAGACTTTCGTTTAGCCAATGTAGATTTCGATGTCGAATCTACCATTTTGCCAGACGAATTAAAACTTCAACTGCATGAAACTGTTTTTCAGTTAATCCAGAATGCATTCGCAGAATACCTAAATCTGCTTTATATTATAGATGTGTCTGAAAAACAAATTAAAAGTTTAGATGGTAGCGATACCTTAAAGCTGTCGGAACAGGTAACTTTTTTAATACTAAAGCGCGAGTGGCAAAAGGTTTGGTTTAAACACCAGTATAAGTAGAAAGAAAGCAATTCATTCTATTAAATGTTGTGTTTATAAGGCCTTTTGTGTCTTGTTCTTTCAGGTTTTAAAAAACAATACCTAGTAACCAATATAAAATTAAGAATACAACAAATACTCCTATACAACCGCATTTACCACCTCCTATTTTTTTAGCTCCCCAGGCCGCTCCAATAAATCTAAGTAATTTTTCCATTTTTAATTTTTTCTGAAAATTACAACTTATAAACTGAAGAAATTAACCCTATTGCTTAGAAATATACTCTTATAAATGGAGCCCAAGGCGTGGCGTATATACTTTTGTCGTCGTCGTAAAGCACATCGTAGCGTACACCAACGGTGACATTGTTGGTTTGGTACCCTATCCCTAAAAGTAGGGCGGGAGACCAATATGTTTCGTCATTATATAGTACTCTATCATTATCGTACTTTCTATTAACGTGCAATTGTTGATATTCTCCCGAGAGCTGAATGGTTTGTATGGGATTAAATAGGGCGGTAAGTGTACCTCCAATAATAGTAGATTTATAAAAATTCTTCTGGGAGTTGTAAGTGAAATTTAAACCTGCTCCAAAAGCAAATTGAGGGTTGACTTGGTAAATAGCAGAAGGTTCTAATGTCCCACTAAAAAACTCATTTCCAAAACTTAATCCTATGCCTCCTCCAAATTTAATATTGTCTGATAAATATGAATTTTGTGCAGAGATATTCTTAAAACAAAGCGAAAATATTAGAATAAGGATTACATTTTTGATAATAAATAAGTCGTTTTTAATCATTGTTCGAAAAAAAGGTGAAGTAAAAATCTGTTATAAATATAATAAAATTACATCTAAGTTTAGTAAAATTTGTATTTTTGATAAAATTTTGTCAACGCGAGAATTTCTCAAATAATATAATGGATAAATATTCCTTTTTAAACGCAGCACATACAGCATACTTTGCTGAATTATACGATCAATATTTACAAAACCCAGACTCTGTAGAGCCCAGTTGGAGAGCTTTTTTTCAAGGTTATGATTTTGGTAGCGAAAACGATATCGTGGACGCAGAGGTTCAGGAAAATTTTTCCTGCGACCATGTATCAGAAAATCTAACTAAAGAGTTTCAAGTGGTTCAACTTATTGCGGGTTACCGTACTAGAGGGCATTTGTTTACTAAAACAAACCCTGTTCGCGATCGTAGAACCTATTCGCCAACCTTGGCTTTAGAAAATTTTGGATTATCTAATAGTGATTTAAACACAGTTTTTTCGGCAGGAGAAATTCTAGGAATAGGATCTCAAACGCTACAAGAAATTGTTAATCACTTAGAAAAAATATACTGTGATTCTATTGGTATAGAATATATGTATGTTAGAAATCCAGAACGAAAGGCTTGGATTCAAGGTAAATTAAATATTAACGACAATCAGCCAAACTTCGATGCTACTCAAAAGAAGCATATTCTTAAAAAGTTAAACGAAGCGGTTTCTTTCGAAAGTTTCTTACATACTAAATATGTAGGTCAGAAACGATTTTCATTGGAAGGTGGAGAATCTTTAATCCCTGCACTTGATGCTGTTATTGAAAAAGCAGCAGATTATGGTGTAAAAGAATTTGTAATGGGTATGGCCCACCGTGGTCGATTAAGTACACTTACAAATATCTTCGGAAAATCGGCTAAAGATATTTTTAGTGAATTTGATGGAAAAGATTACGCCGAAGAAATTTTTGATGGTGACGTTAAATATCACTTAGGTTGGACGAGTAATCGTGAGACCAATAGCGGTAAAAAAATAAATCTAAATATTGCGCCTAACCCATCTCACTTAGAAACAGTGGGTGCAGTAGTAGAAGGTATTGTTCGTGCTAAACAAGACGATAAATATGCCGAAGATCCATCTCAAGTTTTACCAATTGTGGTTCACGGAGATGCGGCTATTGCTGGTCAAGGTTTGGTTTACGAAATTGTGCAAATGGCACAGTTAGATGGTTATAAAACCAGCGGAACACTTCATATAGTCGTAAATAATCAAATTGGATTTACAACGAATTACTTAGATGCACGTTCTAGTACATACTGTACAGATGTTGCTAAAGTAACCTTATCTCCTGTATTGCACGTTAATGCAGACGATGTAGAAGCTGTTGTACATGCAACTTTATTCGCTTTAGATTTTAGAATGCATTTTAAACGTGATGTATTTATTGATTTATTAGGATACAGAAAATACGGACATAACGAAGGTGACGAACCGCGTTTTACCCAACCAAAATTATATAAAGCAATTGCTAAGCACAAGAATCCAAGAGATATTTATGCTCAGAAATTAATTAATGAAGGGGTAATCGATAACGGTTATGTTAAGGAACTTGAAGAAGCTTATAAGGCATCTTTAGAAGAAAAGTTAGAAGACTCTCGTAAGGAGGAAAAAACAGTAATTACACCATTCATGCAAGATGAATGGCAAGATTTTGTTCGTGTTACCGAACAAGATATGATGAAGCCTGTAGATACTACCGTTTCTAAAGAAAAATTAGCGCAAATCGCAGATGTAATTTCTGCATTACCTGAAGATAAAAAATTCATTCGTAAGATTGAGCGTCTCGTGCAAACTAGAAAAACAATGTTTGAAGAGGATCGTTTAGATTGGGCTATGGCAGAGCATTTGGCTTATGGAACACTTCTGGAAGAAGGTTTCGATGTTAGAATGTCTGGACAAGATGTAGAGCGTGGTACGTTCTCTCACCGTCATGCGGTAATAAAAGTAGAAGATAGTGAAGAGGAAGTAGTATTGTTAAATAATTTAAGCGATACACAAGGTAAATTCTTTATTTATAACTCATTATTGTCAGAATATGGTGTTGTAGGTTTCGATTATGGTTATGCTATGGCGAGTCCAAAAACATTAACTATTTGGGAAGCACAGTTTGGGGATTTCAGTAACGGGGCTCAAATTATGTTAGACCAATACATTTCTGCGGCAGAAGATAAATGGAAACTTCAAAACGGATTGGTAATGTTGTTACCTCACGGTTATGAAGGGCAAGGTGCAGAGCATTCATCGGCTCGTATGGAGCGTTATTTACAGTTATGTGCAAAAGACAATATGTTTGTTGCAGATTGTACTACGCCTGCCAATATTTATCATTTGTTACGTAAGCAAATGAAATCGAATTTTAGAAAACCTTTAATTGTTTTCACACCTAAGAGTTTATTACGTCATCCAAAAGTAGTATCTACTGTAGATGAATTTGCAAACGGAAGTTTCCAAATGTTAATAGACGATGCGACTGCAAAAGTAGACGCGGTAAAATCACTTGTTTTTGTAACAGGTAAATTCTATTACGATTTATTAGAAGTAAAAGAAGAAGAAGGTAGAGACGATGTTGCCTTAGTAAGAATAGAACAATTATTCCCATTACCAGCGACAGCTATTAGAGAAGCAATTGCTAAATATAGTAATGCAGAAGAAGTAGTTTGGGCTCAAGAAGAACCTAGAAACATGGGGGCTTATGCGCACATGTTAATGCATTTAGATGAAGCAAAAACATTTAGATTTGCATCTAGACGTCCTTATGGAGCTCCTGCAGCGGGTAGTTCGACACGATCAAAACGCCGTCATAAAGAAGTAATCGATTATGTTTTCGATAAAACAAAAAACAACCAACGATAATTTAAAAATAAGATTAAACTAAAATATTGAACGATGATTTTAGAAATGAAAGTACCTTCTCCTGGAGAATCTATCACAGAAGTTGAAATAGCAACATGGTTAGTACAAGATGGTGATTATGTAGAGAAAGATCAAGCAATTGCTGAGGTTGATAGTGATAAAGCGACACTAGAACTTCCTGCTGAAGAAAGCGGAATTATAACGCTAAAAGCAGAAGAAGGAGATGCTGTTGCCGTTGGTGAAGTTGTATGTTTAATAGATACAAGTGCAGCAAAACCAGAAGGAGATGCGCCTGCAAAAGAGGCTAAAAAAGAGGAAGCTCCTGCTCCAAAAGCAGAAGCACCTAAAGCAGCTCCTGTAGCAGAAAAAACGTATGCGTCTGGAACAGCAAGTCCTGCAGCTAAAAAGATTTTAGCAGAAAAAGGTATGGATGCTGCTGGGATAGTAGGAACTGGTAAAGCTGGTCGCGTAACAAAAGACGATGCTGTACAGGCGAAGCCTTCTATGGGAACTCCTACCGGAGGAAGTAGAGGAGAATCTCGTTCTAAATTATCTATGTTACGACGTAAAGTCGCAGAACGTTTAGTTGCTGTTAAAAACGAAACAGCGATGTTAACAACCTTTAACGAGGTAGATATGTCTCCGATCTTTACACTAAGAAACGAGTATAAAGAAGCTTTTAAAGCGAAACATGGGGTTGGATTAGGATTTATGAGTTTCTTTACTTTAGCTGTAGTTAGAGCTTTAGAAATGTATCCTGCTGTTAACTCTATGATGGACGGTAAAGAAATGTTGTCTTACGATTTCTGCGACATTAGTATTGCGGTTTCAGGACCAAAAGGATTAATGGTTCCTGTAATTAGAAATGCAGAAAACCTAAGTTTTAGAGGAGTAGAAGCTGAAGTAAAACGTTTAGCTTTACGTGCTAGAGATGGCCAGATTACAGTAGATGAAATGACAGGAGGAACATTCACAATTACAAATGGTGGTGTTTTTGGAAGTATGTTATCTACTCCAATTATTAATCCACCTCAAAGTGGTATTTTAGGAATGCATAATATTGTAGAGCGTCCAGTTGCTGTAGATGGTCAAGTAGTTATTAGACCAATTATGTATGTTGCATTATCTTACGATCACAGAATTATTGATGGTAAAGAGAGTGTAGGATTCTTAGTTGCTGTAAAAGAAGCTTTAGAAAATCCACAAGAATTTTTAATGAACAATGATGTTAAGAAGGCTTTAGAACTATAAAGCACACTCTTAATTTTCAATTATACAAAAAAGGGCAATCTAACGGTTGTCCTTTTTTTTGTATTAATGTATAAAAAATACAACAATATTTAATCCTATAATACTTAAGGTTAATAGCGATAACCCTATTATAATTGGTAGGTGTTGGGTTTTTGTTTGCTTTTCCATGTTAATTCAAATTTACAATTCGAGAATAAATTAAAACAAAATCCAAGGTTGTAATCTTCAAGGTGTTGAAGCTTAGATGTGTAACTTTTCATCTTAAAACTAAAAACTCTGCACCATTACAATGCAGAGTTCCCTAAAATAATTCTCCCTAAGAACTAATTAATAGCCTTGTAAAGGTATGAGAAATGAGTGTGTTCTGAAATACGTAATTCTACGTATATTTATAAAAGGTCCTTATTATTAGAGGCCCAAATGAATAAAGCGTTGTGTTTTCCTTCAATATTTAACTTATTCACAATATTGCTTCTATGCTTATCTATAGTGCGAAAAGACACATTCAGGCTGTCTGCTATTTCTGGGCTCGTTTTGTTTTTAGCAATTAGCTTAATAATTTTTATTTCGGTTTTAGTAAGCTTGTCTAATACACTGGAATCTTCAGTTTTAACCGATTTTTCTAAATTGGGTTTAATATCTTGACTAAAATATGGTGTGTTTTGTATTACGCTCTCAATGCAATTTTCAATCTCCTCAACAGCAAACTCTTTTAAGATGTACCCGTAAATGTTTAATTCTTTTGCTTTCTCGTAAAGATCTTCACGCTTATCAAAAGTGATCAGGATTATTTTTGTAGGAATATTATTTTTTTTACAATCTTCTGCTATTTCTAATCCGCTCCTGTCTGGCATTCTAATATCTAGAATGGCAATTTCAGGTTTCAGTTTTACTATTAAATTGTAAGCCGCCTGCCCATCGGTGGCACTACCTACAATATTATAGTTTATAGAAGCTAAATAGTTAGTCATGCCCTTAAGCATTAAAGGGTGATCATCTGCTATCACGATGGAAGATTTCATAATATAGGGAGTATTATAATTAAACCTTTAAAAGTACAATATCTTTTTTAAGATATAAATATTTTCGGTCGTAGTCTATAATTCCTTTTCCCTTTTTTAATATATCTGCTCCAATAATACCGTCTACAGGATTGGAATTATGACTTATTAAAGCGGTGTTAACATGTGTCATATTAAAAAGAATTAAAGTGAGTTTATCTTTTTTCCACTCACCTATTTTTATGCTGTTTTTTTTAGACAGTTGTGTTGTCATGTTTGTAGCACCTGCACCAGCGGCCTTAATTTTGGAGTCTTTAACTTTTAAATTAAAAGGTTCGATTGCTTCAAATCCGACACAAGAACTAGAGGCACCAGTATCCAAGATAAAAACGCCTTTCTTGCCATTAATAGTCGCTTTAATTTCAAAATGATTGGTTTTAGTCAGCTTCAGCTTCACCTTAACATAATCTCTTTCTAATAAAAAATCTTGAAGTGTTGTCATCTTAAAAATAATTTAGGCAAAGATAGTAATGTAAAACCATTAATTTTGCAGAATGATTATTACAGACACACACACACATTTATACAGTGAGGCTTTCGACGAGGATAGACATGATATGGTAAACCGTGCTATTGATGCAGGTATTACGCGATTTTTTATTCCAGCGATCGATTCTGCTTTTACAGAAGGCATGTTACAACTACATAAAGATTTTCCAGATCACACATTTTTAATGTCTGGTTTACATCCTACACATGTAAAGGAAAATTATAAGGAGGAATTACTTCATGTTGAAGCATTATTAAAACAGCATACATATTATGCTATTGGAGAAATTGGAATTGATTTGTATTGGGATAAATCTACTTTGGGTATACAGCAAGATGCCTTTCGAACACAAATCCGACTAGCAAAGGCACATAAATTGCCAATAGTAATTCATTGTAGAGAAGCTTTCGATGAAGTCTTCGATATTTTAGAAGAAGAAAAAAGTGACGATTTATTCGGAATTTTTCATTGTTTCACAGGAAATTTAGAGCAAGCTAAGCTAGCTATTTCATACAACATGAAATTAGGAATTGGAGGTGTGGTTACTTTTAAAAATGGTAAAATTGACAAGTTTCTTAATGAAATTGATTTAAAACATATCGTTTTAGAGACCGATTCGCCGTATTTAGCGCCAACCCCTTTTCGCGGAAAACGAAACGAAAGTTTTTATATTTTAAAAGTTTTAGAGAAGCTCTCTGAAATCTATCAAGTGACAGAAGAAGAGGTCGCAAATATCACTACTCAAAATTCCAAAGCCATTTTTGGTGTTTAAAATACAGTATGACTAACTCTAGACCAAACATTTTACTTATTTACACGGGAGGAACCATTGGTATGGTTAAAGATTTTGAAACAGGAGCCTTAAAAGCTTTCGATTTTAAAAACTTGCTAGATAGAATTCCCGAGCTAAAACAGTTGGACTGCGATATTGAAACTTTTTCATTTGCAGAACCTATAGACTCCAGTAATATGAACCCGAAGTATTGGGTAGAAATTGCTGAAGTTATTGAATCTAATTACGATGCTTTTGACGGTTTTGTGGTATTACATGGTAGTGATACGATGAGTTATACTGCATCTGCTTTAAGCTTTATGTTAGAGCATTTAGCCAAACCCGTAATTTTTACAGGTTCGCAATTACCTATAGGAGATTTGCGAACAGATGCTAAGGAGAATTTAATTACATCTATACATGTTGCCTCCTTACAACGCTTTAACAAACCCGTAATTAAAGAAGTTACTTTGTACTTTGAATATAAGTTGTATCGTGGGAATCGGACAACAAAAATAAATGCAGAGCATTTTGAAGCGTTTGCCTCTTTAAATTATCCGGAGCTAGTGACATCTGGAGTGCATTTAAAAGTGAACTACGATTGCTTATTTAGGCCAAACATTAAGAAAAAGTTTAAAGTAAATAGAAATTTCGATACAAATATTGCACTCGTAAAGTTGTATCCTGGAATTTCTGAAGCTTTTTTACGTACCGTTTTTAGTACAGTTGGACTAAAAGGAGTGATTTTGGAATCTTATGGTGCAGGAAATTGTACCACCGAAAGCTGGTTTTTAGCTATTTTAAAGGAAGCAATTTTAAACGGCATTCAGATTATTAATGTCACTCAATGTTCAGGAGGAAGCGTGCTCATGGGGCAATATCAATCTAGTGAATTGTTATTAAAAATAGGCATAATCTCCGGAAAAGACATGACAACAGAGGCGGCAGTATGTAAATTAATGTATTTACTTGGACAGAATGTTTCCTCTAAAGTATTCAAAACCATATATGAAACATCTTTGCGAGGAGAAATGACTTAAAATTAACTGATAAAACTTTCCTGTCTAAAAGATTTTTTGTTATTTGCCATACGTTAATTAAAATACAAATTATAGAGAGGTGGCCGAGTGGTCGAAGGCGCACGCCTGGAAAGTGTGTATACGCCAAAAGCGTATCGAGGGTTCGAATCCCTTCCTCTCTGCAGATAAATCTGATAGCATTTTTTGTTTTTTAATTGCAATTTTTTTATATCTTTAACACTTTAACTAATAAAATTAAGATCAGAACAAATGAAAAGATTATTTTCTATCCTAGCCATTACACTAATGGTGGCATTCGGAACTGTTAATGCAACTACAACTAGCGCTGCTACTGTAGCAACTACCGTAGTTTCTTCAATTCAAGACGATGCAGCAGCGACTGCAACTGAAGATTTAGGTTTTCATCAAGAATTAAAAAAGCGTTTTATAGAAGGAGGCGCTGGATTCATGGGAATCGTATTATTATGTTTAATTCTAGGATTAGCGATTGCTATCGAGAGAATTATCTTTTTAAATTTATCTTCAACAAACACTAAAAAATTAACTCAAAAAGTAGAAGACGCATTACAATCAGGTGGTGTTGAGGCTGCAAAGGAAGTTTGTAGAAATACAAAAGGACCTGTTGCTTCTATTTTCTACCAAGGTTTGGATAGAACCGATGAAGGTATCGAAGCTGCTGAGAAAGCTGTTGTTGCTTACGGTGGTGTTCAAATGGGTCAATTAGAGAAAAACGTATCTTGGATTTCATTATTTATCGCCTTAGCTCCGATGTTAGGATTCATGGGAACGGTAATTGGTATGATTGCTGCCTTCGATAAGATTGAAGCTGCTGGAGATATGCAACCATCACTTGTTGCCGGGGGTATTAAAGTAGCCTTATTAACAACTGTATTCGGTTTAATTGTTGCAATTATTCTTCAAATTTTTTACAATTACATTATCGCTAAAATTGATAGTATCGTTAACGATATGGAAGATGCTTCAATTACATTAATGGACTTGTTAATTAGATACAAGAAGTAATAATTTAAAACACATTAAACGATGAGTTTACATAAAATAATAACAATTATTGTTGGAATACTTTCAGTAATAGGTATCATCTTTGCTTTGATGATTATGTCTGGAAATGATAGTATGATTGACAATTTGCTATATGTTACTTATGCAGTCCTTGTTTTAATATTAGCTTTAGTTCTAGTATTTGTAATTACAGGATTGTTTAAGGGAGACATTAAAAAGACCCTATTCTCTGTAGGTGCATTTGTAGCGATCTTATTTATCGCTTATGCAATGTCTTCAGGAACAGATTTAGATTTAACTCCTTTTATCGATAAAGGAATGGATGTTTCAGAATCGACATCTAAATATGTTGGAGCTGGACTATATGCTTTTTATATCTTAGGTGTTGTTGCGATAGGATCTATGGTATATGCTAATATTAAAAAATTAATAAACTAAGTAATTATGGCAAAAAGATCAGCACCAGAAGTTAATGCAGGCTCTATGGCTGACATCGCTTTCTTACTTTTAATATTTTTCTTAGTAACGACTACAATTGAAACTGATTCAGGTTTAAGTAGAAAACTTCCTCCTATGGATGATACTGAACAACCGGATGTTATCATTAAGGAGAAGAATATCTTTCAATTACAGGTTAATAAAAATAACCAATTGTTATTGACAGCAGGAGGCGAAGAAAAGCAAATTGAGATTAGTGAGTTGCGTCAAGCAGCAGTTGATTTCTTGGATAATGGAGCTGGAGTAGGACCAAATGCTTGTAAAAGTTGTGAAGGAAAGAGAAATCCAAGTTCTTCTGATAATTTTGACAAAGCAATTGTTTCTCTTCAAAATGATAGAGCGACTAAATATGATGTGTACATCGCTGTACAGAACGAAATTTTAGCAGCTTACAATCAGCTTAGAAATAGAGAGTTTAAAAAGGCTTTTCCTAATATGGATATGAGTTTTGTTGAAGCAGATAAGAAATATTCTGATCCACGAACGTCAGCTTCTGAAAAGGAAAGTTTAAAAGAGAAAATCGAGACTATTAAAGTTTTAGTACCTCAAAAATTCTCTGAAGCAGAGCCTAAAAAGTCTAATTAGATAAACACAAAAATTTATGTCTAAATTTAAAAAGAAATCAGGAGGAGATTTACCTGCAATATCTACCGCATCATTACCGGATATTGTATTTATGTTATTATTCTTCTTCATGGTTGCTACTGTTATGAGACAGAATACTTTAATGATTGAGAACAAATTGCCAGCTGCAGATCAGGTTGAAAAACTTGATAAAAAAGATTTGGTAATGTATATCTATGCAGGTAAACCTAGTGATAGGTTTCAAAGTCAATACGGTACAGAGTCTAGAATTCAATTGAATGATAAGTTTGCAGATGTTTCTGAAATTGCAGCATTTATTGCAGCAGAAAGAGCTTCTAAACGTGAAGAATTAGTACCTTTTTTAACGACAGCTTTAAAAGTTGATAGTAAAGCCAATATGGGATTAGTATCAGATATTAAACAAGAATTACGTAAAGTAAATGCGTTAAAAATTAATTACACAACTAGAAAGGGTGATGCACTTGCTGGTTTAAAAAACTAAGTTTACTCTTAATTTTATATTATATAAAGGTGTTTTGATTTATCAAAGCACCTTTTTTATATTTATAATATATTGCTTAACCTTTGTACTAAGTTTAGTAAACTAGTCTACTATGAAAAAGTATTGCATTCTATTATTTATTCTAAGTTTCGGTATTCCTGAAACTTGTTTCTCTCAAGAAGATATTTCTATACCTACTACGGTTATAGATTCCTTGTACAAAGAAGATCAGTTCTATTTTGGACTTACCTATAATATTTTGGTAAAATTGCCTTCTGGTGTCCAGCAAACAGGTTTTTCGCTTGGTTTACAAGGTGGGTTTATAAAGGATATGCCACTAAACAAGAGGCGTAATATTGCCATTGGTATAGGCCTTGGTTATTCTTATAATTCGTATAATCAGAATATTGGTATTATTAAAGATAGCAATAACGAAGCGAATTATTTTGTGCTTGACGATACATACGAATTTGACTATAGCAGAAACAACTTCTATCAACATGTTGTTGAATTACCAATAGAATTTAGATGGCGAACGTCTACAGCTTCTAGCTATCGATTCTGGCGTGTTTACACCGGTTTTAAAGTTGGTTATGTGTTTAGTCATATTAGCAACTTTAAAGGCGAGGTAGGATCGTTAAGATATAATGACATAGAGGGCTTTAACGATTTGCAGTATGGCCTTACGTTAAGCGCGGGTTATAATACCTGGAATTTCTATGTGTATTATGCTTTAAACCCCATGTTTAACGACGATGTTAAGACAGCTCTTAAAGGTGAATCTATAGATATGAGTGCTATAAAACTAGGACTGATATTTTATATCTTATAACCATCGAGGAATTAACATAAGCTGTGGTGCTATCCCAATTAAACAGCCCATAAATACTTCCTTAGCATTGTGAGCCTTTAAACGTAATCTGGACGTTGCAACAGCGCCCATTATAAAAATGACTAAGGCAATGCTTCCTAAAATATTTATTCCAAAATGAACGCTTAATCCAATAAAAAACATCAATATACCAGAGATGGCTAACATGTGGATGCTCACTTTAAACTTCAGCATATTTAGAACTATAGCAGCTAATGTAGAGCCAAACATACCTAGAAAGAAATAATAGAGTTCTATAAATTCAAACGGTGTAATTATACGTTTTATTACTATTAATAAGATAATGCAATAAACTATTAAAGGAATGATGCGTTCTTCAGTGGTCTTTAATTCTATCGATTCTACTTTTCCAATAGCTTTAAGTAAAACATTTACTAAAATCGGGAGAATTAATGTTAGTATTATAATTGGTACTAATTTGGATTGAATGAGTGGTAATGGTATAAAGCGTGGCGATTTAGAAAAATAGAATAGTACACCAATTAGTGGCATGAAAATGGGATGAAAAATGTAAGAAATACTTTTTTGCATATGCGAGTTATTGCGGGTAACCTATTCTTTATGCGTGAATCCGTCTATTTAAAATAAAATCCTAGGTAAGTTTAGTATTATATCTTTTTCCTCAAACGGGCTACAGGTACATCTAACTGCTCTCTGTATTTGGCTACCGTACGTCTCGCGATAGGATAACCTTTCTGTTTTAATATTCCAGCAAGGTTTTCATCGGTTAATGGCTTTCTTTTATCTTCCTCTTCGATAACGGTACCTAAGATCATTTTAATTTCGCGTGTAGAAACATCTTCACCTTGATCGTTTTTCATGGATTCAGAGAAGAATTCCTTAATTAACTTTGTTCCGTAAGGTGTATCTACATATTTACTATTTGCAACTCTAGAAACCGTTGAAACGTCCATATTAATCTCATCGGCAATATCTTTAAGAATCATAGGTTTTAGATTACGTTCATCACCCGTTAAAAAGTATTCTTTTTGGTAATGCATAATCGCACTCATGGTTAAAAATAATGTTTGCTGGCGTTGTTTAATGGCTTCAATAAACCATTTGGCGGCATCTAATTTTTGTTTAATGAAGGATACGGCATCTTTCTGCGATTTAGACTTTTCTGTAGTGTCTTTATAGCCTTTAAGCATGTCGTTATATTCGCGAGAGACATGTAATTCTGGAGCATTTCTACCGTTTAGAGTAAGTTCCAATTCGCCATCGGTAATTCTAATTGCAAAATCAGGAACCACATGTTCTACCATTCTGTTATTTCCTGAATAAGATCCACCAGGTTTCGGATTTAAGCGTTCAATTTCTTCTATTGCGTCTTTAAGCTGATCTTCGCTTATATCGAACTTATGCAACAATTTCTGATAATGCTTTTTTGTAAATTGATCGAAAGCCTCATCTATAATTCTTGTAGCCAAAACAATATCGGCGGCTTTTTCTTTTCGGTGTAATTGGATGCTTAAACACTCCTGAAGATCTCGAGCTCCAACACCAGAAGGATCTAATTGGTGCACAATATTAAATACCTTATCTATGCGTTCTTCTGTAGTATAGACATTTTGTGTAAAAGCCAAATCGTCCATAATATCTGGAGTCGATCGGCGTATATAGCCACTTTCGTCCACACTACCAACTAAGAACTCGGCAATATCGCGTTCTTCATCTGTTAAACGAAATGTGTTTAATTGTGAAATTAAATGTTGAGTAAATGATGTTCCTGCAGCATAGGGCATCGTTTTTTCTTCATCGTCACTACTATAGTTGTTAGCTTGAGTTCTATAATCTGGGATTTCATCGTCACTTAAATATTCGTCAACATTAATGTCTTCCGAATTTATAGTTTCCGCATCGTCGTTATAGTCGTCTTGCGTGTTGTCGAAATCGTCGTCAAATTCATTGTCCTGTTCTTCTTTCCCGCTATCTAAGGCCGGATTTTCTTCAAGTTCTTGCTTTAAGCGTTGTTCAAAGGCTTGCGTAGGCAACTGAATCAATTTCATTAATTGAATTTGTTGCGGCGATAATTTCTGCGATAATTTGAACTGTAAGTTTTGCTTAAGCATAAATTTTGATTCGATTTAACATAAAAATAAAAAAAACAATCTACATACAGCTGTACGTAGATTGTTTTTATGAGTATTTTATAAGTTTAAAATTCTGCGTTCTGTGGTGTTCTTGGGAACGGAATTACATCACGAATATTGGTCATACCTGTGGTAAACATAACCAAACGTTCGAAACCTAAACCAAATCCAGAGTGTACAGCACTACCGTATTTTCTAAGATCTAAATACCACCAAAGCTCTTCTTCATCAAGTCCTAAAACGGCCATTTTTTGTTTTAATACATCCAAACGCTCTTCACGTTGTGCACCACCAACAATTTCTCCAATACCTGGGAATAAAATATCCATGGCACGTACCGTTTTACCATCTTCGTTTAAACGCATATAGAATGCTTTAATGTTTGCTGGATAATCAAATAAGATTACAGGACATTTAAAGTGTTTTTCTACAAGGAAACGCTCGTGTTCACTTTGTAAGTCTGCACCCCATTCGTCTATAATATATTTAAATTTCTTTTTCTTGTTTGGCTTACTATTACGTAAAATATCTATAGCTTCTGTATAGCTAACACGTTTAAAATTGTTGTCTACTACAAAACGTAACTTTTCAAGTAAAGTCATGTCGTTACGTTCGGCCTGAGGTTTTTTCTTGTCTTCGTCTTGTAAACGGCTATCTAAAAACTCTAAATCTTCAGCATTATGTTCTAGTATATATCCAATTACAGATTTCATAAAATCTTCGGCTAAATCCATGTTACCGGCAAGGTCCATAAACGCAACTTCAGGTTCAATCATCCAGAATTCAGATAAGTGTCTAGACGTATTAGAATTTTCGGCTCTAAATGTTGGTCCGAAGGTGTAAACTTTACCTAAAGACATGGCATACGTTTCTGCTTCTAACTGTCCAGATACTGTAAGATTTGTTTCTTTACCGAAGAAATCTTCAGTATAATTAACCTTTCCATCTTCTGTAAGTGGTGGGTTTTTAGCATCTAAATTAGTGACTCTAAACATTTCACCTGCACCTTCTGCATCACTACCCGTAATAATTGGGGTGTGTACATAGAAGAATCCGTTTTCGTTAAAATATTTATGAATTGCAAAAGATAAAGACGAACGTAAACGCATTACAGCACTAAACGTATTGGTTCTTGTACGTAAGTGAGCATTCTCTCTTAAAAATTCGAAAGAGTGTTTTTTAGGTTGAATTGGATAGGTTTCCGGATCCGAATCTCCTAAAATTTCAATAGATGAAACTTTAATCTCTACCGACTGGCCTTTTCCTAAGCTTTCTGCTAATTCCCCTTTTATGTGAACTGCAGCACCTGTAGTGATACGTTTTAATATGTCTTCGTCTGTGTTTTCAAAATCTACAACACATTGAATGTTTTGTAATGAAGAACCATCGTTTAAGGCAATAAATCGGTTTGCTCTAAAAGTTCTTACCCAGCCTTTAACTTCTACTTCATGCAGAGAAGCGTCTTGTTTTAATAATTCTGAAATTGTAATTGGTTTCATTTTTAATATTTTTAAACATGCAAATATAATTCTTTATGCACAGGATAATTTAATTGTTAATATTGTTTTCGTCTTCATCATCGTCACTATCTTTAGGTATGATGTTTATTGTAGGTTCTCTTAATACTGTTTTGTTGGCAATATTACGCTCTAACGACAATAATAGGGATGGAAGTAACAATAAGTTAGATAACATTGCGAATAAAAGCGTTACAGATACTAAACCTCCTAGAGCAACGGTTCCTCCAAAACTAGAAATCATAAAGACCGAAAATCCGAAGAATAAAACAGTCGAAGTATAAAACATACTCACTCCAGTTTCGCGTAACGCCCCATAAACCGAGCGCTTAATTTTCCAGTTACTCGCTTGTAATTCTTGACGGTACTTTGCCAAAAAGTGAATGGTATCGTCTACAGAAATACCAAAGGCAATACTAAAAACTAAGATGGTCGATGGTTTTAAAGG
This sequence comes from Formosa sp. F44, assembly GCF_056238645.1. The sequence goes on from NZ_JBWDLJ010000003.1 coordinate 248,541, forward strand.
TACACCTAAATACCCCATTAAACCAGCAGTTACAAGTAAAGGTAATAGGTTTGGAAGTAGTGAGATTATAATCATTTTAAACGACCTAAACATATACGCCATAAATAACGAAATAAGTATAATGGCTAGTGATAACGAAATGGCTAAATTTTTAACCAAATAGGTGGTTCCTTTTTGAAACACTAAAGCTTTACCTGTCATGGTAACTTTATAGCGATCTTCTGGGAATACTTTATCTATTTTGGTTTGTAGCTTGTCTTCTATGTCTTGCATTTTATCTGTACCAATATCTTTCATAAAGGTGGTAATACGTGCATAGCGCCCTGTACTATCTACAAAACTGTTAAGCATTTCTGTATCGTTAGAAGAATTTTTGGCATAAGACAAGATAAAACTACTTTCCTGCGACGTAGGTAATTGGTAGTATTTTGGATTCCCGTTATAATACGCTTGTTTAGAGTATTTCACTAAACTCACTACAGAAAGCGGTCTAGATAATTCTGGGATATCTATAATTGCTTCTTCTAATTGATCTATTTTTTTAAGCGTGCTTAGTTTCATAACACCCTTTTTACGTTGGGTATCAATCATTAATTCCAAAGGCATAATGCCGTCAAACTCTTGTTCAAAAAACTCAATATCTCTAAAGAATGCTGTTTTTTGAGGCATATCTTCTAATAGGCTTCCAGAAATTTTTATCTGATAAATTCCAATAATACTTACAATTAAAAGAATAATCGATGTTATATAAATTGTGATGCGTCTGTGTCTTACCATGCGCTCCATCCAACCTACAAAAGAATTAATCCAACGTCTGTTTAAATGCTCTAAATGGCGCTCTTTAGGATAAGGTAAAAAGGAATATAAAACGGGGATAATAAGCAGACATAAAATAAATATAGAGACTATACTTAAGGATGCCACAATACCAAACTCCTTTAATAGCGTACTTTCTGTTAGAATGAAAGTAGCAAATCCAGAAGCTGTCGTGAAATTGGTCATTAAAGTAGCGTTACCAACTTTAGTGATAACCCGTTGTAACGATTTAATTTTATTTCCGTGAGACTTAACTTCTTGCTGATATTTATTAATTAGGAATATACAGTTTGGAATTCCTATTACAATAATTAGTGGAGGAATAATAGCTGTTAAAACGGTAATTTCGTATTCAAAGAATCCAAGGATTCCCATAGTCCACATTACACCAACAGACACCACTATAAGCGATATAAACGTAGCTCTAAAGGACCTAAAGAAGAAAAAGAATATAAGAGAAGTTACCAGTAAAGCAGCGCCTACAAAAAGGCCCATTTCATCAACAATATTTTGAGAGCTTAATGTTCTTACATAAGGCATTCCTGAAATACGAACATCTATATTCGTTTCTTTCTCGAACGTTTTAATTCTTGGAATAAGCACATCCATCACAAAATCTTTTCGTGCAGATGTATTTACTATACTCTTATCCATAGAGATTATGGTACGAATGGTCTTGGTGTCCCTATTGAAAAGGAAATTGTCGTAAAACGGATATTTTGTAAATAATTCTTTTTGTAAAGTGTCTAGTTGTTTACTACTCGATAGGGAGTCTTTTATAAAAGGCTCTAAAGTGAATTTTTTAAGGCTATCGTTTTTTATTAATTTTTGTAAATCTTTAATAGAGATTACAGCTTCAATTTCTTCAGACGATTTAAACGATTCTGCAAGTTTATTCCAAGCGTTAAGTTTTTCTACAGTAAAAAAAGTACTGTCCTTAACTCCTAAAACAATCATGTTTCCTTCTTCACCAAAGATATCTAAAAACGCGTTATAGGTTTGGTTTACCTCATGGTGGTCGGGCAGTAAATTAGCTTCGGTAAATGTAAATCGTATATTTTTCCATTGCGTGCTAAATAGAACAGTCACAATAACAATTGCAATTAACATAGCAATCCTATTTCGCAATATAAGTCTAGCTAGACGTTCCCAAAAGCTGTTAGTAAATTGTTTAATCATAAGTCTATTAAAGAACCGCAAATGTAGAAAAAACCAACGTATTACTTAGGTTTAAAGTATTATAATGTAACGTTAAAAGTAAATTTCAAGGCTATATTATCTTCTATTTCGGGTAAATGATATGCCCCGTAGCGGTACGTTAAGCTAAGTCCGAAACCAAATATTAACTGATTTAATTCGAAGCCCGATTCTAAATACCCTTTATCTAAGGTATTAAATGTGATGCCTTCATGGCGTTCGGGATCTTGCATATCTCCAATAGCAAACCGAGATAAGAGTACCAATTGAGGTTTTGAAAACGTAGAATGATAAAATGGTTTGAAAAAGTGCTTAAACTGAAGAATGGAAAACATATCAGAAAAGAACTCATTAAAATACATGGTTTCAAAACTATTTAAACCTGCAACAGAAAAACGTTGCATAATGGTGGCCTTGGTAATGTTGTTGGGGTAGGCGTGATACAAGTGCGTAAGTGGTGCATCTCCAATAGCAATTCCGGTAGCGAAATCTAGTTCGGTATGGGATTCTTTATTGTGGATGAAATGGTAAGTAGCTTTAAAATCTAATTTTTGAAAGTTAAACTGGCCATCTAACGGTCCGTTAAAACTTTGGGTATATTGAAGCGTTAATTTTGGAAAAGCATTTTGTGTTTTTTTTACGCCACCTTCAATGGGTTTATAAATATCAAACGGACTCCATAGCAAGGCTATTTTGGCTACTGTTAGATCGTAACTTGTAAAAGCACCTTCGTCGGTAACAAAGGTATAATCAAATTTAGGATCAATATTAGTGGTGTAAAATTGCGTTTCGGTATTTAATCTAGGATCATAATCGTGTTGTAATGAAATAGATTTTGTGACATGATGATAAAACAAACTTATATTTAGTAAACGTGGTTCAAAAAATTGAAATATGCGTTTGTCTGTTAAGTATTTCGTACTTGCCGCTTCTTGTAAATCGTCTGTGTACGCTACGTTTAACCAAGTATTGTGGGTTTCGTTTAACCGAAGTCCAGCTCCTATACTATATTTATACTGACTGTCTTTAAAACCATAAACGGTATACCCATTTACCCTGAATTTTTTGGATAACTTATCGCTTGTTGTACCTCCCAAACCGGTACGAATACCTTCATATTGGTTGAATTTTATTAAGTACCTTAAATCTAAATTAAAGTATTTTAAAGGGATATAACCATTACCAAAATTATGGATAAAATCGGCTTTCCGTTTGGCCTTTATACTGTCTTGTGCACGACTAACATCACTATCTAAAACTTGTGCTCTACCTATTACGATAGAAAACAAAAATATAAAGCTTAGATAATATTTTAGCATGTAGGATATAGTCGTGAATGAAACGGCCACAAAGTTAAGACAATAATTGTAATAACGGTTAAACAGATGAGAGGGTATAAAAAAAAGCGACCCTAAAGTCGCTTTGATTTTTTATACTGTCATGATTTCCTTTTCTTTAACAGCAAGGACTTCATCTATTTTTTTTACATAAATATCTGTTAGTCTTTGTATTTCTGCTTCGGTGTCTTTTTTAGCATCTTCCGAAACATCGTCTAACTTTTTAATGTCGTTGTTTGCGTCTTTTCTGGCATTTCTAACCCCGATTTTTCCATCTTCAGCTTCAGCTTTAGCTTGTTTTGCCAATTCGCGTCTGCGTTCTTCGGTAAGAGCTGGAACGTTTATAATAATCATGTCACCATTATTCATAGGATTAAATCCTAAGTTGGCGTTCATAATGGCTTTCTCTATTTCGTGAAGCATTTTTTTCTCCCATGGTTGAACGCTAATGGTTCTACCATCTGGAGTATTTACGTTCGCTACCTGGCTTAAAGGAGTTTGCGAGCCGTAATAATCTACCATAACACTACCAAGCATTGCTGGACTTGCTTTTCCTGCTCTAATATTAACAAATTGTCTTTCAAGATGTCTGATAGCAGAATCCATAGCTTCTTTTGTCGAATCTATAATAAATTGAATATCTTCATTCATGGTTTAAAAACTTTACTTTAATATATCTTTAAAGGTCAAATATAAAATTAAATGGTTACTTGTGTACCTATGTTATGTCCTGAAACTACTTTTAGTAAATTACCTTTAGTGTTCATATCAAAAACAATAATAGGTAATTTATTTTCTTGACTAAGTGTAAAAGCAGTAGTATCCATAACTTTTAGACCTTTCTTTAAAACATCGTCGAAAGAAATATTTTCATATTTAACTGCCGAACTATCTTTTTCTGGATCTGCTGTATAAATACCATCTACACGAGTGCCTTTTAAAATAACATCAGCTTCAATTTCTATTGCTCTTAAAACGGCAGCCGAATCTGTAGTAAAATACGGATTTCCTGTACCACCACCAAAAATCACGACACGACCTTTTTCTAGGTGACGCATTGCTTTTCTACGGATAAATGGTTCAGCAACTTCATTAATTTTAATAGCCGTTTGCAAGCGTGTAGGGATATCTGCATCTTCCAAAGCACTTTGTAGTGCTAAACCATTTATAACGGTTGCTAGCATTCCCATATGGTCTCCTTGAACACGATCCATACCGTTACTTGCTCCCGAAACACCTCTAAAAATATTACCACCTCCAATTACAATTGCCACTTGAATACCTGCGTCTGTAATGGCTTTTATATCTTTTGCGTATTCGGCTAGACGTACTGGGTCTATACCATATTGACGTTCGCCCATTAAGGCTTCGCCTGATAATTTTAAAAGGATGCGATTAAATTTCATAGTCTGTTTTATAGAAGTTGCGCAAAATTACATAAATTTTTTAAAATGACTATTTAAAATTTAGTTTCCTAAACGCTAACCAAAGTCCGGTAAAAAAAAAAAGACCATTAACTCTAATACGAGTAATGGTCTTTAATATTTGCACTGAAAAAAATTCAGTAAATTTTATGTTATCCTAAAGCAACACGTGTAAATCCTGTTACAGATACACCGTCGAAAGATTCAACGTATTTTGAAACAGTAACTTTTTCGTCTTTAATGAACTTTTGGTCTAATAGACATTGTTCTTGATCTAAAGTTGTGTTGTCTGAGATGTAACGTTCCATTTTACCTGGAATAATTTTATCCCAAATTTGTTCTGGCTTACCTTCAGCTTTAAGTTCAGCTTTAGCATTTTCTTCAGCTTGAGCTAATACTTCAGGAGTTAATTGAGCCATAGAAATATATTGAGGTACGTTTTTAAGTGTTTTACCTAAACGTCCTAATTCGATATTATCTTTTTCGATAACTGCAATTCTAGCTTCAGTTTCAGATGCTACGAAAGCTGGATCGAAATCTTTGTAAGATAATGTGCTAGCCCCCATAGATGCAACTTGCATTGCTAAATCTTTAGCTAATACATCTCCATTTTCTACAACAGCAGAAAGACCTACTAAAGCAGCAATTTTGTTAATGTGTACATAAGAACCTACGTAAGGAGCTTGTAATTTAGAAAAATCTTTAATTTCTAATTTTTCACCAATAACACCAGTTTGTTCAACTAATTTATCAGCAACAGTAAGACCGTCAAAATCTGAAGCTAAAAGCTCTTCTTTTGTATTTACAGTCATTGCGATATCAGCAATTTTATTAGCTAATGCAACGAAGTTTTCGTTTTTACCAACAAAGTCAGTTTCACAACCTAATACAATAGATACACCTTCTGTATTAGCATCGTTAACTTTAGCTACGGCAGCACCTTCACTAGAATCTCTATCTGCTCTGTTTGCAGCAACTTTTTGACCTTTTTTACGTAAGACATCGATAGCTTTGTCGAAATCTCCTTCAGCTTCAACTAACGCTTTTTTACAGTCCATCATTCCTGCACCAGTAGCTTGTCTTAGTTTGTTTACCTCTGCGGCTGTTACTTTTACCATAATTTCTAAGTAATATGAGTTAAAAAAAGTCGTTCAATTATTTTTCTGCAAAGAAAAGAACTAAACGACTTATTTATGTTATGTAATGATTATTTGTAGTTTATTCCTCTTCTTCTGTAGATGTTGCTTTCGCTTTAGCAGCAGAAGGTTTTTCAGCTTTAGCTGAATCTTTAGAATCTTTTTCAGCTTTACGTTCAGCTAAACCATCTGCAATAGCACCAGTTACGTGAGATAAAACTTTATCGATAGATTTAGAAGCATCGTCGTTTGCAGGGATAACGAAATCAACTTGACGAGGGTCAGAGTTAGTATCTACCATTGCAAATATTGGAATGTTTAATTTTTGAGCTTCTTTAATCGCGATATGCTCACGCTTAATGTCTACTACAAATAAAGCTCCTGGTAAACGAGTCATGTCGCTAATAGAACCTAAGTTTTTCTCTAACTTAGCTCTTAAACGATCTACTTGTAAACGTTCTTTCTTAGAAAGTGTTAAGAATGTACCATCTTTCTTCATTCTATCAATAGAAGCCATTTTTTTAACAGCTTTTCTAATAGTTACAAAGTTAGTTAACATTCCACCAGGCCATCTTTCAGTAATGTAAGGCATGTTAATTGCCCCAGCTTTTTCTGATACGATGTCTTTAGCTTGTTTTTTTGTTGCAACGAAAAGGATTTTACGTCCTGAAGCAGCAATCTTGCTTAAAGCTTCACCAGCTTCATCAATCTTAGCTGCAGTTTTATATAAATTGATAATATGGATACCGTTACGTTCCATATATACGTAAGGAGCCATGTTTGGATCCCATTTACGAGTCAAGTGACCGAAGTGTACACCTGCTTCAAGTAATTCTTTTACTTCTACTTTTGCCATTTTGTAATAGTTTACGTTCTGTTGAATTAGCAATGTTCCATTGGGCTTCAAGTGTTAACTTTAGGCTGTTGGCTGCATTTAGATGCTAAACTAAATCCTGTTTTTCAACTAGGACAACAATAACTTATTTTTAAATTTTAAAAAATTCAACCAGATTGAGAGTGCTAGCAAGCGATTCCCAATCGAGTTGAGGATGGTAATATTAACGTTTCGAGAATTGGAACTTCTTACGTGCTTTCTTCTGACCGAATTTCTTACGTTCAACCATTCTAGGGTCTCTAGTTAATAAACCTTCTGGCTTAAGAATTAATCTGTTTTCAGCATCGATTTCACACATAACGCGAGAAATAGCTAAACGGATTGCTTCTGCTTGACCAGTAATACCACCTCCATATACATTTACTGTAATATCAAAGTTGCCATCATTGTTAGTCATGGTTAAAGGTTGGTTTACTTTATACTGCAAAGTTGCAGTAGTAAAATAATCCGCCACGTCTTTTTTGTTCACTGTAATCTTACCCTCACCTGGGGCAACATATACACGAGCAACAGCCGTCTTTCTACGGCCAATTTTGTGAATTACTTCCATTATTTGAATTCGTTTAAGTTGATTGTTTTTGGTTTTTGAGCTTCATGAGCATGAGCTGTACCAGAAACAACAGTTAGATTACGGAATAAACTTGAACCTAATTTGTTTTTAGGTAACATTCCTTTTACTGATTTTTCTACTAACCTTGCTGGATCTTTTCCAAACAATTCTGTAGCAGTTAAACTTCTTTGACCACCTGGGTAACCTGTGTGACGAATGTACGTTTTGTCATTCCACTTGTTTCCTGTTAAGTTGACTTTTTCTGCATTGATAACTATTACGTTATCACCGCAATCAACGTGTGGTGTGAAATTAGGTTTGTGTTTACCTCTAATAAGTTTTGCAACTTTAGAAGCTAAACGACCTAAACTTTGACCTTCAGCATCAACTAAAACCCACTCTTTATTAACAGTAGCTTTGTTGGCTGAAATCGTTTTGTAGCTTAATGTATCCACACTAATTAATTTTATTTATTAAACATTCCTCTCTTAAAAAGAGTTTGCAAATTTACGATAATCTACGTGATTACCAAATTGTAGGGTGCTATTTTTTTGGTTTTTAATATTATAGCTCCTTTTTAAGGCTTAATAAAAGAGTTTCAGTAATTTATGTGCACTATTCTAGTGTTTTTAAAAGCCGATAGAAATTTCTACATCTGTCCTATTAATAATGCGTCACATAGTTTTTGGATTACCGTTAATTTATTAAGCCTTAAAATGAATACGCGCGAAGTGAAAGAATAATAAATTCGTTTAAAGCGTGGCACTTTTGTGATTTATTTTTTAACTTACTACCTTATAATTATCAAATCAATAAAAATTTATATTATGAGTGATGTACAAACCAAATTAGCTCAACTAAAAGCAACTGCCGAAAAACAATTAGGCGACTGTGGTGTAAGTAATATAGACCATGAAAAATTGGATGGCTATGTAAACAGTTTAAAAACGATGGTTAATAATAAAGATGCTGTTTTAGTATCTGGGTTAGACGCTTCCGAGTTGGATACTGTAAGACGTAATTTTGTAGAAAAAAAATTAGGAGTCACCGATAAAGACAAAGCAATGGCAGCTATTGGTAGTGTAGTCGATAAAATGTCTGGAATTAAAATGAAGAGCAGACCTGCTTTTTACTATTTGGTGTCTGAGGCATTACGTTAATATAAAGACATTGTATTTATAATATAAAAGAGGTTACCTAAATATATTTGGGTAACCTCTTTTTGTATATTGATTTTATGGTGATTCTAATTCATATCAGCACACGATAATGCATATTCTTCTTTAAGAAAGCTTTCTATGTTGTCTAACACTTTTTCGCTTAATCGGTCAAAGGCTTGTTTTGTTCTTCCAACAGATATATTTACACAGTTTACATGCGGATGATCCAAAAGTGCTTTGTCTCCTAAAGCACCAAGTGTGTCGCAATACACACGGTTGTCTTCATTTAGCCACGCGTTAAAAGGTTGCTCGTCCCAAGCAGGGGAGAGGCCTGTGTTAAAAAATATTTTATGATTGCCAAACGCTTTAAATTCGGCATCATGTAAAAGGATGGTATTTTTATTTAGACAGGTAATAACGACTTCGTTTTCCGAAAGCAATTCCTGTAAAGGTAAATATGTATAACCTTTGTCTTCTGCTTCTGGTTTTCGGGTTCTAGAATAATACGAGACTTCAGCACCAAAAAAGTGAAGTGCATCGGCAATCATTTCTCCAGATTTACCTAAACCAACAATTCCTGCTTTTAAGCCTGTAATTTCAGAAGGTAAACCGTTCCATGGTGTTCTTGGACTTCCGTCAGGATTGGTTCCAAATCCGTGTAAGGCACTTACTAGTTCGCTAATTACATATTCTACAACGCCTTCGTCTCCGTAGTCGCGAATTCCAGTAACCGTGATGTTTTTAGAATTGGCATACTCAATATCTACATTCGCACTTTCTGGAGTGTATAACGAACAACACATACCTATATATACAATATTTGGGCATTGTGCAATGGCGTCTTTGCCAAGAGTGGTGGTGTAACTTAAAAGTACAGCATCTGCATCTCCAATACGTTCTACAATCTCATTTACAGAAGACGGCATATCTTCGTATAAGATGACTTCTTCTGCAAGTGAATGTAATTTTTTCTCGGCCGTCGGAATCAAACTTACGGGCTCTATGGCTACCAGTTTTTTAAACATGTTTAAAGATTTTTTACAGCTTCAAAGTTATTATAAATATCTTAATTGCTATGTCGTAATGGAAACAGATTCCTTTAGTTGAATATTATGCAGTTTAATAAAGTATCTTTGTCACCGTATAATTTATCTGTTGATATTAATTGTTTTCTTTCGCATACCTATGGCGAAGTATATTGGCTTTCACTTAAAGTCTCTGTATTGATTAATCTAAACTCTAGTAGCCAATTTAATGCCTGACTGCTGGTAAGTAACTATGTTATAGTCATTTTAATCTTTCGCTTTGCGTTCTTCATTACTCTGCAATCCGTTTTTATTTAAGTCAAACCATGAGTGCAGATTTACATGTAAACAAACCCATGCCTTTTTTTCCGGAACAGCCTTTAATAGCTTTTAGCCGTGCTTCAAATATAGCGCTTACAATTAAGGCATTAGAAGCCGATAAGCCTGTGTTAATTGCAGCATTTTATAGCGATGGTTTAGATTTGCTTAAAGCATTACATCAGCATTTAAAAAAGCGTTTTCCTAATGGGACGTTTAAAGAGCAACGTGCGCATCGTTTAGCCTATCAGAAGTTATCTAAGCTGATTTATATAGACATTGTAGACCATAAATTAATCGTAAAAAAAGCACCCGCCATTGGTTGGTTGGCTAAACTATATCCGGAGCAGACCTCTTTTTTACTACCATTTACTAAAGTGCAAGGTTTAAATAGTGCTTGGCAATGGTATAAAAACGGAATCGACTTGCCAGTGTTGCGAAGTAAAATCCATCCGTATTATGGGGTGTATTTTCCCACGCGATTCGATCATTTAATCCTTTTCGATAATTGGTTGAAGCGTTATAACGGACCAAAAAAATCGGCCATAGATGTTGGTATAGGAAGTGGCGTTTTGGCGTTGCAACTCGTGAAGTTCGGTTTTCAGAAAGTCTATGGAACCGATACCAATCCGAATGCTATTATAGGTCTCACAGAATCTATGGGCGATACCAAACTCTCTAGAAAAATAGAATTGGATTTTGCACCGCTCTTTGGTAAATGGGAAAAGCAAACCGAACTTATTGTTTTTAATCCGCCTTGGTTGCCTGCAACACATGATCTGGATACCAATGATGAAGCCATATCTTATCCCGATACCTTATTCTCTGATTTTTTCAAGGCTGCCAAAACACGTTTACTGCCAGAAGGAAAGCTGGTTCTTATATTTTCTAATTTAGCACAACTCACTCAGGTTACAGATACGCATCCTATAGCAGACGAAATAGCGGTAGGCGGACGATTTAAATTAGAGCAATGCCTTAAACGCCCAGTAAAGACAGCTTCAAGCCAAACCAAGCGCGACCAAAATTGGCGTGCCACCGAAGACGTTGAGCTTTGGATACTGGTCCATGCTTAAACCGGAATTATAGTTATTACAGTTTAATATAGAAAAGTGTCATTCCATGGGGATGACTTTTTTATTTGCGTTCACTTTTAATGTATTCGAATCAATAGAAATACAATCTGTTTCTGAACTTTGTGATATACAAAGACGGAAGGATTATATGGTCGAGTTAGTGGTAGAACTCCCAATAGATAATTCATTTCGTAACGTTTAATGCACATTAAAAATTATAAAAATGAAAGATTTAAAAAATAAGACTGTTGCTATTTTAGCAACCAACGGATTTGAAGAAAGTGAATTAAAATCGCCTAAAGAAGCTTTGTTAGAAGCAGGAGCCGAAGTACACATAGTGTCTCTAGAGTCTGGAGAGATTAAAGCTTGGGCCGATGGAGATTGGGGAGATGCTTATAAAGTAGATAAAACATTAGACCAAGTGTCTCAATCAGATTATAATGCGCTAGTACTTCCAGGAGGTGTTATAAACCCGGATTTATTAAGACGAGAAACTAAGGCAATAAGCTTTGTGAAGTCGTTTTTTGAAAACCATAAACCAGTAGCTGCTATTTGTCATGCGCCGTGGTTATTGGCAGAAGCCGACGTTTTAAAAGGAAGAAAAGTAACGTCTTTCCATTCTATTAAAACAGATATAATTAACGCTGGTGCAGAATGGGTAGATCAAGAAGTTGTGGTAGACCAAGGTTTAGTAACTAGCCGTTCGCCAGAAGATTTACCAGCATTTAATGCTAAGGTTATAGAAGAAATTAAGGAAGGTAAACACGATATGCAAACCGCATAGGGTTTACGTAAACTCATTTTAAAAAAAGGGTTAGATGATCTAAAATCTAACCCTTTTTAATATGTAATCATTTAAAACTTCACATAAATACGTTAAATTACAATTGGTAATAACCCATTCGAACTCATAAAAATAATGGTATGAAAAAACAATTACAAATAGCAAATGGTTTTAGTTTTGTCTGTATGGTTATCTTGAACTATGTTTCGAATACCGGCCTATTAAATAATACTACTATTGGCGAAGTCTCTAGACAATACAATACGTTATTTACGCCCGCAGGCTATGCCTTTTCCATTTGGGGATTAATTTATGTGCTGGTTTTAGGATTTGTAATATACCAAGGACGAAGTCTTTTTGTTAAGGTAAGAGACGACGATTTTGTATTGAAAACAGGCTGGTGGTTTGTGGTGTCTTGCGTTGCCAATTGCTTATGGATTCTAGCTTGGATTTATGGGTATACCTTACTATCTTCTGTATTTATCTTTTTACTACTCTTTGCATTGATTCAGATTGTGTTAAAAAACAGTATGCAATTGCATGATGAGCCAATTTTGGTAATCGCTTTTCTTTGGTGGCCTTTTGTGTTTTATAGTGGTTGGATTACCGTGGCAAGTATTGCTAACGTTTCGGCGGTATTAGTAAAATATAATTGGGATGGTTTTGGCCTGTCTCCAACATTTTGGACGCTTCTACTTATAGGTATAGCCACAGCAATAAATCTAATAGTAACCTGGAAACGAAATATGAGAGAATTTGCTTTGGTAGGCGCTTGGGCTTTGGTAGCCATTTATGTGGCCAATAACACTATAAACATGGCTGTTGCTTATACCGCACTAGGGTCGGCAACACTTTTAGTGATGAGTAGTATGTATCACGGTTATATAAACCGAGCAACAAGTCCTACGGTGAAACTTAAGGAGTATTTTGGGAAGAGCTAGGAGACTCTTTATTTGTGTTTATTAGATGCCGATATACTGTTTTTATATACTAGCTTACTCCATCCATCCTTTCCTAGCATGAATTATTTATTATTCTGGTAAAGCATTTCCATATTTTAAGCACGCTATAACCATAAGGTATGTATGGCTTTGGTATGGAGTATCTATGGTGTAAGATTTGTATTAAAGTAAGTATTGATTTAGGTTTTAATTGAAATGACTTGATTAAAATTGTAGGTTAGTTGTCTTCTTCAGGTATTGGTTCGTTATTCATGAATGCTTCAAATGAACCAACTGGAGCAAAATCAATGTTGATAATTGAGTAATCATCTTTTTTACGCCATAATCTAATTGAGTCAGTTCCTTTCATTTCTAACCAAGATCTGGTTACTTTTTTTCTTTCTTTTAATCCTAAAACATCTATTAGTAACCATTGCCCTAATGCATTTTGTCCAAATTTTTTTCCATTTTCATCTCTTTCAATATTGCTTCCTGATTGTAGTGATTTCATATTGTCTTGGGTAACTAATGCAGGTATTTTTTTACCATTAGGTAGTTGTAAATGAAAGCGTACTTCTGGTTTGTAAAGTCTGTTACCCCGATAGTTATCTCTGATTTTTTCAAATTCAAAAATATTATCTGTAAAAAAATTAGGATGCTTTTTATGAAATTCCCTAGGAATAGGAATATAAACCTCATTTAGAGGTCTAGGTAAATTACTTCCTTTACTTTTAGGAGCTCCTCTCCAAGCATTTAATCCGGATTTTGCTTCTACTTCTTTAGATGAATATGAGTATAAAGGTAAATAAGCTTCAATTATATCAGTTTCAATTGTTTCTGAAGAATCAATTAGATTTAAATAGGCTTTCATTAAAAACTCAAAAGGATCTTGAATGATGTCTACATCAAATTGATTTAAAACTAAAGAGCTATATTTTTCAGAATCAAATTTTTGCCAAATTTGAGAATCTCCAAACGTATATTTGTAATCCTTTCTACCGTCAGACCAATTAAAGGATTTCGTTGATACGCTAAAGTCTTTCAAGTTAGTAACATCAATAAGGGGGTAGGCACATTCGTTAACTGTAAAACGGCCTTTGTCACGTGTTATGTAATGATAAATATTATTATCTTCGGATAGTCCTAAGCGCTCATAGTCGCTTTTCATTTTTTCATTCTTAATTTCTGATATTTTAAAAGCTAATGCTTCTATGTCATCTTGAAATTCATTGATTTCATGTTGGTAACGTTTAAGTTGCATTACTTTTTGAAAAGAAGGTTTACTACTCATCCATGTTTTTAATCCAATACCAATTCTATCTGAACCAAATATGGATAATACATCATGCGGAGTATTACCAATATCAACATTTTGACCTTTGAATACTTTTGCAAAAACTGTTTCTTGAAATTTTGAATCAAGATATGGGACTAAGTCTCCTTGCTTTTGTCGAAACAAGTTTGTAAGAGCACCATATACTTGTAAAAATTTAATGTACTCATTTCTTTGCTCTTTTGAGTATTTTTCCCATATACTCATAATACTATAATAATTTTAAAATTTCAACACCAATTCTTTCAATCAAAGTAGTGGTAACGGAGTTACCGGCCTGCATATATAATCTTCCGTTTGCAAGATTTGGAAGAATATAATTTTCTGGATAACCTTGAAAAGAAAAACATTCTCTTGGTGTTAATTTTCTAATTCCATAATCATCTTTTATTAGAGGAACATTGTGTCCTCCTGTTCCCATATTTGCAGTTAATGTAGGGCATGCATTACTTTTATTTTCTCTAACATAAACTCTTCTCCACTGATACACTGTGTCTTTGGAAAGCATCGTTTTTTCTAATTCTGGATAATATTGATGACTTTTAGGGTAATAATATTTTTCCTCTTTTTTTCCTTTCTCTATAATATCATGAATTGTTTTAGTGAGTTTAATTTCTTTAGGAAACTCAAATTGGTCATGTTTTTCGACTTGTTTTGGGTCGAAGGCAACTATAAAAATTCGTTCTCTATTTTGAGGTACATTAGCATGTGTCATAGAATTTAATATTTTATGATACACCTTGTATTCTAATTTTTTTTCTAAAATCTCAATAATAGTTTTGAATGTGTTTCCTTTATCATGAGTAACTAAATTTTTAACATTTTCCAGAAAAACAGCTTTAGGTCTGTGCTTGGATATAATTTTCTCAACATCAAAAAATAATGTTCCTCTAGTGTCTGCAAATCCTTTTCTGTTTCCTGCAATAGAAAATGCTTGACAAGGGAATCCAGCACACAAAATATCAAATTTCTCAGGTATATAGTTTTTTGTGCTTTCTTTAGTTATATCTCCGAAAGGTGTTTCTCCAAAGTTTTCTCTATAAGTTTTTTGTGCTGATTTGTCCCATTCACTTGTGTAGACACATTTTCCACCAATGTTTTGTAATGCTAATCTAAATCCTCCGATTCCAGCAAATAAATCAATAAACTTAAAGGTGTGGTTCTCTGGAGTAGGAAAAGGGACGTTGTTTACTTCAAAAAGTAATTGTTGTAAAGCTTCTTCTTTTGCAATTTGAATTGGTTTATTTTTGACAAGGGTTGTAATTACTTTCAGAGCATCCTTTTCATAATGATTAGAAACTCCGTTAATAAAATTGTGTAAATAATGCGTTAAAACAGCTTTGTCTTCTGAGTCATCAAGCGTATTTTGATAGATTTTACTATCAAATTCTTCAATACTTACGTTTAGATGTTTTTTATTCAATTCTTCTCGTGTTATACAATTAATTTTAGACTTGATTGAACCTTTAAAGTCGATAAAATTCATATTATTGACCTTTAGGTTATTCTTGGTAGTTTTTCTTATTTTATACATTGACATTACTAAAAACAAAAGTTTTTTTTATTTAATAATATCAATAATCATATTTATAAAATAAGTTTAGGTTGGAAATTACCTAGGCTTTATGTTATGCATTTTTATATAGAATTTGGTTGATCCATTAATGCGCCTCCAACCAGTTATCGCCAGTATCAATTTCTACGTCTAACGGAACATCCATAACAAAGGCATTTTCCATTTCGGTTTTTACCAGTGTTTTTATGGTTTCTAATTCAGGTTTGTACACATCGAATACCAATTCATCATGTACTTGTAGTAGCATTTTTGTTTTAAAATCGCCAGCGACTAATTTCTCATGAATATTAATCATGGCCAGTTTTATAATATCGGCAGCGCTTCCTTGTATTGGGGCGTTAACGGCATTTCGTTCGGCAGCACCACGAACCACGCCATTTCTAGAGTTGATGTCTTTTAAATAACGACGACGTCCTAAAACGGTTTGTACATACCCCTTGTCTCTAGCAAAATCTACCAACTCACTCATGTAGGTTCTTAGTTTCGGATAGGTTTTGTAATACGTATCGATAAGGTCTTTAGATTCGCTTCGCGATAAATCGGTTTGATTGCTTAATCCGAAAGCAGATACACCATACACAATCCCGAAATTTACGGTTTTTGCATTACTACGTTGTTCTCTGGTTACTTCTTCTAAAGGCACATTAAACACTTTAGCCGCGGTGGAGGCATGAATATCTTCACCGTTTTTAAAGGCTTCAATCATGGTTTCTTCCTGACTTAAGGCGGCTATAATACGAAGTTCAATCTGCGAGTAATCGGCAGCTAGTAAAGTATAGTCTTCATTTCTTGGAATAAAGGCTTTTCTAACTTGGCGACCACGTTCGGTACGAATAGGAATATTCTGTAAATTCGGGTTATTACTACTTAATCGCCCTGTAGCAGCTACAGTTTGCATATAATCTGTATGTACACGCCCTGTTGTTGGCTCGACTTGTAATGGCAAGGCATCGACATAGGTGCTTTTAAGTTTTGCAAGGCCACGATAGTCTAATATATGCTGAATAATTTCGTGGTCTTTGGCCAAGTAAGATAAAATATCTTCTGAGGTTGCAAACTGCCCAGATTTGGTCTTTTTAGGTTTGTCGACTAACTTGAGTTTATTAAATAAAATTTCGCCCAATTGTTTTGGTGATGCAATATTAAATTCTTCGCCTGCTTCGGTAAATATTTTTTCCTGAAGAGACGCAATATCGTCGTTTAGAGCAGTGGCCAAATTATTTAAAAACGGAATATCTAAATTAATACCTTCCAATTCCATGTCGGCAAGCACACGAAGTAAAGGCACTTCGATATCGTCGAATAATTTTTGGGTGTTGGCTTGTCCTAATTCGTTTTCAAAATGTTCTTTGAGTTGCAGGGTAATATCGGCATCTTCTACAGCATATTCGGTTTGTTTATCAATAGGAACTTGTCGCATTGATAACTGATTTTTTCCTTTTTTACCAATAAGATCTACAATAGAAATTGGCGTATAATTTAAATAGGTTTCGGCCAAGACTTCCATATTGTGACGCATATCTGGGTTAATTAAATAATGCGCTAACATGGTATCGAATAATTTGCCTTTAACCGTGATGTTGTATTTACGAAGGACCTTAATATCGTATTTTAAATTCTGTCCAATTTTCTGAATGTCTTCCGACTCGAAAAACGGACGAAGTATTTCGATTAATTCTTGAGCTTCGGTTTTATCTTCTGGAAACGGTAAGTAAAATCCTTTACCGGTTTCCCAAGAGAAGGCAATACCAACTAATTCTGCTGTAAGCGGATCTAGGCCTGTGGTTTCGGTATCGAAACACACGCTAGTTTGCTTCATTAAGTTTTTAAGGAATAATTTTGTTGCCATACCCGGAGCCACACTTTGGTAAAAATGTGATGTGGTTTCGGCAGTCTTTCTTTGGTTAGGATCGGCTACGGTTTCGCTAGCAACTTCTGCACCACCTCCAAATAACGAGAATTGCCCAGCACCTGCATTCGGAGATTCCGTTGCCGTTGCTGCTGTGTTTGTTGAGTTATTTTCTGCTGCAGTTTCATCTTGAACAGTAAATATCTTTTCGAAACTATCTACCAGTCGTCTAAATTCTAAATCTTGAAAAATGCCTTTTACAGCATCGATGTCGGGATGCGACATTTCAAAATCTTCCGCATCAAAATCTACAGGAACATCCAACATAATAGTCGCTAATTTCTTAGATAATAATCCAAGTTCTTTAGCGGCTTCAACTTTCTCTTTCATTTTTCCCTTTAGCTCGTGTGTATGGGCTAAAAGGTTTTCCATAGTGCCGTATTGCGCTAAGAATTTCTTTGCTGTTTTTTCTCCAACTCCAGGAAGTCCCGGAATATTATCGGCAGAATCGCCCATCATTCCTAGAAAATCGATCACTTGTTCTGGGCGTTCAATTTCGAACTTTTTTAATACTTCAGGAATTCCCCAAGTTTCGTAACCGCCACCAAATACAGGGCGGTACATAAAGATGTTTTCAGAAACCAACTGTGCAAAATCTTTATCTGGCGTTACCATAAAGGTTTTATAGCCTTCCAATTCTGCTTTTTTAGCTAAAGTTCCAATAACATCATCGGCTTCAAAACCTTCTTTAACCATGATTGGAATTTTCATCGCTTTTAGGATCTCGCAAATATATGGAATGGCCAGTTTTATCGCTTCAGGCGTAGCATCACGATTGGCTTTATAGGCTTCAAAAATCTCTACACGATCTGCACTTCCTCCCTTGTCAAAACATACGGCCAAATGGTCTGGACGTTCACGTTTTATAACGTCTAATAACGAATTTGTAAATCCTAGTATGGCTGAGGTATCTAGACCTTTAGAATTAATTCTTGGGTTTTTAATAAAGGCATAATAGCCACGAAATATTAGGGCGTAGGCATCGACTAAAAAGAGACGTTTTTGTTCTGACATGATTCTGTTTTTGTAAGAATGTCAAAACTACAAAAAAAGGGTTGGTATTTGGAATTAAAATCAAGACAGGATAATTTTCAAACCCTATTTACACGAAGTTTTTAAAAGTGCCACCATTTACGGGGATTTGTGATAGTTTATGAGAGGTTTACGTCTTATTTATGTACTTTTATTTTCTGACAAAACTGAGAATGGATCATGCTGAAGCCTAGTAGACGAGAACTAAATAAGATTGAGAAAAGAGAACGCATAATTATGGCGTCGCTAAGTTTGTTTTCAGAAAAAGGATTGGAGAATACCTCTATTAGTGATATTGTAGAGTTAAGTAATATTGGTCGAGGTACATTTTACAATTATTTTAGCGCGCCAAAAGATGTGTTTTGCGAGATTTTAGATCGCTTAAATTGCGAAATTAATTTTGAAGTAAAGCAGGCGCAAGCGGGCGTAACCTCTGCATATCACTTTTTGCATGCGTCTTTTAAAGCGTATTTTGATTTGGTAACTTCGGATGAAATGGTAATGTTTCATAAAAATAATCAAAATCAGATTCGGAGTGTGTCCTACGGAAGTGAGGGGATTTTAAGTCTGGTGAAAAATATGAAGGACGATTTAAAACGATTCCCCGAAGTGTCTTTTACCGACGATAAATATTTTGAAATGTTTAGTTTGATTGCAATTTCTTCGGCCTCCGAACTGTTAGTGTGTTTATATCATAATTATTTTGAAGCGTCTAAAGAAGAAGTGTCTCACTTTTTAGCCAATGTATTTGTGAGCGGATTGAAAAACTACTCGGAATTTAACAGAGATAATACCCTTGCAGATGAATAATTTTCAAAACGTGTTTGATGCCCAGAAAGCCAATCAGTTTAATGTAGGACAAACAACCTACAAAGAACGGATTGCAAAGCTTAATGCATTAAAGCAAGCGATTGAAGTAGATTATAAACAAGCCATTCGCGATGCCTTGTATGCCGATTTTAAAAAGCCATTTATAGAAACTGACTTAACCGAGATTTATCCTGTACTCGGGGAAATTAAATACGTGAGTTCACATTTAAAAAAGTGGATGAAACGACAAAAAGTAAAGACACCCATATCGTTTTTAGGAACGTCGTCTTGGTATGTAAACGAGCCTAAAGGTGTGTGTTTAATTATATCGCCATGGAATTTTCCGTTAAACCTAACTTTTGGTCCGCTAGTATCTGCTATTGCGGCAGGGAATACGGTAATACTTAAGCCATCGGAAATGACACCTCATATCTCGGACGTGATGGGTGACATAATCTCCAAATTATTTCCTGAAAATGAAATAACCCTTGTTCAGGGAGAAGTCGAAGTCTCCACAGAATTACTGAAGTTACCATTTAATCATATCTTTTTTACGGGGTCTCCAAATGTAGGAAAAGTAGTTATGGAAGCCGCTTCGAAACATTTAACCTCGGTGACTTTGGAGTTGGGAGGGAAATCGCCAACACTAATAGATGCGTCGGCTAATTTAGAACACGCAGCAACACGAATTGCATGGGGTAAGTTTTTAAACAACGGACAAACCTGTATCGCTCCAGATTATATTTTAATTGACGAACGTATTAAGGAGGGGTTTATATTAGCATTTAAGGATGCTGTAAAAACGTTGTACGAAGATGCTAAAACATCTAATGCCTATGCTAGAATTGTTAATAAAAGTCATTTCGAGAGACTTCAAAATCATTTAGAAGATGCTAAATCTCTTGGTGCGACTATTGTATTGGGCGGACACTGTGTAAGTGCAGATAATTTTATTGAACCGACTGTAGTTTCTGAACTTCCAGAACAAGCAAGCTTGCTTCAAGAGGAAATTTTTGGACCTATTTTGCCTATAAAAACATATCAGCATATCGATGAAGCTCTAGCGTATATAAATGCTAAAGAGAAACCTTTAGCGCTTTATATTTATAGTGAAAACAAAACACAGACTCAGTATATTATAGATCGTACACGGGCAGGAAGTACAGCTGTTAATACCAATGTCTTGCAATACATTAATCATTACTTACCCTTTGGAGGTAGTAATAATAGCGGTATTGGTAAAGCCCACGGTATTTTCGGATTTCAAGAATTTTCTAATATGCGCTCGGTTTTAAAACAACATATAAAAGTGAGTGTCGAGTTTTTGTTTCCGCCTTATACAGACGTTAAACAGAAGTTAGTAGATTTTACTTTAAAATGGTTTTAGTGGGCAAATGGCCTTAATGGAGATCACTTAAAAAGGTGTAAGCTTTAACACTTAGATAAGATAAATTGGATCGGGTATTAATTAATTTTACCCACTAAATTATTCTTATGTTACGTTGGATTATCTTTTTTGCACTTTATATCTTTTTAGATTGGTATGCTTTTAAAGCATTTAAGTCTATTACAAAACATCCATTTATTTACGGAGTGTATTGGACGCTGAGTGCATTAGTCCTGGGGAATTTTGTTTACGAGATGCTTCTTAATCCTAGTCATTTAAAAGTGCTTACACATTCTAAAAGTTATGCCTTAGGTTTTTTACTTGTGGCATTGGCTCCTAAATTAATACTGTTAGTTATTTTAGGTTTCGAAGACTTGGTTAGGTTGCCACAAGGTGCCTATCGGTTTTTCAAAAAAGATAAAAGAGAATTAGGGTATTTTCCAGCACGCCGTGCATTTATAAGTAAGATCGCTATTGGTTTGGCGGCTATTCCTTTTGCAGGTTTGTTATATGGGATGTATAAAGGGAAATACGATTTTAGAGTTTTAAAATACACACTTACATTCGACGATTTGCCAGAAGCTTTCGATGGTTATAAAATCACGCAAATAAGCGATATACACAGTGGTAGTTTCGATGACCGCGAAAAGATTGAATACGCTATTGATTTAATTAACGAACAAGAATCTGATGTGTTATTGTTTACTGGTGATATGGTAAATAATCTATCCTCGGAAATGATTCCTTGGAAAGATACGTTTGGCCGATTAAAAGCAAAAGACGGTAAGTTTTCGGTTTTAGGAAATCACGATTATGGCGATTACGTCGAGTGGGATTCTGAAGCAGAGAAGTCGCAGAACTTAGAGGAGTTAAAAGCGATTCAGAAAGACATAGGTTTCGATCTGATTTTAAACGATAATCGGTTTCTTGAAAAAGATGGAGATCGCATTGCGTTAGTTGGTGTCGAGAACTGGGGGAGAGGTCATTTTAAAAAAGCGGGAGATTTAAAGAAAGCGGCTTCTAAAATTGATGCTAACGATTTTAAGATACTAATGAGTCACGATCCGTCGCATTGGGAAGACCAAGTTATAGACGATGATTACTTTTATCACTTAACACTAAGTGGACATACGCATGGTATGCAATTCGGAATTGAAATTCCGGGACGGATTAAATGGAGTCCAATTAAGTGGCGATATAAATATTGGGCTGGTATTTATAAAGAAAAGGGACAGTTTATAAATGTAAACCGTGGTTTTGGCTTTTTAGGCTATCCAGGACGTGCTGGTATCTGGCCAGAAATAAGTGTTATAGAGCTTAAAAAGAGCCCTAGAAATGCGTAATGTTACATAAATGTTATTATTAAAATAGAATTGTGTATTTTTATATTACATAACTTGAGCGAAAACACTGAATTTTTTGTTGATTTTAATAGTTTTCAGGAGTTTTGAAAATTTTAAAATATGCTCTTAAACATTAAAATATGTCAAAATTTGGAGATTTAATAGATGTTAATATTCCGGTATTATTAAATTTCTTTACGGAATGGAATGAACAATCTACCGCTATGCACCCTGTGTTGCGAGATGTAGCCGCTGCGCTTGGTGATAAAGCCAAAGTGATTAAAATAGATGTAGAAAAAAACAAGGAATTGGCCGAGGCTCTGCGCGTAAAAGGCCTGCCTACTTTAATTGTTTATAAGCAAGGAGAAATGAAATGGAGACATAGTGGCGAGAAAGATGCAAATTCGCTTATCACTATTGTTCAAGAATATCTTTAAACCGAAAGCGATTTAAAATCGTAACCCTTTTTACTAAAATAGTCTAATACTTTTGGTAATGCATATTGCATGTTTTTTGAAGCTTTTACGCTGTCGTGAAACACTATAATATGTCCGTCTTCTGCATGCTTAATAACATTACTCAGACAATCTTCTACCGAAAGACTATGTTCCCAGTCAAACGAAATAATACTCCACATAATTATATGATAGCCTTGTTGTTTTAAACGTCTGGCTTGGCTGTTTTTAATTTTGCCATAAGGTGGCCTAAATAGCTTTGAAGGAATTAATTTGGCGGCCTCCTCTACATTTTTTATATACAGGTCTGTATCTGTTTTCCATCCTTTTAAATGATTAAAAGTGTGGTTTCCTAAGGCATGACCCGCCTCTTCAGTTTCTATATGTACGTTAGGGTATTTTCTAACATTATCGCCTATACAAAAAAAAGTGGCTTTGGCATTGTAGGCTTTAAGTGTCTTTAAAACCCAAGGTGTAATTTCGGGATGTGGACCATCGTCGAAGGTAAGATAGATTGTTTTTTTATCTAATAAAGGCATATCCCAAACGTAGTTTGGAAATATGCCTTTTATAATTTTTGGTGTTTTAACAGGTATTAATCCCATAGTTATTCTACTGGTACAATAGCGCTATCATTTGGAAGAATATCTAAATCTGTTGGTTGTATGGCTTCAGGTTCTGGAGCACTGCCACCATAAAAATGTTCGAATAACTTTAAATGGTTATTAAACGTTTCCATTTCAGTTTTAGCAAATTCTGTATCGTGTCTTAATAAAACGTCTACTAACGATTTATAACGCTCAATATTTGTTACAATTTCTTCAGCGATGTCGTATTGCTTTTCTATTTTTAAAGTGCTGTAGTACGTTAAGTATTCTTGGTATTTTGTAGCTACATCTTTAAATAATTTTTTAGCTTTTTCATCTGCACCAACTTCGTAATATCCCGCAACATAAGGCTCTAGAAGCGTGTAATACCCAAAGTATTCCACAGGCATGTTTTCCATGGCTATATCAGCAACGTCTTCGGCTTTATCTAATTTCTTATCATTAATTAACTGCTCCATTAATCGGGCTAGGTTACCTCGGTAAGAAATAGAGTTTTTACGAGTTTCTGGGTCGTGGTAAATTTCTGAGCTTCCGCTATTACCCCAATCCCATTGTTTTACTTTATTGTACATTAAATCGGCATCTACACGTCCCATATCAAAAGGATTATTTCTGTTGATTGGTGTTTTAATAGGAACCAATTTATAACACATACCGTCTAATTGTAGGTAATCTTTCATCCATAGGTAATCGTCGTCTCCAAAACTACCTCCAGTAAAGTAAATCGGACGCTTCCAATCGTTATTAGCTATTATATCTAACATTAACAATCGGTTTTTCAATAAAGCACTATTACTGATTTTTAAATTAATTTCATCTACAATTTTATCGGCATCTTTTAAAGCCACTATACCGTTATCTAATACTGTTTCTTTGTCTACAGAAACCGTAAGATTTTCTACTGGGAAATAATTAGAATTTTGAAGTTGAGATGGGTAATAACTAGGATCTTCACCTTGCATTTCTAAAATGTATTTAAATTTTGTTTTTGGGTTATCACTACCTACAAAATTTATAAAATCTTTAATGTTCATGGTGTCTTGAGAAACAATACGTTTCATAATATAATCGCGTGTTCCGTAGCGGTATTGCTCGTGAGTAAGTTGCGATGGAATTGGATCGCTCTCGTAAGCTTTACGCTTCATCTGGTCGATATACCAGTCGGTTTGAAATAAACTCGTGTTTACAATACGAACATCGGTACGGTAGCCTTCAATTTCTTGAGCATACCACAGTGCAAAGGTGTCGTTGTCTCCAATAGTGAATAAAATGGCATTTTCGGCACAAGAATCTAAATACATTTTGGCCATAGAGCGCGCTGTGTATTTGTCCGATCTGTCGTGATCGTCCCAATTGTTAGCGGCCATAATTCCAGGGACAAGAACTAAACAAGCTAATGTTATGGCAGGTCCTAAGAGAGGCGATTTTACGTATTTCTTTAAAGTTTCGTAAATGGCGTATACCCCAAAACCTATCCAAATGGCAAAGACGTAGAATGATCCTACTACCGAATAATCACGTTCTCGAGGTTCGAACGGCCTAACGTTCGTGTATACTTGTATGGCAACTCCTGTAAATAGGAAGAACACGAAAAGCACCCAAAACATTTGCTTGTCTTTATTAAATAAAAAGAACAGACCTAGTAAACCTAAGATTAGTGGTAAAAAGTAATACGTGTTTCTGGCTTTGTTGTTTTTAACATCGCTAGGTAGGTTAGACTGAGGCATGCCTAAATGCCACTCGTCTATAAAATTAATACCACTTAACCAATTTCCGTGGTCGTCGTATTTACCTTGAATATCGTCTTGTTTTCCAACATAATTCCACATAAAATATCTCCAATACATGTATCCCAATTGGTATTGAAACATATACACGATATTGCTCGCTAAGGTTGGCTTTTCGATATCTAAATATTGTCCGAATTGCTTTAAAAAGCTGTTGTAGTCTTGGTATCCTACGTTACCTAAAGCAACATCGTTTTTAAAGTTTGCAACAGAAGTACGCAGTTGGTCTTCCATCTGGTATTCTGGTTTTATATTAAAATCTAAGTATCCTGTAAAGATCATGTAGTTTTCGGCATGTTCCGAACTCCACATTCTAGGAAGTATAGATGCATGATTAGAATTGTAATTCTGTTTCGCGCGTTTGTAATCGTTTACAATAACGTATTTACCTTGGGCTTCGTCTTTTTCGTAGTTAGGCTTGTCGTCTATATAAGGATTTTTTTCATCTAAGCCCGCATACTGATCTGTAAATTGTGGTCCGTAAAACAAGTGTGTCTCCGGATATTGTTCTAAATTATAATACGCTAAAAGCTCACGAGCATCAGAAGGATTATTTTCATTTACAACCACATTAGCGTTTGCACGGATAGGAAGCATAATCCAAGACGAGAATCCTATAAAGATAAATAATAAACAAAGTGCTAAAGTATTTAAGTGGATATAGCCTTTTTTGCGTGTGTATTTTAAGGCATAATAAAAGGCTGCGATAAGTACTACTGCAGCAATTATAGTTCCCGAATTAAATGGTAGTCCTAAAGAGTTTATGAAAAATATTTCCGAAGTACTAAAGAATTTTAGTGCGTTAGGCAGAAGTAATTTAAATATAAATAATAAAATCGCTACGGCCACAACATTGGCTATAATGAAGTTCTTAACGGTAATGGTTTTATAATTTTTAAAATAATATACGAGTGCAATTCCAGGAATAGTTAGTAATCCCATAAAGTGTACACCAAACGATAAACCAATAACAAAGGCAATTAAAACCAACCAACGGTTTCCTCTAGGCGTGTTCATATCTTGTTCCCAGCGTAAACCTAGCCAAAACATAGCCACCATCATTAATGTGGCCATGGCGTAAACTTCGGTTTCTACAGCGTTGAACCAAAACGAATCGGTAAATGTAAAGGCTAAACTTCCTACTAATGCACTTCCAAGAATAGCAATTGCTTTAGAGTCAGAAAGAGTTTCGTGTTTAGAAATAATATTCTTTAATAGTAAAGTAATGGTCCAGAACATGAATAAAATAGTAAAAGCACTAGCAAAAGCACTCATTAAATTTAGCATGTATCCTACTTGTTCAGGTTCTAAAGCAAATGTCGAGAAAAAAGCACCGAGCATTTGAAATAGAGGTGCTCCTGGTGGATGTCCTACCTGAAGTTTGGCAGATGTTAAAATATATTCTCCAGCATCCCAATAGCTAACGGTAGGTTCAACGGTTAGTCCGTAAGTAACTAAAGCGATGGCAAAGGCAACCCAGCCTAAGATGGTATTCCACTTTTTAAAGTTGAATTGTGTCATGAAATTCAGTATTTATTCGGTAGGCGAATTTAATAATAAATATGTAACAGTGAAGCGTTTTAAGTAAAGGTTAGTACTTAGATGAAAAAAAAATAAAAAAAAGTTTGCGTGTATTGTGAAATGTTCTATATTTGCACTCTCAAATTAATGATGGCCCATGGTGTAACTGGCAACACGTTGGTTTTTGGTACCAAAGAGTCTAGGTTCGAGCCCTAGTGGGCCAACAACAAACCCCAATCTTGAAAAAGGTTGGGGTTTTGTTATTTTATATGTTTTCTTAACTATAGGTATTCGGCAGTGTGATTTGTGATTTTCTTTCCTTTTAATATTATATAATGTTTGTTATTAGTGTGTTAAGATGGTTTTTGTCTTGTTGCTCTTTTAATGTTTATATGCTGTTGTATTTAAGTGTTGTTCTATTTTTAAAATGCGAATTCATTTTTCTGTTCTCGACTCCGCTCGAACGCCCTGGGGAAATAAGTTGTTGTAATTCGGTCTTCGAGCGGAGTCGAGAAGCGTATGTGATAAGCTAGAGTTTAGTGATTAATTAGGCGTCGTTCATCTTCAAATTAATATGTGATAAGGGAATCGTTATAATGATTGTTCTCGACTCCGCTCGAACACCCTGGGGAAATAAGTTGTTTTACTGTTTAGATGGTAGCTAGAAAAGCTGGTGTAAGATTGGGGATTTAAATTTAAACGGTCTTCGAGCGGCGTCGAGAAGTGTATGTGTTAAACTAGAGTTTTACAGTTAAGTGGTGCAATTAGTCTTTGTTGTTACCATTTTAAAGAGGCTATTTTTATAAAAGTTTGTTCTCGACTCCGCTCGAACACCCTGGGGAAATAAGTTGTTTTACTGTTTAGATGAGATCTAGAAAAGCTGTTGTAAGATTGGGGATTTAAATTTAAACGGTCTTCGAGCGGCGTCGAGAAGTGTACGTGATAAGCTAGAGTTTAGTAGTTAAAGGATGTTGTTCATTATCAAATTAAAATGAGATAAGGACATTCTTCTTAGACTCTGTTCTCGACTCCGCTCGAACGCCTTGGGGAAATAAGTTGTTATTACTGTTTAGATGTAATCTAGAAGAGCGGTTGAAAGATTTGGGATTTAAATTTAAACGGTCTTCGAGAAGAGTCGAGAAGCGTGAATTGTTATCTTGAACTTACTAATTAAACGGTGTAGTTAGTCTTTGATAAAAATGTTACAGAGGATGTTTTTATAAACTTTGTTCTCGACTCCGCTCGAACGCCTCAAAAAAAAACATAGCATTTTAAGTGATAAAATAATATATTCGTAAGACTATTAATTAATCTAAACAATTTAAAAATGAAAAAAATTTTACTTGTATTAACAGTATTATGTGCTTTTAATATGACTGCACAGGATGCTGAGATGGAAGCTTTTAAGGATTTGTATAATTCTGAAAAGAAAACCGTTATTGGAGAGTACTTAGATTTAGATGCGACGAAAGCGATGACTTTCAATAGTATTTATGATGCGTATACTTTAGAGCGTAGAGATGTGGCGAGTACTCGTATGTCGCTTTTAGAAACGTATGTAGACCAATACGAAACCTTAACCGATGAGCAAGCCGATGCATTGGTTAAAGAAACATTTGCGGTGAGAGCGAAGAATGAAAAACTTCAAAAAAAATATTATAAAAAAATTAAAAAGGAGCTAGGAGCAAAAACGGCGTCTCAATTTGTACAGTTCGAGCGTTATGTGCAAACCTCGATAGATGAGGTGTTGCAAGAAGCATTGCCTTTAATCGGTGAGAAGTAGTCCTTTAAACAAACCAAATTTTAAAACCACCTTAGCGAGGTGGTTTTTTTTATATGTGATTATTAGTTTTTCTGTACTAATCAGAATGATTTTCTGTTAGTTTGTGAGGGCTAGGTAGTGAGACATGTGGTTTGATTTTGATAATAAAAAAAGCGCATAATTATTGTAATTAGGCGCTTTTTAAGAATTTGTTGTTTATTATATTTTAAAAGTAATCACTGGTCTAATAGCGTGATTCACGATGTCTTGGCTAATGCTTCCGTTAAAGAAATGAGCAATACCTTGTCGGCCAGTTGTGCTTATTCCAATAATGTCGGCATCGATATCTTCAGAGAAATTTAGAATTCCTTTTTCTACTGTGTCATCATTGTAAATGTTTATAGTGTAATTTGTGAAATCCGAATGTTCAATAAAATTAGCAATACGTTTTTTTGCTTCGGTAGTCGAAGAAAAATTATTTGGTGTATTTACTAATAACAAGTGGATTTTAGAGTCGAATTTTTTAGCAAATTTAACTGCTTTTTTATAGGTGTGGATGCTGTTAAACTGAAAGTCAGAAGCAAAAACTAGGTGATCTGTCTTAAATTCTTGTTCGTTTTCTTTTATAACTAAAACAGGAACTTTAGAGGTGCGAACTACTTTTTCGGTGTTCGATCCAATAAATATTTCCTTAAATCCTGAAGCGCCATGCGAGCCCATAACAATTAAATCTATATCTAGTTCTTCGGCAGTTTCGTTTATACCGGCAAAAGTCGAGTCGGTTTTTATGGAATGGTGTATGGTAATGTTGTCTAAGAAATCCTGAGATAACAGTTCGTTAAAGCGTTTCGCTGCAAGTTTTATAAAAAATAAAGCTTCAGGAACTTCACTGGTAGACTGGTGTGTTTTGTCTAATTCTGTGTTAGGAAGATCTATCATATGGACGAAGAAAATTTCGGAACCAAATTTTGCAGCAATTTTGGCCGCTGTTTTTGTTGCAAACTCAGCTTCTTTCGAAAAATCTGTTGGGACTAATATGCGTTTCATGATTGTATTTTTTGGAGTTAAATAACTATATAAAAATACGGATAAAAATTGGTATTTGAAAGCTTGTAATTGTCAAAAAAAAAGTTGTATATTTGCCCCGTTGTAAGAAAAAAGAATATGCGAGGGGACAGAGTCCCCTCTTTTTATACTAAAAAATGTTTAGAACAACTGTTGAGAATTTATTAGAAAGCGCCTTACAAGAACGAAATGATTTGTTTTTGATTAGTTTAACTGTTTCTGGAGAGAATGCTGTAAAGGTAATTATCGATGGAGATGAAGGTGTGAGTGTTGAGGATTGTATGTTTATTAGTAGAGCTATAGAGCATGATATAGATAGAGAAGAACACGATTTTTCACTAGAAGTTATGTCGGCAGGAGCAGCGTCTCCTCTAGTACAGAGCAGGCAGTATGCTAAAAATATAGGGAGAACACTAGAGGTTAAAACCCAAACAGATACAATAGAAGCTGTTTTGGTAGATGCTAATGAAGACGAAATAGTTTTGGAATGGAAAGCTAGAGAGCCTAAACCAGTAGGGAAAGGTAAAGTTACGGTTCAGAAAAAAGCAAATATTTCTTATAGCGACATAGTAGAAGCGAAAGTTATGATTAAATTTTAATTCAAAAGAGTTATGGAAAATCTTGCGTTAATTGATTCTTTTTCAGAATTTAAGGACGATAAATTAATAGATCGTGTAACGTTAATGGCGATTTTAGAGGATGTTTTTAGAAATGCCTTGAAGAAAAAGTTTGGAGACGATGATAATTTTGATATTATTATAAACCCAGATAAAGGTGATTTAGAAATATGGAGAAACCGTATTGTAGTTGCCGATGGTGAAGTGGAAGAGCCTAATCAAGAGATTTCATTAAGTGAAGCTCAAAAAATTGAGCCTGATTTTGAAGTAGGAGAAGATGTTTCTGAAGAAGTGAAGTTAATAGATTTAGGTCGTCGTGCTATTTTAGCATTACGTCAGAATTTAATTTCTAAAATTCACGAACATGATAATACTAATATCTACAAGCAATTTAAAGATTTAATTGGAGATATTTATACTGCTGAAGTGCACCATATACGTCACAAAGCAATTATTTTATTAGATGATGAAGGTAACGAAATCATCTTACCAAAAGAGAAACAAATTCCATCGGATTTTTTCCGAAAAGGAGATAATGTTAGAGGAATAATTGAAAACGTAGAGTTAAAAGGAAGTAAACCAGGCATTATTATGTCTCGTACATCACCTTTATTCTTAGAGAAATTATTCGAACAAGAAATACCAGAAGTTTTTGACGGATTAATATCTGTTAAAAAAGTAGTAAGAATCCCTGGAGAAAAAGCTAAAGTAGCTGTAGATTCTTACGATGATCGTATAGATCCAGTTGGTGCCTGTGTAGGTATGAAAGGATCTAGAATTCACGGCATTGTTCGTGAATTAGGTAACGAAAATATAGACGTTATCAATTATACAAATAACCTGCAATTGTATATCACTAGAGCGTTAAGTCCAGCGAAAGTGACATCGATTAAAATTGATGAAGAAAACAAAAGAGCAGAAGTTATTTTAAAGCCTGAAGAAGTAAGTAAAGCCATTGGACGTGGTGGACACAACATTAGATTAGCTGGTCAATTAACTGGTTATGAGATTGATGTGTTTAGAGAAGGCGCAGAAGAGGATGTTGAGTTAACAGAATTTTCTGATGAGATTGATAAGTGGATTATTGATGAGTTAAGCAAAGCTGGGCTTGATACAGCAAAAAGTGTTCTTGAGCAAGATGTAGTAGATTTAGTGAAAAGAACCGATTTAGAAGAAGAAACAATTAACGAAGTTATTAGAATTCTTAGAGAAGAGTTTGAAGAATAACTTATATTTGGAGTATATTAAAGGCAATTTATGGCTGAAACAATAAGATTAAATAAAGTTTTACGTGAGTTAAACATCTCTATCGACCGTGCAGTAGATTTTTTGGAATCTAAAGGTATGGAAATCGATAAGCGTCCTACCACAAAAATTTCTCAGGAAGTATACAACGTACTTTCTGGCGAATTTCAAACGGATGCTAATAAGAAGGTGGCCTCTCAAGAAGTAAGTGAAGCAAAGCTGAAAGAAAAAGAAGCCTTGCGTGAACAGCGCGAGCGTGAACTTGAAGCAAAACAAAAAGAAGAAGCTAAGAAGGAAGAAGCAAGGAAAGAGCAGGAAGTAGTAAAAGCCAAAACAACGCTCTCAGGTCCGAAACAAGTAGGAAAGATCGATTTAGATCCAAAACCTAAACCTGTTTCTAAACCAACAGAGAAAAAGGAAGAACCTATTCAACCAAAAACTGAAGACGTAAAGCCTAAAGTTGTTGCTCCTCAAGCAGAAGCTGTTAAAGCAGAAGAAGTAAAGGAAGTTAAAAAGGAAGAAAAACCTGTTGTTAAAGCTGATGTTGTTCCTGAGAAAAAGGAAGAAAAACCTGCTGTTAAACAGGAAGAAGCTAAAGTTCAAGACACACCAAAAGTGGAACACAAGCCAAAACCAGTTACTCCACCTTCGCAACCTACAAAATCTACGCCACCTCCAACTACTCCAAAACCTGTTCAAGAGGTTAAGAAAATAGAAACTCCAAAAACATCTGAACCCGTTAAAAAAGAAGAGCCAAAAGCTGAAGAAGATAAACCGGTAGATGAGCGTATAGAAACGAAATATACTAAACTTTCGGGACCAAAAATCGCAGGAGAAAAAATAGATTTATCTCAGTTTAATAAGCCTAAAAAGAAACCAGTTGCTAAAGCTGGCGATAATGCTGCGGCCAATAAAAGAAAACGTCGTCGTATTAGTAAACCTGGAGATAACAAGTCTACTACTGCTAAACCAGGAGGAACTGCTGGAGGACCAGGAAGACAAGTTAGACCAAGTACTTATAAAGGTAAAAGACCGGGTGGACCAGGTCAAGCTAGACGTCCGATTGTAAAAGAGGAACCTAGTGAAGCAGATGTTCAAAAACAAGTTAGAGAAACCTTAGAGAAACTTCAAGGGAAATCTAGTAAAGGTAAAGGTGCTAAGTATCGTAGAGATAAAAGAGATCACCATAGAGAACAAAGTCAGAAAGATCTAGATCAGCAAGAAGTAGAAAGCAAAATCTTAAAAGTAACAGAATTTGTTACGGCTAGTGAAGTTGCTACCATGATGGATGTTTCGGTAACACAAATTATCTCGGCTTGTATGTCGTTAGGTATGATGGTTACCATGAACCAGCGTTTAGATGCAGAAACACTTTCTATTGTTGCAGACGAATTTGGATACCAAGTAGAGTTTGTAACTTCAGATCTTGAAGATAATATAGAAATCGTTGAAGATAAACCAGAAGATTTAATTGAACGTGCGCCGATTGTTACGGTAATGGGTCACGTAGATCACGGTAAAACTTCATTATTAGATTATATCCGTAAGGAAAACGTAATTGCCGGGGAATCTGGAGGAATTACACAGCATATTGGTGCTTATGGAGTACAGTTAGAAGGCGGACAAAAAATCGCATTCTTAGATACACCAGGTCACGAGGCCTTTACAGCCATGCGTGCTCGTGGTGCTCAGGTTACCGATTTAGCAATTATTGTAGTTGCTGCCGATGATGATATTATGCCGCAAACAAAAGAGGCGATTGCACATGCTCAAGCAGCAGGTGTGCCAATTATCTTTGCGATTAACAAAATAGATAGACCTGCAGCGAATCCAGAACGTATTAAAGAACGTCTGGCACAAATGAACTTATTAGTAGAAGATTGGGGTGGTAAAATACAATCTCACGATATTTCTGCAAAAGTAGGAACAGGAGTAAAAGAATTATTAGAAAAGGTATTACTTGAAGCCGAATTATTAGAGCTTAAAGCCAATCCAAATAAAATGGCGTCAGGAACTGTTGTAGAAGCATTCTTAGACAAAGGTCGTGGTTACATATCTACGATTTTAGTACAAGCAGGAACATTAAGAATTGGTGATTACGTATTAGCTGGTAAAAACAGTGGTAAGATAAAAGCCATGCATGATGAACGTGGTAACGAGGTTAAACAAGCTGGACCAAGTACGCCTGTATCTATTTTAGGATTAGATGGTGCGCCACAAGCGGGTGATAAATTCAATGTATTTGAAGACGAACGTGAAGCAAAACGTATTGCTACTAAACGTACACAATTACAACGTGAGCAATCCGTACGTACACAACGTCATATTACTCTAGATGAAATTGGTCGTCGTATTGCTTTAGGTGACTTCCAAGAATTAAACATTATCCTTAAAGGGGATGTGGATGGTTCTGTTGAAGCATTAACAGATTCATTCCAGAAATTATCTACTGAAGAGATTCAAGTAAATATTATTCATAAAGGTGTTGGTGCCATTACAGAAAGTGATGTGTTATTAGCTTCTGCATCAGATGCGATTATTATCGGATTTAATGTAAGACCAATGGGTAATGCTAGAGCCATGGCAGATAAGGAAGAAATAGATATCCGTACATACTCAATTATCTACGATGCTATTAACGATCTTAAAGATGCTATGGAAGGGATGTTATCTCCAGAGCTTAAAGAAGAGATTACTGGTACTGCAGAAATTAGAGAAATCTTTAAAGTATCTAAAATCGGAAGTATCGCCGGTTGTATGGTTACTAACGGTAAAATTATTAGATCTTCAGGAGTGCGTTTAATTAGAGATGGTGTAGTTGTATACACTGGAGAATTAGCGTCGCTTAAACGATTTAAAGATGATGTTAAAGAAGTATCTAAAGGATATGATTGTGGTATGCAAATTAAGAACTACAATGACATTAAGGAAGGCGATGTAATCGAATCGTTCCACGAAGTAGAAGTAAAAAAGAAACTTAAATAAGTTTTATATATAGTAATAAAAAAGGCGACCATTTGGTCGCCTTTTTTTGTGCTTTTAAATTATAATAATGTTCGGATTTTAATTGGTCTTTACCTGAGATTATTCTATTTAAAACAATGACATATGTCATTGTTTTAAATACTGCCCATTATCGACCATTATAAGGTGAAAAACGGAAGGAATCTTTACCCTAGTTTTTCGACTTCGGTTTAAAGATAAAACCGTTTGGATACTTCTCTTTTATTTCAATTAAGGCACGATCTGCCTCTAATCGGGTTCTAAAACTACCCACCCAGATTTTATAGTTAGGTGTCTCGTAAACTAAGGTGCCTTCCCATTGGTTAAATGCGTTCTTATACTTGCTTAACGTGCTTTCTGCATCGGCCCGGTTTCCAGAGTATAGCTGGATTTTATAGCGATCAGTAGCATTTTCGTCTTTATTCATTTCCTTTTTAACATTCAGTAGTTTTGTAATTTTTTCGTCCTGATTAATAACAATATTACTTTGTTGTGAAAAGGTTTTCGTAGATAATGCAAACACGGATAACCCGGTTAGTGTAATAAGCTTTATATTCAATAATTTCATTTTCAAGTTATTTGCTACAAATGTAAATGTTATTCGTATAAAGATATAATTATTTTTTATTTAGAATTTTTCTAAATTACATTTAACGGTTCTATAACGTTTTTACAATCCACTTTAAATGTTATTTTTGTTCCAAATTTTATAACTGATTTTTATCTGCTTTAGATTAGTAAGTCATTCAAAAGTTAAGAAGTTAATTCAACAAATAATATGAAACAGGTGATTCACCGTAAATTAAGCAAAAACATCTTCCGTTTAGCTATAGTTATCTTACTTGCGTTTACAACCTCTCTTTCGGCTCAAGGCGACCCGGCAAAAGGAAAAGCATTGTTTAATTCTAATTGTGCTGCTTGTCACCAGTTAGATAAAAAAATGACAGGACCTGCTCTTCGTAATATTGAAGCACGTTTAAGTGATGAAGCAGGAGTTGATAAAGAATGGATACATTCTTGGATCCGCAACAGTTCAGGACTTATTAAGTCTGGAGACGAATACGCCAATAAAATCTTTAATGAGTATAATGGTGTTCCGATGACAGCGTTTCCTCAGTTATCTGATGAAGACTTAGATAATATCTTAGCCTATACTGCAGAAGAAAAAGCCGCTCCGGCTCCAGCAGCAGCAGGTCAAGTTGGAATGTCTAAAGCTAGTGGTGAAGGCGACAGCATTTCTAATAAAATTATATTAGGAGCATTAGTGCTTTTATTTGGTTTATTAGCGATGGCTTTAATTTTGGTAAGACAAACTTTAAATCGCTTTGCTGAAGCTAAAGGTGTAACTGTAGAAAAATCTACACGCTTACCACTTTGGAAAGCGTTTGTGCAAAATCAGTTTCTAGTTTTAGTTACTGTGGTTATCTTATTATTAGTGGGAGGTTACCATGTGTATGGTTTTATGATGCAGGTAGGTGTAGACCAAGGGTACGAGCCAGTGCAACCAATTCACTACTCTCATAAAATTCACGCAGGAGATAACGGTATCGATTGTAAGTACTGTCACTCTTCAGCTAGAGTTAGTAAAACATCAGGTATACCATCTTTAAATGTATGTATGAACTGCCACAAGTCTATTTACGAAGTAGCAGAAAGTACAGCAACTCCAGAATACAGCAAAGAGTTTTACGATGGCGAAATTCAAAAGTTATACAAAGCTGTTGGTTGGGATGATACCGAGCAAAAATATACAGGAGAAACGCAACCAGTAAAATGGGTGAGAATTCATAATTTACCAGATTTCGTTTACTTTAACCACTCGCAACACGTTACTGTTGCAGGTGTAGATTGTCAGACATGTCATGGTCCTGTTCAGGAAATGGAAGTTATGTATCAGCATGCTCCATTAACAATGGGATGGTGTATTAACTGTCACAGAGAAACAAATGTAAAAGTTAAAGACAACGATTACTATACAAAAATCCACGAAGAATTATCTAAAAAGTACGGTGTTGAGGAGCTTACAGCTGCTCAGATGGGAGCTTTAGAATGTGGTAAGTGTCATTATTAATTTATTTAAGAAGTAATTCAATTATACAATATGTCATCAAACAAGAAATACTGGAAAAGTGTTGAAGAGCTAAACGAAAACAGCTCTATTGTTGAGGCGCTAAAGCAAAACGAATTTGTTGAAGAAATTCCTACGGACGAGTTTTTAGGTGATAAAGCAACGCTTGCATCATCTTCTACTACACGAAGAGATTTCTTAAAATATGTTGGTTTTAGTACAGCCGCCGCTTCGCTTGCAGCTTGTGAAGGGCCAGTTATTAAATCGATTCCCTATGTAGTTCAGCCAGAACAAATAATTCCTGGTGTTGCTAATTACTATGCAACAACGATTGCAGATGGTTTTGATTTTGCTAGTGTTTTAGTTAAAACACGTGAAGGACGTCCTATTAAAATTGAGAACAATTCCTTAGCAAAAACTAATGGAAGTGCTAACGCAAGAGTTAATGCTTCGGTATTAGGTTTGTATGATAGTTTAAGAGTTCAAGGTCCAACTAAAGCAGGAAACCCTGTGTCTTGGACTGATTTTAATGCTGAAGTAGCTTCTAAATTATCTAATCTTAGTAGTGCTGGAAAGGAAATTGTGTTGTTAACACAAACATTTTCTAGTCCATCTACAGAACGATTAATTAATACGTTTAAAGAAAAATACGGTAAAGTTCGTCACGTAGTTTATGATGCCATTTCGGAATCTGCAGCTTTAGACGCTTACCAAGCAAAATATGGCCGTCGAGCTTTAGCTGGTTATGATTTCGCCCATGCAGAAACTATTGTTTCTTTTGGAGCCGATTTTATAGGTGACTGGCAAGGTGGAGGTTTTGATGCAGGTTATTCGGCAGGACGTATTCCTCAAGAAGGAAAAATGTCTAAGCATATTCAGTTTGAAGCTAATATGTCTTTAGCTGGTGCCAATGCAGATAAGCGTGTGCCTGCAACTCCAAGTCAACAAAAAATAGCTTTAGCTAAGTTGTATGGAAATATAACTGGAACTTCGGTTTCTGGATCACTTCCAGCACATATGGAAGCGGCAGTTAAAAATGCAACATCTCTACTTAAAAAATCAGGTAGAGCAGGTGTAGTTGTTACAGGAATTCAGGATGTTAATGCGCAAGCTTTAGTATTAGAAATTAATGCCGCTTTAAATAGTAGAGCATTTAAACCAAGAGTTCCAATCTTAACAAGACAAGGAAACGACAAAGATGTTGCTCAATTAGTGGCAGATATGAAAGCTGGTCGTATTGGTGGTATTATTATGAGTGGAGTAAATCCATTATATAGCTTACCAAACGCAGCAGACTTTGCAGAAGGATTAAAGAAAACAGAATTGGCTGTAACGTTCTCGATGAAATCGGACGAAACAGCTTCTCAAACAGAATATTTAGCTGCAGCACCTCATTATTTAGAGGCTTGGGGTGATGTAGAATTAAGACGTGGACATTATGCGTTAACACAACCAACTATTCGTCCCTTATTCGATACAAAACAATTTCAGGAGGCTTTATTAACATGGACAGATAATTCAATGTCTTACCATGATTATATTAAAGAAACTTGGAATGCCAATATTCTAGGTGGTGCATCTTTTAACCAAGCAATACATGATGGTTCTTTTATAGCAGGATCACTTGGGGCATTAGTTAATGGTGTTTCTAATACAACAATTGAGGAAACCAAAACTGTTTTAAAAGATAAAAAACAAAGAACTTGGGCTGGTAACGTTATTCATGAGGCAGCTGTAGGAATTGGTTTAGTCGATGAAGATAAAGATGAATTTATTACGTCTACTACAACAAGAAATTCACCAAATGCAAATCCAATTTTAGGAGGTGAAGGTTTTGTTATTAATGAAATTTCTGGATCAGCAGCAGCTTCAGCATTAGTTGGCTCTGCAAAATCTGAAGGTTTAGAATTAGTATTATATTCTAAAGTAGGAATGGGAGATGGTCAACAAGCCAACAACCCATGGTTACAAGAATTTCCAGATCCAATTACAAGAACATCTTGGGATAATTACTTAACGGTTTCTAAGGCCGATGCAGAAGCATTAGGGTTATCAAACAGAAATGTTGCTAATGGTGGTCTTAATGGTAGTTATGCTAGTGTAACGGTAAATGGTACGACTTTAGAAAAAGTACCTGTACTTATTCAACCAGGTCAAGCTAAAGGTTCTGTAGGTTTATCATTTGGTTATGGTCGATCTGCTGGATTAAAAGAAGAAATGCAAACGGGTGTAAATGCGTTTACGTTATACCAAAATTTTAATACAATTCAGAATGTTAGTGTAAGTGCTGTAGGTGGCGAGCATGAATTTGCTTGTGTACAGTTACAAAATACATTAATGGGACGTGGCGATATTATTAAGGAAACTACTTTAGAGATCTTTAATACAAAAGATAAGCGTGAGTGGAACCCAATGCCAATGGTTTCTCTTAACCACGTTGAAACGCCTGTAACATCTCCTGATGTTGATTTATGGGGAGAATTTGATCGTTCTATCGGACATCACTTTAACCTATCTATCGACTTAAATGCATGTACAGGATGTGGAGCATGTGTTATTGCATGTCATGCAGAAAATAACGTGCCTGTTGTAGGTAAAAGTGAAATTCGTCGTAGCCGTGATATGCACTGGTTACGTATAGATAGATATTACTCTTCAGACGAATCGTTTGAAGGTGATAACGAGAAAAAAGAAGGGTTCTCTGGTTTATTTGGAGAGAAAGGATCTTTAGGAGGATTTGGAGAATTAGAACATCCTTCAGATAATCCACAAGTCGCTTTCCAACCAGTAATGTGTCAGCACTGTAACCACGCACCTTGTGAAACTGTTTGTCCAGTAGCGGCAACTTCTCATGGTCGTCAAGGTCAGAATCATATGGCATATAACCGTTGCGTTGGTACACGTTACTGTGCAAACAACTGCCCTTACAAAGTACGTCGTTTTAACTGGTTCTTATACAATGGTAATGATGAGTTCGATTATCATATGAATGATGATTTAGGACGTATGGTATTAAACCCTGATGTAGTAGTACGTTCTCGTGGTGTAATGGAAAAATGTTCTATGTGTATTCAAATGACACAAAAAACAATTCTTGATGCTAAGCGTGACGGACGTGAAATTAAGGACGGAGAATTCCAAACAGCATGTTCTGCAGCGTGTAGCAGTGGTGCCATGGTATTTGGAGATGTAAACGACAAAGAAAGTAAGGTAGCACACCTTAAAGAAGATAATCGTATGTATCACTTGTTAGAACATATTGGAACAAAACCTAATGTGATTTACCAGACAAAAGTGAGAAATACAACAGAAGCATAATTAACGAATTAAGAAATAATTAGATAAGGATATGGCGTCTCATTACGAAGCACCTATAAGAAGACCCTTAGTTACAGGAGAAAAGTCTTACCACGATGTAACTGTCGATGTAGCAAGAC
Source organism: Formosa sp. F44 (assembly GCF_056238645.1). Next base: position 288,158 of record NZ_JBWDLJ010000003.1, read on the forward strand.
CTGTAGAAGGAAAAGCAAATAAATTATGGTGGATAGTTTTTTCTATTTCATTAGTTGCTTTCCTTTGGGGAATAGGATGTATATTATACACAGTATCAACTGGTATTGGAACTTGGGGTTTAAATAAAACCGTAGGTTGGGCCTGGGATATTACTAACTTCGTTTGGTGGGTTGGTATTGGACATGCGGGAACATTAATTTCTGCGGTACTTTTATTATTCCGTCAAAAATGGAGAATGGCAATTAACCGTTCTGCTGAAGCCATGACTATCTTCGCGGTTTTCCAGGCAGGTTTATTTCCAATTATTCACATGGGTCGTCCATGGTTAGGATACTGGGTATTACCAATTCCAAACCAATTCGGTTCGTTATGGGTAAACTTTAACTCACCTTTACTTTGGGATGTATTTGCAATTTCAACGTATTTATCTGTATCATTAGTTTTCTGGTGGACAGGTTTATTACCAGATTTCGCGATGTTAAGAGACCGTGCAGTAAAGCCTTTCCAAAAGAAAATCTACGGATTATTAAGTTTTGGATGGTCTGGTAGAGCTAAAGACTGGCAACGTTTCGAAGAAGTATCTTTGGTACTTGCAGGTTTAGCAACTCCTCTTGTACTTTCTGTACACACCATTGTATCTTTTGACTTTGCTACTTCTGTAATTCCAGGATGGCACACTACAATTTTCCCTCCTTACTTCGTAGCAGGGGCGGTATTCTCAGGATTCGCTATGGTAAACACACTTCTTATCATCATGAGAAAAGTGTGTAACTTAGAAGACTATATTACAGTACAACATATCGAATTAATGAACATTGTAATCATGATTACAGGTTCTATTGTTGGTGTGGCTTATATTACAGAGTTATTTATTGCTTGGTATTCTGGTGTAGAATACGAACAATATGCTTTCTTAAACAGAGCAACAGGTCCTTATGCATGGGCTTATTGGATGATGATGTCTTGTAACGTATTCTCTCCACAGTTTATGTGGTTTAAGAAATTAAGAACAAGTATTATGTTCTCTTTCTTTATTTCGATCGTGGTAAACATCGGGATGTGGTTCGAGCGTTTTGTAATTATTGTAACATCGTTACACAGAGATTACTTACCATCGTCTTGGACAATGTTCTCACCTACATTTGTGGATATAGGAATATTTATTGGAACAATAGGATTCTTCTTTGTACTTTTCTTATTGTACTCTAGAACATTCCCTGTAATTGCACAAGCAGAGGTTAAGACTATTTTAAAGTCTTCAGGAGAGAGTTACAAAAAAATTAGAGAGCGAGGAGATAGTTTAGTAGGTACTGGTGCAGATGCAAGAACCTCTGGAGCTTCAGTTAATAATTCAAAAAACTAAGAGTAGCATATGGAATCTTCAAAAGTTATTCACGCTATTTATACAGACGACGATATTTTAATGGCTGCCGTTAAAGATGTACGTTTGGCAAAACACCATATAGAAGAAGTATATACACCGTTTCCGGTTCACGGACTAGATAAAGCAATGGGATTAGCTCCAACACGTTTGGCTATCACAGCTTTTATATACGGATGTATTGGTTTAACTGTCGCAACACTTATGATGAATTTCATTATGATTGAAGACTGGCCACAAGATATTGGTGGTAAACCAAGTTTTAGTTATCTAGAAAACATGCCGGCGTTTGTGCCTATCATGTTCGAACTTACTATATTTTTTGCAGCGCATTTAATGGTTATTACCTTTTACTTACGTAGTAAAATATGGCCTTTTAAAGAAGCAGAAAATCCAGACCCAAGAACTACTGACGATCATTTTTTAATGGAAATCGCTGTGGCTAATAACAATGAACAAGAAATTGCAGAATTGTTAAAAAGTACAGGTGCAGTAGAAATTAACTTAGTAGATAAAGCACATTAATACAGACCAATGAAAAGCTTAATAAAAATATTTGCAATAGCCGTAGTTTTAATATCTGTCGTTTCATGTCAAGAAAATGGTAGACCAAACTATCAGTTTATGCCTAACATGTACGAGTCTGTTGGTTATGAAACTTATAGTGAATCTACTGCTTTTAGAAATGGTGTAGAAGCGCAATTACCTGCAGAAGGATCAGTTGCAAGAGGACATATCCCGTTTGAAATCGCTAACGATTTAGAAGGATACAATTTGGCAAAGGAAACGTTAATGAGTCCTTTAGATTCAACTCAAATTGATACTAAAAGAGGAAAAGAATTATACGATATCTATTGTGGAATTTGTCACGGTATGAAAGGAGATGGACAAGGTACTCTTGTAAAAAGAGAAAAAATTCTTGGAGTTCCTAAGTATGATGACGCTGGACGTAATATTACTGTTGGTAGTGTATATCACACTATTTATTATGGAAAAAATGCCATGGGATCTTATAGCAATCAATTGTTAGAAGAAGAGCGTTGGCAAGTAGCTGCTTATGTTATGGAACTAAAAGCAGATTTAGAAAAGTAAGTCGATTAGATAAAGATTATATATAGATATGTACACACTTTCAAATAAATTAAGAACATTTTCTTTCGCTCTAATAATCTTAGGATTTATAGGGGTAGTATATGGTTTTATGTCTTCTCATAAATCTTTAGACGAAGTAAAAACTATGTTAGCCGATGAGGCTGCACATCACGGTGGTGGACATGCAGTAGATGAATCTACTCACGTTGTCGATGCACATGATATGCATGCAGAAGCTGATGCTCATCATGGCGATGCGCACGCAGAGCATGTGCAACATCAAATAGCAAATAGACCGTGGTCTGCATTGTATGTAGCTGCTTTCTTTTTTATGATGATTGCATTAGGCGCTTTAGCATTTTACGCATTACAATACGCATCTCAAGCAGGATGGTCTCCGGTGCTCTTTAGAGTAATGGAAGGAATCACAGCTTATTTATTGCCTGGAGCTATCATTGTACTTTTAATTGCAGTGGCTTCTGGTACTATTGGGCATTACAATTTATTTGTATGGATGGATCCTGAAGTGGTTGCTCACGATAAATTACTTCAAGGTAAAGCCGATTGGTTAAATATTGGTTGGTTTGCAGTAAGAGGTTTAATTTTTATCGCGGGTTGGTCTTTATACAGACACTTCTCTCGTAAATATTCTATCGCACAAGATGATGCAGATGATAACCGATTCTTTAAAAAGAACTTCCGTATTTCTGCAGGATTTTTAGTATTCTTTATTTATTCAGAATCTATTATGTCTTGGGATTGGATTATGAGTGTAGATCCACACTGGTTTTCAACATTGTTCGGATGGTACGTATTCGCTAGTATGTTTGTAAGTGGAATTACTGTAATTGCACTAGTTACAATCTACTTAAAATCTAAAGGGTTATTGCCATTAGTTAACGATAGTCATATTCATGATTTAGCTAAATTTATGTTTGGTATTAGTGTGTTCTGGACGTACTTATGGTTCTCTCAATTTATGCTTATTTGGTATTCAAACATTCCAGAAGAGGTAACATATTTTGTAACACGTATAGAAGATTATAACTTACCGTTCTTTGGAATGGTAGCCCTAAACTTCCTTTTCCCTTTATTAGTTTTAATGAATAGTGATTACAAACGTGTAAATTGGTTTGTTGTAATGGCTGGTGTTGTTATTTTATTCGGACATTATTTAGATATTTTCAACATGATTATGCCTGCAACTGTAGGAGATAGATGGTTTATTGGAATACCTGAAATAAGCTCGGTATTATTATTCGCAGGATTGTTTATATTTATCGTATTTACAGCCTTAACCAAAGCACCATTACTTGCAAAACGTAATCCTTTAGTTAAAGAAAGTGAACAATTTCATTATTAAGCAACGCGCAAGTAACAGTATTATATAAAGAACAACAAGAACGAGTATGACTGCTTTATTTATAATTTTAGTATTAGTATTTATAACAATTGCCATCTGGCAAATGGTTAAGATTTTTGATCTGGCTCAAGTGGGATTAGAACAAAACGACCAAATTGCTACAGATAAGGACAATACTTTGAATGGTTATCTGATGATAGGATTCTTAGCTTTCATTTATATCATTACAATTGTTTGTGTGGTTAAATGGGGAGATTTGCCTTTATTATCTAATTCGGCTTCCGAGCATGGACCTGGAATAGATAACTTAATGATAATCTCTTTAGTGCTTATTTTTGTAGTTCAAACTATCACTCAATTTTTACTTCACTATTTTGCTTTTAAATATAAAGGTGAAAAAGGTCGTAAAGCGTTATTCTTTGCAGATAACAATACCTTAGAAGCGATCTGGACCATTATTCCAGTAATTACTTTGGCGGGTTTAATTATCTACGGATTATTTACTTGGACAAGTATCATGAATGTGAGCGAAGATGACGATCCAATAGTTATCGAGTTGTATGCACAACAATTTAACTGGAAAGCACGATATGGTGGAAACGATAATACATTAGGTAAAGCTAACGTAAGATTAATCGATATCGATAAAGCCAATATCTTAGGTTTAGACGAATCTGATCCGAATGCACAAGACGATATTATTACTTCAGAATTATATTTACCAGTAGGTAAGCCAGTATTATTTAAAATGCGTTCTCAAGACGTATTACACTCGGCTTATATGCCTCACTTTAGAGCACAAATGAACTGTGTTCCTGGTATGGTAACTCAATTTGGATTTACACCTTCAGTAACAACTGCAGAGATGCGTCAGAATCCGGATATCGTTGAGAAAGTAAAGAACATTAACGACATTAGAGTTGAGAATAGTAAGGAATTAGTTGCTAATGGTGAAGACGCCTTAGATGCGTATGAGTTTGACTATTTATTGTTATGTAACAAGATTTGTGGAAAGTCGCACTATAACATGCAAATGAAAATTATTGTAGTAACCCAAGAAGAATATGATGCTTGGCTTAAAGAACAAAAGATTTTCAAAAATTCGTTAGTACAAAATTAATTCAATCCAAAAGATTTAAAAAACCTAAAATAGATTATGTCAGCACACGCAGATACTCACGTTCACGAAGACGACCACGGACATCATCATAAACAAACGTTTATCACAAAATATATATTTAGTACAGATCATAAAATGATCTCTAAACAATTTTTGATAACAGGAGTTTTTATGGGAATAATAGGGATCCTAATGTCTATTATGTTTCGTATGCAAATTGCATGGCCAGGAGAACCTAATGTTTTATTTGAAATGTTATTAGGTAAATGGGCACCAGATGGTGTTATGGATGCCGATATATATTTGGCATTAGTAACTATTCACGGTACTATAATGGTATTCTTTGTACTAACTGCTGGATTAAGTGGTACGTTTAGTAACCTTTTAATTCCGTTGCAAATTGGAGCTCGAGATATGGCTTCTGGATTCTTAAATATGGTTTCTTACTGGTTATTCTTTATCTCTAGTATTATCATGTTATCCTCTTTATTTGTTGAAGCTGGACCAGCTGCAGCAGGTTGGACAATCTACCCTCCATTATCTGCTCTTCCTATGGCATCTAGTGGTTCTGGAATGGGAATGACACTTTGGTTAATTTCTATGGCTTTATTTATTGCATCATCACTTATTGGTTCATTAAACTATATTGTTACAGTTATTAACATGCGTACTAAAGGTATGTCTATGACTAGATTGCCATTAACTATTTGGGCATTATTTGTAACTGCAATTATTGGTGTAGTTTCTTTCCCTGTATTATTATCTGCTGCGTTATTATTAATTATGGATAGAAGTTTTGGAACATCATTCTTCTTATCAGATATATTTATTCAAGGTGAAGTGTTACATTACCAAGGAGGATCACCAGTGTTATTCGAACACTTATTCTGGTTCTTAGGTCACCCTGAAGTATACATTGTAATATTACCGGCAATGGGATTAGTATCAGAAATTATGGCCGCGAATTCTCGTAAACCAATTTTTGGTTACCGTGCTATGATTGCTTCAATCTTAGCGATTGCATTCCTTTCAACTATTGTATGGGGTCACCATATGTTCGTATCAGGAATGAATCCATTTTTAGGTTCTGTATTTACATTCACAACTTTATTAATTGCGATTCCATCTGCTGTAAAAGCCTTTAACTGGATTACAACAATTTGGAAAGGGAACATACAAATGAATACGGCTATGTTATTTTCTATTGGTTTCGTGTCTACTTTCATTACAGGAGGTTTAACAGGAATTATTTTAGGAGATAGTGCGTTAGATATTAATGTTCACGATACATATTTCGTTATTGCTCACTTTCACTTGGTGATGGGTATATCTGCACTTTACGGAATGTTTGCTGGTATTTACCACTGGTATCCAAAAATGTTTGGTCGTATGATGAACAAAAACTTAGGTTACGTTCACTTCTGGATCACTGCAATTTGTGCTTACGGGGTTTTCTTCCCAATGCACTTTATCGGAATGGCTGGTTTACCAAGACGTTATTATACAAACTCAGCTTTCCCATTATTCGATGATTTAGCCGATGTTAATAAAGTGATCACCATCTTTGCAATTGTAGGGGCAATATTCCAAATCGTATTCTTGTATAATTTCTTTGCAAGTATCTTTATTGGTAAAAAAGCAACTCAAAACCCATGGAGATCTACTACTTTAGAGTGGACAACTCCTGTAGAGCATATTCACGGAAACTGGCCAGGAGCGATTCCTACAGTATACCGTTGGGCTTACGATTATAGTAAACCTGGACACGATGTAGATTTTGTTCCTCAGAACATTCCATTAAAAGACGGAGAAGAAGAGTTACAACACTAAACGTAATTCGTCAACATATAAAAAAAGCCTTTTCATTTCGTTTGAAAAGGCTTTTTCTGTATATTTTAGAGTCGTAATTAAAGTATGAAGAAAATTTTATCCATTGTAGGTGTCCTCTTAATCATTGGTGTTTATGTATACGAACAGTATTTAGATACCGAACATTCCACTTCAGTTGAAACACCTTATGGTCAAGAAGAGGATTTGCGTAGTAAAAAAGATAATTCATTTTACTTACCTACATCTACTACGGGTGCCATGGTGTACCATAACAACTATACCTTGTCTTATAGTGAACAGCATGAACAGGCCGAATGGGTGGCCTATTTGCTAAAGAAATCTGATATTGTATATACCAAAAGAAAGCGTCCTTATTTTAATGAGGATAAATCGGTAAAAACCAAGTCTGCAGATTGGCGTAGCTATAAAAACTCGGGCTACGATAAAGGTCATTTATGCCCAGCAGGCGATAGACGAAAATCTGTTGCCTCGTATAACGAAACCTTTTTAACAAGTAATATTGCTCCGCAGAATCACGATTTTAATGCAGGGATCTGGAACGATTTGGAACAAACGGTACGTACTTGGGCAAAATCTTATAACGATGTGTATGTTGTTACTGGTGGTATATTGGAAGGGAATTTAAAAACCATAGGAAAAGATCGCGTTTCTGTACCTAATTACTTTTATAAGATTATCTTTAATGACCGTGGAGACGCGTCTAAAATGATAGGATTCATTATCCCGAATAGATCAAACGCAAACCAATCTTTAAAAAGTTATGTGGTATCGGTGGACGATATTGAGGCTAAAACGGGTATCGATTTCTTTCCGAAATTGAACGATGCCTTAGAGAACCGTCTTGAAGGTTCAATACATACTTCTGATTGGCGATTTAGATAAAGGGTTTAATATTTCCAATCGGTTTAATTAATCATTTACTTTGCTTTTTTATAAATTATGAACGAAAACTTGAATCCAGAAAAAGAACATATCTCATCTGAAGATATGGATGTCGAAAAAGCATTAAGACCCTTATCGTTTGATGATTTTGCTGGGCAAGATCAGGTACTAGAAAATCTTAGCATTTTTGTGGAAGCAGCAAACCGTCGTGGTGATGCGTTAGATCACACCTTGTTTCATGGCCCTCCTGGACTTGGTAAGACCACTTTAGCGCATATCTTGGCAAACGAGTTAGGTGTTGGTATTAAAGTAACATCAGGGCCTGTTTTAGATAAGCCCGGCGACTTAGCTGGTCTGTTAACCAATCTGGATGAACGCGATGTATTATTCATTGACGAAATACATAGGTTAAGTCCTATTGTAGAGGAATATTTATACTCTGCAATGGAGGATTATAAGATTGATATCATGATTGAGTCTGGACCAAACGCAAGAACGGTACAAATTCATTTAAATCCGTTTACCCTTATTGGCGCCACTACACGATCTGGTTTACTAACGGCGCCTATGCGTGCACGTTTCGGAATTAGTAGTCGACTGCAATACTACTCAACCGAATTACTATCAACTATCGTTCAACGGAGTTCAGAAATATTAAATGTTCCTATGGATATAGATGCCGCGATAGAAATTGCGGGTCGAAGTCGTGGAACTCCCCGAATAGCAAATGCGTTATTACGTCGTGTACGTGATTTTGCCGAAATTAAAGGCAATGGAACTATAGATTTAGCCATAGCCAAATTTGCATTAAAAGCTTTAAATGTAGATGCTCACGGTTTAGACGAGATGGATAATAAAATTCTGACAACCATTATAGATAAATTTAAAGGTGGACCTGTGGGAATAACAACCTTGGCAACTGCGGTAAGTGAAAGTGCCGAAACAATTGAAGAAGTTTACGAACCTTTTCTTATCCAGCAAGGGTTTATAATGCGTACACCACGTGGTCGAGAAGTTACCGAAGCAGCCTATCTGCACTTAGGGCGTACCAAAGGTCCTGTACAAGGTGGCTTATTTTAAATGATGGCTTATGTACGTTAAACTTAAGCAGGCGGTTAAACAGATTATTCCTGATAAATGGTTACAAAAGCATCAAGATACATTACGTCCTTTTGTTGCCATGTTTTATAAAGGGAATCGCTTCAAGTGTAATGTTTGTGGTTTTAAAATGTCCCAATTTATCTCTTTAAACGATGGGAAAACCTTGTGTCCCAATTGTGGGAGTTTATCACGCACAAGACGTTTATGGTCTATTATAGAACATGAGTTGTCTGATAAAAAGGTACTACATTTTTCACCGCCAAGAGCACTATCCAAAGTCCTAGAGAACCTTAAAAGTACGGATTATGAACCTTCAGATTATATGGGGGAATTTCAAGCAAAAAGACAATTTAACATCGAAGCTATCGATGCGCCCAATAGTACTTACGATGTAATTATATGCTATCATGTTTTAGAACACATAGAACAAGATGTTCAGGCAATGACCGAATTATATCGTATTTTAAAACCGCAAGGCAGGTGCTACATTCAAACGCCTTTTAAATCTGGAAATATTTATGAAGATAAAACCATTGTAACGCCTTCGGAAAGATTAAAACACTTTGGTCAAGAGGATCATCTTAGAATATATTCTGTAGACGGTTTAAACAGCAGATTAAAATCTGTTGGTTTCAATACAACTGTGAATAATTTCTCTTCAGAATCACAAAATTACCATGGGTTTAATACAAAAGAAACCGTAATTGTGGCTCAAAAGATTTAGAACGATAATGGATACTAAAACAAGACACACAAATATTATTAAAACCGAAGCCAAACGCCTCGGTTTTTTGTCTTGTGGTATTAGTAAAGCAGAATTTCTAGAAGTTGAAGCGCCACGATTAGAGCATTACCTTAAACAAAATTTTCATGGTGAAATGCAGTACATGGAAAATCATTTCGATAAACGTCTCGATCCAACAAAATTGGTAGAAGGCTCTAAGTCTGTTATTTCGTTATTATTAAATTATTATCCGCATGAACTTCAACCGGAAGACACATTTAAGCTATCTAAATATGCTTACGGGATGGATTATCATTTTATTATAAAAGAAAAGCTTAAAGAATTACTATATACTATTCAGTCGGAAATAGGAGACGTTCACGGACGTGCTTTTGTAGATTCTGCTCCGGTATTAGATAAAGCATGGGCCGCGAAATCTGGTTTGGGGTGGATTGGTAAACATAGCAATCTGCTTACAAAAGAAGTCGGTTCGTTTTATTTTATAGCTGAATTGATTGTAGATTTAGAATTGGATTACGATGGTGTAACCACCGATCATTGCGGTACATGCACAAAATGTATCGACGCATGTCCAACCGATGCCATTACAGATCCCTATGTTGTAGATGGCAGTAAATGTATTTCGTATTTTACTATAGAATTAAAAGATGCATTGCCCGAAAGCGAAAAAGGTAAATTCGAAGATTGGATGTTCGGTTGCGATATTTGCCAAGATGTGTGTCCGTGGAATCGTTTTTCGAAACCACATCAGGAACCTCTTTTTAATCCGCATCCCGAATTACTCGAAATGAGCAAAAAAGATTGGGAAGAAATTACCGAGGACACTTTCAAAAAAGTGTTTCAGAAATCGGCTGTTAAGCGTACTAAGTTTAAGGGGTTTACGCGGAATATCGATTTTCTTAAATAATTTGTATTCTTATTGAAAGGTTTGTGGGTTCCCACGACTAAAACTAATTAAAACGTATAAAATGATAAAAGCATCTAAACTCTTAGGTTTATTTTTGGTATTAAGTTTTGTAGCTTGTAAAGAGACTGCAAAAAAAGAATCGGCATCTACTACCGAAGTAGAAACTGCTGAAGCAACATATAATATTCCAGATTCTTGGATACAAAAAAGAGTGGACGCCGCTAATAAAAGATTGAATGCTACAGAAGCAGGTAAAGTGTTATGGAGCGCTATGGAAGCTCATGGAGGCTTAGAAAACTGGTACTCTAATGGTTATTTTTCTTTTCATTTTGATTATAAGCCTTTAAATGGAAAAGGAATTAGAGATTCTTACCAAACCATAGATACTTGGAGTAATAAAGCCAGACATAACAGTATTACCGACCCTTCAAACACGTATGGATGGGATGGAGAAGAAGCTTGGGTAAAAGCAAAAGACAGTACATCTTTTGAATACGATACTAAGTTTTGGGCTTTAACACCATTATATTTTTCGGGTCAGCCTTTTGTACTAGATGGAGAAGGGGTAAACCTAGAATTATTACCAGAGGTAGAATTTAAAGGAACGTTACAAAAAGTGGTTAAGGCTACTTATGATGCAGGTGTGGGATCTGCTCCAGACGATTATTACATTTTGTATATAAATTCGGAAACCAATTTGCTGGATGCTTTTAAATACATTGTGTCTTATCCAGAGTATTTTCCAGAAGGCGGACATGCACCTGAGAAAATAACAGTGGTTCAAGGAACAACTACGGTAGATGGCATTGTTTTAGCTACAGGATTTAAAACATATTGGTCTGCAGAAACCAAAGATGGATTAGGGGAATATATTACAGATATAACTGTGAGTGATATAAGTTTTTCACCGACAGTAGAGGATAATTTCTTTTCGAAACCAGAAGGTGCTAAAGTTTTAAACGACTAAGTGTAGTTAGAAACAACACCTTATAAAATAAAAAAACGCCTGAGAATTTACAATGTAAATTATCAGGCGTTTATGTTTTATGGATATAATAGCGTACCAGGTTTTCCAATATTAATGGGTTGAAATCCGAAATCATCTGTTTCAAAAGAATTAGTTTTAAAAATATTACTTCCTTGACCAGGAATTTCCGGGTAATAAGATAGGGATAACTGAAATGAACTAAACACCAAATAATCGTTTCGTATTATAAAACCTACTCCAAAAGAAGAGTGTAATTTACTATCCGATAGCGACGTTTGCTGGCCTCCAATGGTACCTGCTGTGAAATTTAAATACGGATTTAGCCTAAAACCTAAAAGATTCCAAGGTGAATAGAATTGAGTTTGCATTGCTAAAAGTACTTTTTTCGTACCATAAATATTGGCATTAAAACCAGGAATACCTGCGGTGTATGTGTCTCGCAAATAATAATTTCGATCGAATCCAAAGGGTTCTACATTTTCATTTAAAGACACCCGATCTGCTATTGAATTGAGTCGATCAAACCCCAAAATAATTTGTGGTCTTATAAATTGCCTCATTTTCCATTTCGAACCTAACGGAATTAAATTTGTAAAATAGGATGCTCCAAAATTAATCGTGGTTTGTTCTGCTCTAGAATGGTTAAGAAATGTTTCGGCACCCACAGTACCACTTAAATATCCCCATTTAAAGTACTCTGCAATGGTAAAATTGGTGCCCAAATAGTAACGGTTTTCTTCGTTTTTGCGCTGATATCCCGAGGTAATAGAGGCGACTAAGCCAATTGGGACATCTTCTATTATTCCATCTCTAAATATAAAACGGTCTTGCACATACTGTCTAGAAGCAATCGCCACACTTCCAAGGTAAAAATTCTCGTTCGAAAAATAATTAATAGAGTCGTATGCTTTAGAAGGAGACTCCTTGTACGCAACATTAAGATAACGTACAGAGGTAATTAAATTTGTTGTACGTTCTTCAATCGATTTTCCCTTAAAAATATTAAAGGCGTGACCCGCCCAAAAATCATTAGTTCTGTATTTAAAATTCTCATAACTCAATTCATTTTGAAAATCTGGTAGTGAATCTTTTCTAAACTGTTCATCTATATAAATCCCACCGGCCCATTTTGTTAATGGCGAGTAAAAGGTTCTTTCTATATTTAGTTTTTTTTGATAGAAGCCTTCAGTATCTAAATTGTAATAAATTTCCGATCTAACAAAAGAGTTTTTTATGTTTGGAACAACATAGTTAAACCTGTAACCTGTATTGTTATTGCCATACCTTTTTTCGATGGCATTGTTAAATTCATGTCCGAACCCTAAAAAGTTACGTTCGTTAAGAATTACCCGGGTTTTAGATGTCGATATAGAACCTTTAACAATAAAACTCCAAGAATCTAAAACACGGATTTTAACATCGACAGAGTCGGAGGTTTGACTTGCTTTTTTGGCATCAATTTTCACACTTCTAATAAAGCTTTGAGAACGTATTAATCGTTCAGATTCATTTAAAAGTAAGGTGTCTAAATCTGTTTTTTCTTTAAAGAGTAAAATATTCCGAATGGCAAAATTTTTAGATTTAATGTGGGCCTTGTTACCAAATTCATCGATCCATTTATCAGGAGTCTTGGTCGAATCGGTTGCCGAATACCCAAAAGGGTCTAATGTTTCAATAGTAATGCTTCTAATAGGATAGCCATGTAACGACAAATATTCTTTATCTATACTCTTTTTATCTGCTTTCTTAGGCGTCTTTCTATTGGGAGTTTTAAAAATGAGTTTATGTATCGCCTTGGTGAATTTTCTTTCTCTAGAATATGTTTTAATTTTCTCATAAATCTGAGTACTATCTTTTGCTTTTACTTGAGCATTCGCTGAAAAACTCAGGAACACCGTAAACGCTATTAGATATAAATATTTTATACTCATTGATTATTCGAACAATTAATTCTGAAGTTATTTAAATTAGGGAATATATCTAGAAAATTCCGGTAAATTTAGTCGCTTTTTGGGTTTTATTTGACTTAAATCGCATTGTTTTTTACCTCATAACGTTTGTGCAGTAGCTTTTATTAGCGCGATTGTAGAATACTAATATCCGTTACCTCTTATAAAATACATGTTAATAGTGTCTACACTAATTTTATTAAGGTGTTTTGTGATTTTTGTTAATTAATTGTTTGTATTCTTAAACATTGACCTATATAATGGTAAATTAATAAAACTATATCGTTTGCGTGAAAAATAGATTAGAGTTTCACATATAGGATTATTACATTTGTTAGGCAATAACAATTGAAATTATGAGTAAACAAAGCAAGAAAAGTGAAGCATTAATTTACCATTCCCACCCCACACCAGGGAAAATAAAAGTTGTTCCAACCAAAAAATATGCTACCCAAAGAGACTTAGCATTGGCCTATTCGCCAGGAGTTGCAGAGCCTTGTTTAGAAATAGCAGCAAATAAAGAAAACGCATATAAATATACTACTAAAGGGAATTTAGTAGCCGTAATTTCTAATGGTACTGCCGTTTTAGGATTAGGAAATATTGGTCCAGAAGCCTCTAAACCAGTAATGGAAGGTAAAGGATTATTATTTAAAATTTTCGCAGATATCGATGTGTTCGATATTGAGGTAGATACCGAAAATGTAGAAGAATTTATACAAACGGTTAAAATGATTGCTCCAACCTTTGGAGGAATTAATTTAGAAGATATTAAAGCACCTGAAGCTTTCGAAATCGAACGTCGTTTAAAGGAAGAGTTAGATATTCCTGTAATGCACGACGATCAGCATGGTACAGCAATTATTTCGGCAGCCGCATTAATTAATGCTTTAGAAATTACCGAAAAGAAAATTGAAGATGTGCGAATCGTAATTAGTGGCGCTGGAGCTGCCGCTATTTCCTGTACACGTTTGTATCAAGCCTTTGGAGCCCGACGTGAAAAAATTGTAATGTGCGATAGTAAAGGTGTAATCCGTAAGGACCGAACCAATTTAACTTCGGAAAAAGCAGAATTTGCTACAGACCGTAATATCGATACCTTAACCGATGCCATGAAAGATGCCGATGTACTTATTGGTTTATCTATGGCCGATGTGGTAACACCAGAGATGTTGTTAATTATGGCCGACAATCCTATTGTGTTCGCCATGGCAAATCCAGATCCAGAGATTGCTTATCAATTAGCAATAGATACGCGAGACGATATTATTATGGCAACAGGACGTAGCGATCATCCTAACCAAGTTAATAATGTTTTAGGTTTCCCTTTCATTTTTAGAGGTGCTTTAGATGTTCGTGCAACAAAAATTAATGAAGAGATGAAAATGGCAGCAGTTGTCGCTTTAGCCGAAATGGCTAAAGAACCTGTGCCAGAACAAGTAAATATAGCATACGGAGAAACCCGTTTAACATTTGGTCGAGATTATATCATCCCAAAACCATTCGATCCAAGGTTAATTTCTAAAATTCCACCTGCAGTAGCAAGAGCCGCTATGGAAAGTGGTGTTGCAAAAAAACCGATTTTAGATTGGAATGATTACGAAACGGAGTTAGAAGGTCGATTAGGTACAGATAATAAATTAATTAAATTATTATTTAATCGTGCTAAAATGAATCCGAAGCGTGTTGTTTTTGCTGAAGCAGATAAAATTGAAGTTTTAAAAGCCGCACAAATTGCACTAGAAGAAGGAATCGCAATTCCTATTTTATTAGGACGTCGTGAAACTATTCTTGAGCTTATGGAAGAATTGGAATTCGATGCAGAAGTAGAAATTATTGATCCGAAATCCGATCACGAACATAAACGTAAATTGCGTTACGCAAGAGTGTATTGGGAGCAAAGAAAACGTCGCGGTGTTACCTTATACGCTGCCGAAAGTTTAATGCGTGAGCGTAATTATTTCGCAGCTATGATGGTTAATGAAGGCGATGCCGATGCCTTAATATCTGGATTCTCTAGAGCTTATCCAACCGTGGTAAAACCCATGTTAGAAGTTATTGGTATGGCAAAAGGGGCAACCCGAGTGGCCACAACCAATTTAATGATGACACAGCGTGGTCCTATGTTTTTTAGCGATACAGCTATAAATATAAATCCAGATGCAAAAGATTTAGCTACAATTGCTAGAATGACAGCAACGGCAGTAAAAATGTTTGGTTTAGAACCTGTAATTGCCATGACGTCGTATTCTAATTTTGGATCGTCTAATAACGATGGTGCTTCAAAAATTCGCGAAGCCGTTTCGTATTTACACAGACAGTATCCTAAATTAATAGTGGACGGAGAAGTGCAAACAGATTTTGCGTTAAACAACGAATTACTGCAAGAAAAATTCCCGTTCTCTAAATTAGCAGGGAAAAAAGTAAACACACTTATTTTTCCAAATTTAGACGCCGCAAACATTACTTATAAAATGCTTAAAGTATTAAATAATGCGGAATCTATTGGTCCGATAATGTTGGGAATGCGTAAACCTGTTCATATTTTACAATTAGGAGCTAGTGTAGACGAAATTGTAAACATGACGGCAATTGCTGTGGTAGACGCCCATCAGAAGTCAAAACGCTAAAAATAATGCGTCATACAGAATGATTTAAAATGTGAAAAAAAATGTTACATTTGGAGTTATAACAAAACAAGCAAATGATTTCACATATTCATGGGAAATTGGTAGAAAAGAACCCTACAGATGTCGTTATAGACTGTAATGGAGTAGGTTATTTTTTAAACATTTCTTTGCATACATATTCTCAAATTCCTGATCAGGAAAATATAAAACTATATACTCAACTTTTAGTAAAAGAAGATTCCCATACTTTGTATGGGTTTTCTTCTATTGCTGAACGCGATATGTTTAAACTGCTTATTTCTGTAAGTGGTATTGGAGCAGGTACGGCACGTACCATGTTATCGTCTTTAACCCCAAAGCAGGTTCGAGAAGGAATAGCTAAAGAAGATGTTGCTTTAATCCAATCTATTAAAGGGATTGGTGTAAAAACAGCACAACGTGTTATTATAGATTTAAAAGATAAAGTTTTAAAGATTTACGAAATTGATGAAGTTTCTGTGTCTACAAGCAATACCAACAAAGATGAAGCGTTATCTGCTTTAGAAGTTCTTGGTTTTGTTAAGAAGCAAGCAGAACGTGCTGTCGATAAGATTGTTAAGGCAGAGCCTGATGCATCGGTAGAAACCATCATAAAACAAGCTTTAAAAAATTTATAATAGATTTTGAATACAACCAGATTTAACGCTATTTATTCTACAATTAAAACATATGTTGTTTGTTTTGCTCTGTTATTAGTAAGTGCAAGTGCTTTTGCTCAGGTTGCACCTACAACAGCACAAGATAGTATCCAAACTGGGCATAGTTTGGGACGTATTAATATCGCTAATCCAGCAAGTATTGTTTCAAAATATACTTATGATGCCTTTACAGATCGTTATATTTATACAGAATCTGTAGGTGAATTTAATATAAATTATCCCGTAATTTTAACACCATCCGAGTTTGAACAAATGGTTCAGGCCGAAAATTTAAAATCGTATTACAAGCAAAAAATTGATGCTTTTGATGGGAAAAAAGATGGTTCGGAAGAGGAGGTTAAAAATCTATTACCTCAGTTTTATGTAAATTCAAGCTTTTTCGAATCTATTTTCGGAGGAAGTACTATCGATGTTATTCCTCAAGGATCGGTAGAAATGGATTTGGGAGTTCTGTTTTCTAAACAAGATAATCCAGCATTTTCACCAAGAAATAGAAGTAACTTTAGTTTCGATTTTGACCAGCGTATTAGTTTAAGTTTATTAGGTAAGGTCGGGACGCGTTTACAAGTTACTGCCAATTACGATACCCAATCTACTTTCGATTTTCAGAATTTAATAAAATTAGAATACACACCAACCGAAGACGATATTATCCAAAAAATTGAAGTTGGTAACGTAAGTATGCCTTTAAACAGTTCCTTAATTACAGGAGCTCAGAGTTTATTTGGTGTAAAAACACAATTACAATTTGGTAAAACTCGGGTTACCGGAATTTTTTCAGAACAGAAATCCGAAACCAATACAGTCGTTGCTCAAGGTGGAGGAACTTTAGAAGAGTTCGAATTATTTGCAAGGGACTACGACGAAAATCGTCACTTCTTCTTAGCACAGTATTTTAGAGAAAAGTATGATGCCGCACTATCCAATTATCCATACATCAATACTAATGTACAGATCACACGTATGGAGGTATGGATTACTAACCGAACAAACAGTACGGATAATGTAAGAAATATAGTAGGATTTCAGGATTTAGGAGAATCGAATCCAGAGTTAATAGGTTCTGCAGTTAATGTTTTTGGAAGTCCAGGAGCATATCCAGACAACGGAAATAATGCTTACGATCCTACAGCAATTGGTCAGGCAAATTCTCAGTTGACCACGGCTGTTCGAGATATAGCAACGGTACAATCCGGAATTTTAGTTGGTGGCACAAGTGAAGGGAAAGATTACGCTAAACTTGAAAATGCTAGAAAATTAGTGCAAGGCACAGAATATCTTTTAAATACCCAATTGGGGTATGTATCCTTAAATCAGCGATTAAATAACGATGAAATTCTTGCGGTAGCTTTTCAGTTTACTGTAGGAGGACAAGTATATCAGGTCGGGGAATTTGCTAATGATGGTGTAGATGCTACAGATATAGGAGATAGCGACATTGATTCTCCGCAAGTAGTTACAAATAATAGTTTAGTTTTAAAATTACTTAAAAGTCCAATCACGAGTGTAGATCAGCCTATTTGGGAATTGATGATGAAAAACATTTACGATACTGGAGCCTATCAATTAAGTCAGGAAGATTTCAAATTAAATATATTTTATAACGAAGCGTCACCTTTAAACTATATTAGTCCTGTAGGTGGAGATTTTGGAACAGATTTCGATGGCACGCCTATTCAAGAAGTGCCATTACTACAATTATTTCATTTTGATAAGTTAAATTACAATGGAGATCCGCAGGCCGGGGGAGATGGGTTTTTCGATTATGTAAATAATATTACCGTTATACCTTCAAACGGAAAAATTGTATTTACCAAAGTTGAACCTTTTGGGGAATATTTATTCGATGTTTTAGATGTTCCAACAGATTTTGGGAATTACGACGATCCAACTACCTATAACGAGAATCAGAAAAAATATGTTTATAACGAATTATACGATGTCACTAAAACCAAGGCATTAGACTATGCCGAAAAGAATAAGTTTCAAATTGCAGGACGTTACAAGTCTTCTGGAGGCGAAGGAATTTCTATTGGTGCTTTTAATGTGCCAAGAGGTTCGGTTTCGGTTACTGCCGGCGGACGTGTTTTAGTTGAGGGGATAGATTATACTGTAAATTATCAGTTAGGTCAAGTACAAATTTTAGATGAAGCTTTAAAAGCATCAAATACACCGATTCAAGTTTCTACAGAAAATAACGCTGTATTTGGTCAGCAAACCAAGCGGTTTATGGGAGTGAACGTAGAGCATCAATTTAGTGATAAATTTGTGTTAGGCGCTACCTTGTTAAATTTAAACGAGCGACCAATCACTCAAAAAGCAAACTACAGCACAGAGCCTATAAATAATACCATTTTTGGATTTAACGGTAACTATTCAACAGAAGTGCCATTTCTAACACGTTTAGTTAATAAGTTACCCAATATAGATACAGACGTGCCATCTAATTTATCTGTTCGTGGTGAATTTGCATATTTAAAACCAGGTGCTCCAAAAGGAACCGATTTTGATGGGGAAGTCACGGCTTATGTCGACGATTTTGAAGGCTCGCAGAATGCCATTTCATTATTGTCTCAGCAATCTTGGTTTCTCTCAAGTAGACCATTAGATGTGAGTATTTCAGAAAACCCGACTGCCGATCAGAATGGTATTCAGAACGGTTACCAACGTGCCATGCTAAACTGGTATACCATAGATCCTATTTTCTATTCTAGTCAGCGTCCTTCCGAAATGTCGGACGATGATATTTCTAGTATATATACCAGTCGTGTATTTATTCAAGAATTATTCCCAGAACAAGGTATTGCACAGGGACAAACCACTGTTTTAAACACTTTAGATTTAGCTTATTATCCAGAAGAACGCGGACCTTATAATTTCGATCCCAATACAAAAAGTGGAATAATCCCAAATCCAGAAGCGAGTTGGGCAGGAATAACACGAGCGCTAACATCTACCGATTTCGAGCAAGCCAATGTAGAATATATCGAGTTTTGGTTACAAGATCCTTTTCAGGAAAATGAACAAAACCCAGGAGGTAAATTAGTTTTCAACTTAGGAAACATCTCTGAAGACCTTATTAAAGATGGTAGAAAGCAATATGAAAATGGGTTGCCAAAAGATGGTAATTCTGGATTGTTACCAACTACCGAATGGGGAACCGTTGTGCCACAAAACCAAGCATTAATATATGCTTTCGACTCTCAAGGGAGTGAACGTACAAACCAAGATGTAGGGTACGATGGGTATAATGATGCCGAAGAAGGTGTTGTTTTTGGAATTGATTTTGGACCAGATCCATCAAACGATAATTATGTGTATTATTTAAATACAACGGGAGATATTTTTGACCGATATAAACGATATAATGGCGTAGATGGGAATTCGCCAGACGTGTTTAGTGATACCAATAGAGGTTCCACAACACTGCCAGATGTAGAAGATATTAATCGTGATAATACCATGAACACGATTGATAGTTATTACGAATACGAATTAGATTTAACACCGCAGAATTTACCTAATAGTTCTAGCGATTTAGGAAATATTTCGCCTTCAAATCCTTTAGGTGAATATATTAAGGATGTTAAAATAGAACCTCGTTTATTGGCAAATGGGCAATCGACTAATATTAGATGGTATCAATTTAGAATACCTGTAGAGAGCGCCAGAGCCAAGTCGGTAGGAGGTATTAGCGATTTAAGATCTATTCGATTCGCGCGTATGTATCTTAAAGATTTTAGTGAATCTACCATATTCCGTTTTGGAACGCTAGATTTAGTGCGAAGTGATTGGAGACGTTATACCTTGGCTTTAGATGAAGACGATGTAACGCCAGACGATCCAGAAACAGAGTTTTCTGTAGGTGTGATAAGCACTTTAGAAAATGATGGAATTTACCAATCGCCTCCAGGTGTAGATCCTGAAGAATTATACAACAACAATACCGTTATTCAGCAAAACGAACAATCTTTAGTAGTTGAAGTCTGCGATCTGGAAGAAGAAGATTCTAGAGCTGTTTATAAGAATATTAGCATCGATATGCGTCAGTATAAACGTTTGCGAATGTTTGTACATGCCGAAGAAGATGGTATTCTTGGTTTACAGGATTATCCAGTTGCTTTTATAAGAATGGGTAACGATTTAACTCAGAATTACTATCAGATTGAGATTCCTTTAAAAGTTAGCGAAGGAACAACTAGAGATGCGTTGTGGCCAGAAGAAAACGAAATTAATTTACCTATAGAATTACTACAAGAAATAAAAGCAATTGGTTTATCCGATGGGACTTTACTAAACGAAGATCCTACATTTTACGATGTGGTTGGTAGTGATTTAAATGTGGTAACCGATCAGTACAGTGGTTATGTTTTAGGGCAGCACCGTATTGGGATAAAGGGGAATCCCAATTTTGGAGATATTCGAACGTTAATGCTTGGTGTTAAAAATGCATCGTCTAACAAACAATGTGGAGTGTTTTGGTTTAACGAATTGCGTTTATCCGATATGGATAACGAAGGCGGTTGGGCAGCGATATTAAGTATGGATTCTAATATAGCAGATTTCGCAAATGTTAGTGCTACGGGAAGACAAAGTACATCTGGTTTTGGTACTATAGAACAAGGACCTAGTCAGCGTAGTCTTGAAGATGTGCAACAATACGATGTGGTTACTAACGTTAATTTAGGTCAGTTACTACCTAAAAAGTGGGGAGTGCAATTACCTTTTAATTACGGACAGAGCGAGGAAAGAATTACGCCTAAATACGACGAATATTATCAGGATTTAGAATTGGAGGCTATACTAGATAATTCGAACAATAAAGATTCTGTGCTTAATGTAAACGAAAACTACACGAAGCGAAAAAGCATCAATTTTATCGGTGTAAGAAAAATTAGAACAACCGAAGCTAAACCTCAGTTTTACGATATAGAGAATTTCACCTTTAATTATTCTTTTAATAAAGTGGAACATCGCGATTTCGAAATTGAAAATTCAGTCGATAAAACCGTGCGTTTAGGTGCAAATTATGCTTATAATTTTACGCCTAAATCAATAGAACCTTTCAAGAATAACGATTCTCTTTTTATGGGTAAATACTGGAAGGTGTTAAAGGATTTTAATTTTAATTACCTACCTACAACATTTACGGTAAGTTCTAATTTTTTAAGAAATTACAACAAGCAAAGATATAGAGAAGTTGAGTTGTCAGCAGGTAATATTGGATTAGACGATTTGTATAGACGTAATTATACATTCGATTTTCAATATACATTTAGTTATAATATTACTAGAGCACTTCAGGTAAACTTCACCACTTCAAAAAATAATATTGTTAGAAATTATTTCGAGGACAATATTATTAATGGTTCACAAGATCCTACTTTGGATGTTTGGGATGGGTTCTTAGATATTGGAGATCCAAACAGACAGTACCAGCAATTAGGTGTTAATTATGAGTTGCCACTATACAAAATACCGTTCTTAAGCTTTTTACAAGCGACCTATTCGTATACTGGAGATTTTCAGTGGCAAAAGGGATCAGATTTATATGGCGATTTAGAAGTAGATGGACAAACCTACGATTTAGGAAATACCATCCAGAATGCCAATGTGCATAACATAAATACATCTATGGAAATGAATAAGTTCTATAGATATATTGGTTTGGTAAAGAAACCTACAAATAAAAATAGTCGCGGAGCTGTTTCGGCAAGAAGTCCAAAAGGCGCAGAAAAACCTGTATCAGAAAGTAAGAGTAATGCATGGGTAAATGCCGCAATAGATATTGCGACTATGGTAAAACGTATTCAGGTAAACTATCAGGAAAATAACGGAACCTACTTACCAGGATATTTAGAAACTCCAGGCTTTTTAGGAACTGTTAGACCTACTTTTGGATATACCATAGGTAGCCAAAGCGATATTAGACAATTGGCAGCGAGTAAAGGGTGGTTAACCGTGTATCAGGATTTTAACGAGCAATACATCGAAACCCATAATAAGCAATTAGATATTTCGGCGAATTTAGAGCCTGCAACAGATTTAAAAATTGATTTAATCTTTAACCGATTGTATTCCGAAAGCTTATCAGAAAACTTTGTTGTCGATCAGATTAATAACGATTATCAATATCAGTCATTAACACCGAATACCTATGGTAATTTTAATATTTCGACGCTTTTAATTAAAACAGCATTTGGAAAAAGTGACGAAACAAGCTCTAAGGCATTCGACGAGTTTAGATCAAACCGATTAATCGTGTCTAGACGATTGGCAGCACGGGCTGGTGTAGATATGTCTAATCCAGACAATTTTGAAGGTGGAAATATTGATGGGTATGCTTTAGGATTTGGGAAAACAAGTCAGGCTGTATTGTTACCATCATTCTTATCGGCTTACCAAGGCGTAGGAGCCAATGACGTAAGTTTGGGAGCTTTTAGAAACGTGCCTTTGCCAAACTGGGATTTAAAGTATACAGGGTTTATGAAAATGGCTTGGTTTAAAAAGAACTTTAAAAGGTTTTCTGTTGGTCACGGTTACCGATCAACCTATACCATTAACCAGTTTTCTACCAATTTAGACTATAATAAGGTAAATTATTCTTTAGATTATGAGAATCAGCCGGATTATGTATTCAATCAGTCGGGAGATTATAAATCCGAAAATTTATATAGCAACATCAACTTAACAGAAATGTTTAGTCCGTTAATTCGTTTGGATTTCGAAATGCAAAATTCAGTAAAAATTCTTGCAGAAGTGAGAAAAGATAGATTATTGTCGTTGAGTTTCGATAACAATTTAATGACAGAAATTATAGGGAACGAATACATTTTAGGTTTAGGATATCGCATTAAGGATGTTCGTATGAAATCTAAGTTAGCAGGTCCAAATCAGACTATTGTGAGCGATATTAACATGAAGGCCGATGTGTCTTTAAGAGAGAATAAAACAATTATTAGATACTTAGATTTAGATAATAATCAGATTACATCGGGACAAACCATTTGGGGCTTAAAATACACCGCAGATTATGCGTTTAGCAAAAACTTGTCGGCTATATTTTATTTCGATTATACGTTCTCCGAATATGCAATATCTACGGCGTTTCCGCAAACCACGTTGCGCTCTGGGTTAACAATGCGATATAATTTCGGTAATTAAATCAATTAAGTTTGTAATTTAGCTTTGAATAAATACATTTGTTAAACCTAATTAAATAAAATAAATAATGAATATTCCATCAGAATTAAAGTACACTAAAGACCACGAATGGGTTAAAATTGAAGGCGATGTCGCTACAATAGGTATTACAGATTTCGCACAAAGCGAATTAGGAGATATCGTTTATGTAGAAGTTGAGACTTTAGATGAGACTTTAGATATTGAAGAGGTTTTTGGAACCGTTGAGGCTGTAAAAACAGTGTCAGACTTATTTTTACCTTTATCTGGTGAGGTTATCGAATTTAACGAGAGCTTAGAAGATGCTCCAGAAGTTGTAAATTCGGACCCTTATGGAGACGGTTGGATGATTAAACTTAAATTTACTAAGCCAGAAGAATTAGATACTTTATTGTCTGATGCCGATTATAAAGCCTTAGTTGGTGCTTAAAAAAAGGGTTTTAATACCTGCTGCGTTTCTTTATACTGCTGTTTTAGCGACTGTAAGCTTAATGAATTTGGGTACGATTACAGACGGAACTCCCAAGAATACCGATAAGGTGTTTCATTTTCTGGCATATTGTTTGCTAAGTTTATTATGGTATGCCGTATTTAAATACGGTTATAAATGGACACAAGCAAAAGTGCTTATATTAACAGGAGTAGTCGCGATAAGTTTCGGGGTATTAATAGAATACCTTCAAGGTGCTCTTACCGAAACTCGTCAATTTGACGTTTTAGATATTTTTGCAAATAGTGTAGGTGTTATTGTAACGCTCTTAATTTTAACGATCAAGAATAAAATTCAATATAAAAAGATATAAACGCTTGCTTTTTTGCCAAATAAATGGTTATTTTAGCAATCCTGAAAACAATATATTATGGAACCTAAGAAGAATCCTAAAGCAAATGTCTCACGTAACAGTGCTTTATACTTTGCGATTGGTTTAGCAATGATGTTAGCCTTAACTAATTTCGCAATTAATTACAAAACTTACGATAAAGAAGCCATCGATATCGGTCTGATTACAATGGATGAAGAAATGGACGAAGAAATTCCCATTACTGAACAGATTAAGACTCCACCGCCTCCACCACCACCACCAGCAGCTCCAGAAGTTATTGAGGTTGTAAAGGATGAGGTTGAAATTGAAGAAACTGTAATCGAATCTACTGAAACTAGTCAGGAAGAAGAAATTGCTGAAGTAGAGGAAGTATTTGTAGAAGAGGTTGAAGAAGATGTAGAGGTTCCTTTCTCAATTATTGAAAACGTTCCTGTTTTTCCTGGATGTGAAAAAGGGAATAACGCTGAGAAGAAAAAGTGTATGTCTGATAAGATTTCAAAATTTGTTGGAAAAAACTTTAATACAGATTTAGCTGGAGAATTAGGTTTATCAGGAAGACAGCGTATTAACGTAATCTTTAAAATTGGTAAAGATGGAAACATTACAGGTGTACGTGCTAGAGCACCACACCCTAAATTAGAGCAAGAGGCTTCTCGTGTAATTAATAAATTACCACAAATGAAGCCAGGTATGCAACGTGGAAAAGCAGTAATTGTACCTTACTCACTTCCAATTGTATTCCAAGTACAAGATTAATTACAATATTGTTTATATATTAAAATCCCGATACGGTTGTATCGGGATTTTTTTTGTTTTATTACGGCACGCTTATTGTTAATTTATCATAATATTAACATTTAAATTTAAATATTATGAAGGAATCAGTATCAAAAGAATCGTTATTACTAGAAAATAATAGCAAAAGCGATGTTATTCGAAGTAAGGATGTAAAGTTGAAAAACAATGCGATGATTTATTTTCAAATTGGATTGATTGTGTGTTTACTCATGGTCTACGGTTTGTTCGAAACCTCCTTTAATAAGCAACCGTTAGCTGTGGTAGATTTTGCTGCAAATATTGAAGAGTCTTCAGAATACACGATGGATAATTTTATTATTAAGGAAGCACCTAAAGCGGTTAAGTCCATCGAACCAAAAACTGCTAAGAAAACCATTTTAACCGATACCCCTACCATAGTAGATAATGATACTTCAATTGAAACAAATTTTAAAGATGTATTTACGCAGGCAGATGACGCTCCGATTTTAAAAGATGCGTCCGACCTTGATATCGTAGAAATACCAGAAGATGAAGATGAGATTTTTAATATGATGGGGGTTGAGGTTGTACCTGTATTTCCAGGTTGCGAATCTGCTAAATCTAACGACGCTCGTAAAGCGTGTATGTCTAAAAAGCTTTCCAAACTGGTTCAAAGAAAATTTAACACCAATTTGGCCTCAGAAGAAGGATTAACTGGGATTCAAAAAATACAGGTTCAGTTTAAAATAAACAATAAAGGCGAGGTTACTGATGTAAAAGCACGTGCGCCTAATAAAACACTAGAGAACGAAGCAAAACGTGTAATAGGAGAAGTACCAACCATGATTCCGGGGAAACAACGTAACAAAAATGTAAGTGTTATGTATACCATGCCTATTCTATTTCAGGTTCAGAATTAAAAATACTTTTAAAACGCACTAAAAGTCGATATGATGTACAATCGTATCGGCTTTTTTAATTTATGTATTCTTAAAAAACAGTATCTTTCGGCATTAAACGAACACTAACTGTTACCATTTTTTTATGAACAGATTATTTGCATGTCTACTAATTTTACAATCCATAAGTATTTTTGCACAAGAACAACCTTTTTACGAAAAACCACCTGTTTTTAAGTCGTGTGAAAATGTCGTGTTTGAAGATCTTCAACCGTGTTTCGATAAAACCGTTTATAACTTTGTTTATGATGTATTTCAGATGCCTGAAGATGTAATAAACGATCAGTATAAAGGTGATTTGGTTGTGTTGTTTGAAGTGAATGCAGAAGGCGGTTTTAAAGTATTGTATACAGATGCCGTTTATAATTCATTACAAGAGGAAGCAAGACGTGTTTTTAAGTTGTTACCAAATGTTCAGCCGGCAACCTATAGTGGCAATCCTATTTTTAAGCAATACTCAGTAACGTTTAGTATACCATTAACGCCTTATGTAGAGCAAACAGACGCGCCTGCAATTGTAGAATCTATTAATAATCCTATAGATAGTCGTGTAAAAAACGAATTAGATAGTATTAGTAAGTCTGTTAAATTCAACACAAAGAAGCAATTTAAGAGTACTTTAAATATTCCGTTTAGTCATAGTTATTATGCGAAGTTCGATCGCAATATTAATTTAGTTGGTACTAACAGCCATACAGCTTCTAAACCTTTACTGTATACAGATGTCGATAATTACTACGATTTTCAGGCAGAAGAACAGAAAATTAAGAAAGATGTATCTACATGGTTAGGACGAAAGTTTTGGAATGATCATTTAGTGGAAGTCGAAGGAAAGGATTATTGGTTTTTAGCCGACTTTGTAATGGACTTGCAGGTCGGACACGATACGGATTCCGATTTCGGAACGACATTTTTGAATACGCGAGGGGTTGTGTTTCAAGGAGGGTTGGGGAAGAACTTTAGTTTTTCTACTTCGTTCTACGAAAGTCAAGGACGATTTGCTCAATATTACAATAGTTATGCCGAAAGTATAAAAGCATGGGGGCCAGACCCCGCTTTAATTCCAGGGCGTGGCATTGCAAAAGAATATAGTGGCGATGCTTACGATTTTCCAGTTGCCGAAGCTTATATGTCGTATTCACCAGCGAAATTTTTGAACCTTCAGTTCGGTCATGGTAAAAACTTTATAGGAGACGGATATCGTTCGTTATTAGTTAGTGATGTTGCTGTTCCTTCGCCGTACTTAAAACTAAATGTTTCTTTTTGGAAATTAAAATATACTAGTACGTGGTCTTGGCTTAAAGATGTGCGTCCTGAGGTTACCGAAGACAAAACCTATCTAACAAAATACACCTCTAATCATTATTTAAGTTTAAATGTTACCGACCGATTAAATATTGGACTGTTTGAATCTGTGGTTTGGGGAAATACAAACGATAGAGGTTTCGATGTAAATTATTTAAACCCGATTATCTTCTTAAGAGCGATAGAGTTCGAAACAGGACAAGGGGCAGGGAATGCCATTATGGGATTTACGTCTAAGTATAAGCTAAACGATAATATGAATCTTTATGGGCAGTTTATTTTAGACGAATTTTCTTTAAGTGATGTTACCGGAGGCGATAAAAGTTGGAAAAACAAATTCGGATTTCAGTTAGGTTACAAATATTACAACGCCTTTAATGTCGATAATTTGTATCTCCAAGCCGAATACAATCAGGTACGACCATATACTTATTCTCATGATACTATAACCTTAAATTATGGAAATTACAATCAGTCTATGGCACATTTGTGGGGAGCTAATTTTAGAGAGTTTATCTTAATTGGACGCTATAACTATGAGCGCTGGTTTGCAGATGCTAAACTAATTTTAGGTGTACGCGGTTTAGATTTCAATACGTTAGAAGATGGCTTTAGTTATGGTGGTGATATTTTTAGAGATTATAACGATAGACCGTCCGATACTAATGTTAAAATTGGTCAAGGGATAAAAACAAAAACGGTAAATGCAGAGCTTCAAGCAGGATACTTAATTAACCCAGCATCGAATTTAAAATTATTCACGAATATTAGTTATCGAAATTTTAATCCAGATGCCACAACACCAACAACTTTTAAGAGTAATACGGTCTGGTTTAATATAGGAATAAGGAGCGATCTATTTAATTGGTATTTTGATTTGTAGAATTAACTTTTCAAGGTATATTTGCGCACTTTGAATTAATAAATTGCGATAAGTAATCGAGACCTTGAGTAGTACACAGCAGTCTGTAAAGACACATTCCATAATTTCAGATTTTAAAGAGATCACTAAGATGCGTCTGTCTATAAGTGTGGTGTTCTCTTCATTAACTGGATATTTGCTTGGCGTGGATACTGTAGATTTGAAAACCTTAGTGCTACTGGCTTTTGGAGGTTATTTTATGGTAGGAGCTTCAAATGCATACAACCAAATTATTGAAAAGGATTTAGATATTTTAATGGATCGTACTAAAGATCGTCCGGTGCCTGCTGGAAGAATGTCTGTTAATACAGCCTTTACTATAGCGACAATATTTACTCTATTAGGTCTTATCGTTTTATATACAATTAACCCTAAAACAGCTATGTTTGGGGCCATTTCCATTTTTATTTATACTTGTCTTTATACGCCTTTAAAAACAAAAACACCATTATCTGTATTTGTAGGTGCTATTCCTGGAGCCATCCCGTTTATGTTAGGTTGGGTTGCTGCAACCAATAGTTTTGGTATAGAACCAGGGGTGTTATTTATGTGGCAATTTTTCTGGCAATTCCCACACTTTTGGGCGATTGGTTGGTTTCTATTCGACGATTATAAAAAAGGAGGATTTTTTATGTTGCCCACAGGGAAGCGAGATAAAGGGACGGCAGTACAGATAATTATATATACGGTTTGGACTATTATTATATCTATAATCCCAGCCATTGGGGTTTCTGGTAAACTGTTTTTATCTCCAATCGCGGCGGTAATAGTATTTTTATTTGGTTTGGTAATGTTATATTATGCCATTCTTCTGTTTAAGAAAATGACTGCTATAGCTGCAAAACAACTTATGTTGGCCAGTGTGTCTTACATTACATTAATTCAGATTATTTACGTACTAGATAAATTTTTAAGATAGCATGGACTTAACTCAAGGTACATTAGAAGAAAAAACATACAGAGCAAAAAAGGTGATGCTTTGGTTTGGAATTATTTCCTTAATCATGTCTTTTGCAGGATGGACAAGTGCATTTATTGTTAGTAGCAAACGACCAGATTGGTTAACCGACTTCCAGTTGCCAAATGCCTTTATAATAAGTACTATTTTAATTTTAATTAGTAGTATCACGTTTTATTTTGCAAAACAAGCACTCGAAAAGGGCAACAGACAACGCACTACAATATTATTATTTGCAACCCTAGGTTTAGGAATTGCATTTATATATAATCAGTTTTCAGGCTTTAAAGAAATCATAGATGCCGGATATTATTTTACTGGTCCAACTAGTAATATCACCATGTCTTATGTCTAT